>PLWX01000311.1 GCA_003151155.1 Acidobacteriaceae bacterium
TCGAAACATGAAAGGCTTGAGGAAGAGCGGTTCGCGAGCCGGCTTTGAGGGTTGCTAAAGATTCGAATGGAGGAAACAAAATGTTAGATACAGTGCTCGACAAAGCGGGCGAACGACTTGCTGAAACAGCGCACCGGGCATCGCGGGCGACCACCGCAATGACCGAAGCTCTCGAAGACAGCATCGGACTGGCGAAGCGCGCGGCAAAACATAGCGCGGATGCGGCTGAGGAATTCATGGAGGATACGCAGCAACGGATCAAGCGGCATCCGGTGGAGACGGTGGTGGCGTCGTTCGCGATTGGCACGTTATTCGGAATGATGATTGGCTGGTTTGCGCGACGAAAGTAGCTGGAAAATAAATTTCTAAGAGAGCGCGAGGAATTTCGGCGCAGGGGGCACGTGTGTGCGGTTACGGAAGTAGGTCACGTGCCCCCGCACTGCGTCAGGCCCGGTAAAATGGAGAGAGCCGGTCATCCATGGCTGGCTCGAGGCAGGGTCTTTGTTGATGGAAGTTTTTCGCATTCTTATTCGTAAGCGGTTGTCGGTTGCGATTTTGGCTGGATTACTTTGCGCAGTGAGCGTACAGGCGCGGGGCGATGCCGCAGCCTTCGACCTCACGGGTCCGAAGGTCGATCTGCGCGTGGAACGTGGCGGCAAGACGCTGCCGATTTCCGAGGTGCCCAACCTGCAGGCGGGCGACCGGCTATGGATCCATCCCGATCTGCCCGAGAGCCAGTCGGTGCATTATTTGATGATCGTGGCGTTCCTTCGTGGCGCGACCAATCCGCCACCAGAGACGTGGTTCACGCGGGTAGAAACCTGGACCAAACAGGTTCACGATGAAGGGGTCTTTGTCACGGTTCCACCCGAAGCGGAGGAGGCACTCGTGTTCCTGGCTCCGGATACGGGTGGAGGCTTCGCTACCCTGCGCAAGGCGGTGCGAGGCAAACCCGGGGCGTTCGTACGAGCGTCGCAGGATTTATGGCAAGCCAGCCTGGACCGCGACCGGCTGGAAAAATACCTGTCGGCGGTGAAAGATCTTCCCAACAACGATCCGATTGAGTTCAAAGAGCACACGCAGTTGCTGGCGCGCAGTTTAAACATCAAGGTCGATACGCAGTGTTTCGATAAGCCGACGGCGCAGCAAGTTCCCTGCCTGACCCAAGGAACCGACCAGCTCGTCCTCGATGACGCACACACCGAAAGCATGGTGACGGCGATTACTACGGGAGCGTCCGGCGACCTGATGGCGCAGATCAGTTCGACGCCGCAGGCGCGCTTCGGGTATTACAGCCCGTACGTGGGGGCGGTAATGGACGTGGCGCGGATACTGGGAACGACCCATACCGCCCAGTTCCAGTACATTCCAGCACTTGCATTATCAAAGAGAGATACCTTAAACCTTCGCTTGAATAATCCACCATCGTTTCGAAACCCGAAGTCGGTGATTGTGGTGGGATTGCCGCCGATCATAAATGCGGTGCCTCCACCGCTGAAAGCGGTCGATGCGAAGCAAGTTTTTTGTATCGCCGATCCGAAGCTGGTGCTGCCGGTGGAAGGAGCCCCGCTGATCTTCGCCACTGATTTGGCGCACAACCTGACGCTCCACTTGCAGAACAGTGATAAAGGATGGGTGGATCTTCCGGCGAAGGCGGACCCGGCGCATGGCGGGATCGTAGTGGAGAACGAAACGCTGAAGGCGGCAAATTTTGACCAGGAAGTGAGCGGAACCATACATGGGTCGTGGGGATTTCAGAACTTTGAAGGGCCACACTTCTCTTTCCGTAGCCCGAGGTCGGCAAAGTTGGTGGTGGCGTCAAAGGATGCCAGCGCGCTGATCATTGGGCGCGAAGACACGCTGCACCTGCAAGTGGAGGATGCGGCTTGCGTGAAAGATATTGCGGTTCGTGATGAGCAGCACAACAAATTGGTCACGACCTGGAAGAAGTCGAAGCCGGATGAAATCGAGCTGCACATCCCGTTGAAGGATGCAGGGGCCGGAGCTTTGCAAGTCGAGGTGGCGAAGTTCGGGCTACATGAGCCGGATACGATCGCCTTACATTCCTACGCTGAAGCGGGACGGCTGGACAGCTTCGATCTTCATGCAGGAGATGTGGAAGGCGTTCTCAAAGGAACACGATTAGACCAAGTAGCGAGCCTGGAACTCGACGGCGTGAAGTTCATGCCAAAGGGGCTGACGCGTGCCAATCAGCAGGATGAGCTCAAGATGGTGGCGGCCGAGGGGTCGAAGCTGAAGACAAACGCTGGCGACGCGGTGACGGCGCATGCAACGCTTGAAGATGGACGCTTGCTGGATGTGAAGGCGCACGTGGATGCATCGCGCCCACAGGTGACGCTGGTGAATAAGACGGTGCAGCCGGATAGCGATGAAACGCCGACCAGTATGCGCTTTGGAAATCCGGAAGATCTACCGCAGGATGCGCGCTTGAGCTTTGTGTTGAAGGCGCAGAGTCCTGCGACTTTCGCGCCCGACGAGAAGATCGAGGTCGCGACCGCGGACGAAGCGTTCAAGGTCCTGCTGAGCGTTCAGGACGGCAATCTCACGTTGCAGGATGCGAGGACATTTGTCGCGGTGCTCGATCCGATGAAGCACCTTGGGCCGTCAGCGTTTGGGGCGTTGAAATTCCGGCCAGTGAGCGGCAACGGGGTGAATGGAGACTGGCAGCCGCTGGTATCCCTGGTGCGTATTCCGCAGCTCAAAGGGATTCGCTGCCTCGCCACTCCGGATAAGTGCGCGCTGGTGGGCGAGAAGCTCTACCTTATTAATTCAATAAGTACGGACGAGGGATTTACCAACCCGGTAGAAGTACCGGACGGATATATCGCCAACGCCCTGCCGATTCCGCGGCCTAAAGGCAAGATTCTCTACGTGAAGCTGCGCGATAATCCGGGCGACGTGAATACGGTGGTTTTACCGGTGGTTACGGCGCAGTAATTCGCCGCTCGAAATCCACAAGATTGTTGCGGGGAGGAGCTTACGTTGGTTCATGGCCTTGTGCGCCAGAGGACTGTCCGTTGGAATCTTTCCCGAAATGCGATTGCGATCGACAATCACCTTCGCCGATACCGAACGAAGACTTGGGCGGTCGATTACCGCAACAAGTCAGACTTGCAAGGATTCGTTCTGCACCGGCTGAATATTCGCTCCACGTCCCTGGAGAACAACGAAATGATGAATCGATCTCCCCAGTACAATCGTCCCTCGCGATTCCGCGTGCCCAACAACGAACGAGTCATGCTATTAGTAGGAACGGATCTCGTGTCTGGCACACTGCGGCTGCTCTCAATGACCGGCGGTACGGTCCGCGTGCCCAAACGGCGATCTCCTGGAACTTTTGGCGAAATCCGCATCAGCACGATCTCTGGTTCGATAACCGCGGTGGTCGAGCTGCTATCGGCGATCGGGGACAGCGTGCAAGCCTTTCGCTTCGTGCAGATAGAACCTGCCAGCAAGAAGCGGTTACAGGAGTCGCTGCAGCAGATGAAAGCGCAGGGTCTCGGCGATGGCCGCCAGGACCGCCTGCAGGGCGTACTCAGCTTCGCGCGCCGGCTACTGCCACGTTCGATGGCAATCTAACAAATCGAAGGTTGTCGATGTGCAGTCGACAGGGTTGCATCGCTGCGCTCAAACGCTCGTTACCTGGGTAATCTATAAATCGTGCACCGAGTTGTTTCTAATCCAGAGTAGTTGCTCTGGAGGATGGTGCATGAAAACGATAACAATCTCTTTGTTGATCTTGTGTGGGTCACTGGCATATGCCAAAGACCAGAAACCTCACACGCCCGCGACGCTGTTGCAAATGGATTCAGTAGAGTGCGGCGCTGAGCAGAAGAGCGCGAAGAATTTTACGGGCAAGATGTTAGGGACCGATTCAGCGCATCAGCGGACTCGCGTGCTGCTTTGCCAAGAATATGTACTGCAGTCGGATCAGGTGATTTATCGGATCCGTCCGAAGGACGATAAACATCCTGTGCTGCTGCCGGTTTCCACGAAGGCTGAATTCCGCCTAGAGAAAGACAAGATGAAACTGCTCGTGGAAGACCTCGACAATAAAGAACGCGAGTACGTAGTGGTATCGATGACACCACGCGAGAGCGCATCCTCCGCGCCTTCTCGCTAAGTCACAGCTTTCGAGGGAACAGCTTCGCCGAGTAGGCCGCTGTTCCCTTTTCAGTTTCACTCTACGCCTTCTTAGTTTCCCTCAGATAATTACCCCGCGAGAGCGATGCGTCATCGCCTACAAAATTTGTTCGCATAAATCACTTCTACACTTGCGCAACTCCTTGAACCATTTGAGGGAACCCGCGGGTTACACCTTCCGGCCAACCCCCGCTACCGTCTGAACGTCTCAGCAGAAGGATTTGAGATCACCAGAAGCTGAAATCGAGACGAACCCAGGGAGGATGTTTTGACGAACCAGATTGCAAGCAAGCGACGCATTGGAATGAGTTTTCTCGGCGCGATGTTCCTCGCCATGTTTCTGCTCACCGGATGTAACAAGGATACGCAGCGTCCGGACGTGAAGGATGCTGTTGATAGCGCCATGACCCAGAATAATCTGGGCGTGGTGAAAGTTTCACAAGATCGCGACAAGGGAGTGCTGACGCTGACCGGCGACGTGATTTCTGCCGATGATAAGGCGCGAGCTGAGAGCGTCGCCAAGCAGGCGGCCCCGGGCTACACCGTCGCTAACGAACTGGGTATTCGCCCGCAGGGTGCGGAAAGCCAGGCGAAAGCGGTCGATTCTAATCTCGACAGCGGCATTGAGGACAATTACAAAGCAGCGCTGAAGGCCAACAAGAACCTGGATGACCAGAGCATCTCATATGACGCGAAGAACGGAACATTGATGCTCAAAGGCAGCGTAAAGACGGCGGCCCAGAAAGCCGAAGCAGCCAAGCTCGCGAAGGGCGTGCCCAACGTGAAAGAGATCGTAAACACAATCGAAGTGAAGAACGACAAGCACTCGACTGCCGCGAACTAGAAGCGATACTTGAATCAGGACGAGGCCCTGCCGATGGCGGGGTCTTTTCTCTTTCTCGTGGATAAGTTTGCGAGATGAGCGCGATAGTGTAGTCTGTGACGTCGTTGAGGTGAAACGGTTGACGGAGAAACTCGTGTTTCTGGTCGATGATGAGCCCGCGGTAGTACAGACGCTGGGAGCGATTCTGGGCCGGAAAGGTTACAACATCAGGCAATTTACCGCGCCGCTGGAGGCGCTGGCGGCCGCAGACGAAGTGGAGCCCGCCCTGCTCTTCACGGATGTCGTGATGCCACAGCTCAACGGTCTTCAGCTGGCAGACAAGATCCTGGAAAAACGGCCTGATTGTAAGATTTTGCTGATTTCCGGAAATGCGAGCTTCATTGCGGAATATGCGGCGGAGATGCGATTCCAACTTCTTGAAAAGCCGGCAGCGGTGGCGGACATTCTCTCCACCGTGAGCGCGCTGATCGGGCCACCTTCCTAGATTAAATCGAGCAGTGATGGAATTTGCGCGCGCCTGACGAATATTCCGCGACGATATGGCCGTCGCCGTAGAGCTTGTACTTGTATGTGGTGAGACCGTCCAAGCCGACCGGGCCGCGGGCGTGAAGCTTGCTGGTGCTGATACCGAGTTCGGCTCCCAACCCATAGCGAAAACCATCCGCAAAACGGGTTGAGGCGTTGTGGTAAACGCTGGCTGCGTCCACATCGTCCATAAACTTTTGTGCAGTATCGCGATCTTCCGTCACGATGGATTCGGTGTGTCGCGATCCAAAGCGCTCAATGTGCTCGATGGCTTCCGCGAGGTTGTTCACGACCTTGATCGAGACGATCAGATCGGAGTATTCCGTCTCCCAATCTTTATCGCTTGCCGAGGCGACTTCCCAATTCTCGAGCAAAGCCACCGTGGCCGGACAGCCGCGCACTTCAACGCCAGCTTCTCTGAGCTTTTCAATCATCGGAGGCAGGAAATGCTGGGCTACGTCTCTGTGAACGAGTACGGTCTCCACGGCATTGCAAGCAGCGGGATATTGGGTTTTCGAATCGATGACGATGCGAAGCGCTTTCTGGAGATCGGCTGCCCGATCGATGTAGACATGGCAAATGCCCTCGCCATGACCGAGCACCGGTATCCGACTTTTCTGTGCGATGAGGCGCACGAATGCCTGCGATCCGCGCGGAACGATCAGATCGACATCGCGGTCGAGGGTTAACAGTTCCATGACATCGGTACGGGAACGAAGGAGCCCGATGGAGTCGGTCGGCACGGATGGGAAGCGATCGAGAGCTTCGCGCCAGATGTCGACAAGAACTTCGTTGGTGTGGGCGGCCTCGGCACCACCCTTGAGGAGGACAGAGTTTCCGGACTTGAGTGCGAGCGAAGCTACCTGGGGAATTACATCGGGACGCGACTCGAAAACAATGCCGACGACGCCCAGCGGACAGGATTCTTTGTAGAGCACCAACCCGGAGTCGAGTTCGGTGGCGGACAATCTTCGTCCGACGGGATCGGGGAGTTTGGCGACATCACGGATGCGAGATGCCATTTCGCCGGTGCTGCGATCGCTTAAACGAAGGCGCGCGAAGAGCGAAGCAGACATGGCGCCTGATTTCACAGCCGTTTCCGCCGCAGCGCAGTCAAGCTCGTTGGCTTGTATTATGCGGGCCGCCTGGCGTTCGATTTCTTCGGCGATCCCGAGGAGTGCCTGGTTACGGGCGCTCTCCGACAGCTTTGCGAGTTGGCGCGAAGCACGACGGGCGCGAGCGGCTAGTTCCGCCACGCTGGATTGCATCGGTTGATTGGAAGCGGCGATCATGGGACTTCGAGCAACACGATGTTATCGCGCCTCACCAGAATGCGCGAGGCGGCTTCATTTTCGGAACTGGCGCAGGCAGAAATTCCACGAGCAAATTCGGTGCCCTTCTCGTCGAGAATGCTCACGACATCCAGCGACGCGAAGTGACTTTCGATGCGAACGACTCCGGATCGCAACAGGCTAGCCTTTCCTGCTACGAGAGCCTGGCGCGCGCCTTGATCGACGACGATCCTCCCGCGAACATCGGCAGCATAGGCGATCCAACGCTTTTTCCCGCGCAGGCGCTTGGACGGCTGGAAGGTTGTACCTACTGGCTCACCGGCGAAAATACGGTCGAGAATTTCCGGCACCTGTCCGTTCGCGATGACGGCAGTGCCTCCGCAGTTCATGGCGATTTCCGCGGCCTCGAGTTTGGTCAGCATACCGCCGCGGCCACCGGCGGACGGACCTGCGGCGAGTGATCTTAAGGCTGGCGTCACCTCGGTGACGAGAGGAATCAAGCCGGATTCTTCGGGCTCCGAGTGCGAACGCGAGGACTTCTTGAGCAACCCGTCAACGTTGGTGAGAAGGATGAGCGCTTCGGCGTCCAGGCCGCTCATGACGAGGGCGGCGAGGCGGTCATTGTCTCCAAAGGAAGCCTTGCGCGCGCCGAGAGGGCGGGACTCCAGTTCCTTAGTCGATACGGTGTCATTTTCATTCACGATGGGAAGAACGCCGAAACCGAGGAGACGCTCGATAGTGGCGCGCAAATTCGAATAGCGGCTCCAGCTGGAAAAGTCTTCGTCGGTCAACAAGACCTGGGCGATCTTCACCCCATGCGGGTCGAAGAGCTCTTTGTAGGCATTCATCAGCAGACTTTGGCCCACCGCGGCACAAGCTTGCTTGGTGACCAGATCGTCGAGGCGGGAGCGATGCAAATTGAGCCAGCCGCGGCCCAGACCGATGGCGCCAGAAGAGATAAGAACCACCTGCCGCCGTTTCGCCATGAGCCGCGCGATGGAATCGACGATGGGCTGCACTCGCTGCGCATGGAAGGAGCCGTCCGGACCGGTGACGGTGCTGGTGCCGACCTTCACGACGATGCGGTGTGCAGCCGCAAGCAGTTTTGCCTGGTCTCGATTTATCGCGTCTTTTCGATCCGACATTAGTGAGTTACCGGCAAGAATTCTAGAAGTGAAC
Organism: Acidobacteriaceae bacterium; assembly: GCA_003151155.1. Lineage (GTDB taxonomy): Bacteria > Acidobacteriota > Terriglobia > Terriglobales > Acidobacteriaceae > Korobacter. The sequence goes on from PLWX01000311.1 coordinate 8,005, forward strand.
CATAACATCCCACTGGGATGGCGTGAAACTGGCGCAACGTCCGGTTGAGCCAGCCGGCTTAAGGCGTGAAGCTGCATTGGGTTAGCCCGGAGATCCGTCTACAAATCCATTGCTTGACCCGCGACAGCCGCCGACGCATAATCTGTGCCCATCGGGCGCGCCGGTAGCGGCCCCCGGCACTGTTTCCGGCGACTGACCTGAATCCAAGGGACGACTTGCTGCGTTCTTAGAACGCGAGCTGTTCCCGGTTGGGCAGATTTGTGCTGAGACATTCCTGGGCCATGGAATCGAGCGAAGGAGTTCCTCATGAGCGATGACGTTAAGCATTTTGGCGATTACGAGATTCTTGAGTTTCTCGGTGCGGGCGGAATGGGCAAAGTTTATAAGGTCCGCAACGTCATCAGCGACCGTGTGGAGGCAATGAAGGTCCTGTTGCCGGAATTGAATGCGCAAGAGGAATTGATCAAGCGTTTCCTCAATGAAATTAAGATGCTGGCGACACTCGACCACCCGAATATCGCGGCACTGCGCACGGCTCTTACGGTTGAGCGGCAGTTCGGGATGGTAATGGAGTTTGTAGAAGGGACCACGCTCGCGAAGGTGCTCGAAAAGGGCGCGATTCCCGCCGACAAAGTGATCAGCTACGCAATCCAAGTGCTCTCGGCGTTGAGCTATGCGCACGGCAAGGGCATCATTCACCGTGATATCAAGCCGGCGAACATGATGCTTACTCCGACAGGCATGATCAAGCTGATGGATTTCGGGATTGCGCGCTCGGAGAAAGAAAAGGGCCTCACGACGGTGGGCACCACGCTGGGATCGATTTATTACATGGCGCCGGAACAGGTACGGTGTGAAGCCATCGACGGGCGTTCCGATATTTATGCACTGGGGATTTCACTTTACGAGATGGTGACGGGGCGAAAACCGTTCGAAAAGCGGACCGATTATTCGATCATGGCGGCACAACTGCAGGAGATGCCACAGCCGCCGATTGAACTTCGTCCGGATATTCCGGTTGCACTCAACGAAATCATTCTTGTTGCGGTGGCGAAAGACCCGGCAGAACGTTTTCAGAATCCCGATGCAATGCGGCAAGCATTGGAGAGCGTAGCGGCGGATGTAGCGAGTCAGAACACGGCGCCCTACTCTGCCCCGGTGATTTCTTCATTCTCTACGGCGGCGGGCAGCCCGCGCGCCAATGTGGGGTCGAACGTGGCGTCGACGGCTACGATTTCGGCAACGCAGATTCCAGCTGCGAAGCAGCCCAGCCCGGTACCTCCACCACAACCGGTACAGTCGCAGGCCGCGCAACCGCCGTCGGTGCCGGCTCACGTTGCGGCGGCGGCAGCGTCGGGGGGACATCGTGGGCTCTACATGACCTTTGGCGCTTTGATTGTGCTGGCGGGGCTGGCCGCGGCGGGGCTCTACATTCCGAAGATGTATCGCACGCACGCTTCCGACAGCAGCCAACAGAGTGCACCGGTGACGCAGGCACCCGCGAGTCTGCAGACGACACCTGCAACGACAACCACTCCAGCTGCTACTCCCGACGCATCGGTGCCACCGGCGACAGCGCCTGCGGCCGAACAGCCGGCCGCTCCAAGTCCGCAACCGGCGATCACCGGAATCAATCCAACGAACCCTCCGGCCACTCCGCACAAGCAGGTCGCGAAAGCTGCGGCGAATGTTGGGAAGGCATCGCCTGCAGATTCCAACGCGCATGGGCAGCGGGCAGCCGCCGACGCGGCGGCCCGTGCGGCCGACGATGAGGCGCTCAAGCAAGTGGAGCACGAGAGCGATTTGCTGACCACGAGGATGGCCGCGTCGGATGCCTCACTGAACAGCATGAAGGACGCGCAGGCCCGACAGGGTTATGGGCTTCGTGCCGACATCGCCTCAGCGCAAGAGCGGCTACACTTGAACCTGTCGAGGCTGGATGCTGCGATCCAGAGTCACGACTTGAAGGCCGCGAAGCGCTACATGGACCTTTGTGATCGCGATGCGGAGACGATCGACAAGTTTCTGGGTCACTGATCAAACCTGCAGAAGGATGCGAAGGGCGCGAGCAAACCTCGCGCCTTTGTTTTTGCGGGCTAGCTGTTCGCGGTGGCTGCTTCGGCTTCGGCGCGCGCCCGTTGCAGATCGTTGATATCGCCCATAACGATGAGAACGGCACCGCGAGCAATTACGGAATCGTCNNTCGTCGATGCGCAGGGAGCGTGATTTCTCCTGAAGCATGAGATCGAGGAAGCCGACGACATGGGGGCGCAGTACTTCGCTGGCGAGACGCAGACCGCCAATGCGATTGGGGGAGACGGTGGAATTCGCGCCTGCCTTCAGCATGCGTTCTGAAAAATTCATTTCCTTGTAGCGCGAGACGATGCGGATCTTGGGATTCTGCTGGCGCACGAGAACCGTGATCACCAGGTTGTCCTTATCTTCGGCGGCACAAGCGATCAGACCACGAGCGCGATCCAATCCCGCTTCCTGGAGTACGGATTCGTCGGTGCTGTCGCCGATTACATAGAGCATGTCGGAGAAAGTACCACCGGCTTGCTCTCGCAATCGGGTCACGACCTGCTCGGAGGTATCGATGGCGATATAGGGGGTCCCGGTTTTGTGCAGCTCTTCTGCGACATACCGGCCCGTTTCTCCGAGACCGCAGACGATGAAGTGATTCTTGAGCTCATTGATCTTCTTACGCATTCTGCCTCTCCGGAAGATAGCGTGCAATTCTCCTTCGACGATGAAGGCTGTCATCAAGGAGAAGACATAGAGGGCGGTGGCCACCCCGACGATCAAAACAAAAATATTGAAAATTCGGAGGGTTGGGTTCTGACTGGTATCGACAATTTCGCCGTAGCCGACACCAGTGAGGCTGACGACAGCCATGTAAATGGCTTGGAGGAGGGTGACGGACGGTCCTCCGAGCACACGATAGCCGATGACGGCGATGGAGCCGTCGGTCAGCAATATAAGGAGCGGGATCGCCAGACGGCGCCGGAAGTTCATGCGCGGCGATCCTGGGCCGAGTTGGCAGCGCTCATCGTGCGATTAGAAGGAATAGGAAAGTCCGACCAGCGGTACAACGTTAGCACGCAGTCCGGCGTCGTTGACCTTAAAAAGAACGTTCGCGGTCAGGAGCAGGTTTCCCACCAGGCTGAACTTCGTGCCGAGAGAAACATCGACCATGTTGACGGCATCGCGGGAGCTGGTGAGTTGCTGCACTCCAGACTGGGGCGCTCCGTCCACGTCGACATACCCGGTGGTGTGCACGCGCTCGGAACTGGAGAGACGGGTGCCAAGGAGATCAGCGGCGACCGTCCAGCGCTTGGTGATGCCAACATCGACGCCACCAGAATAGAAAAAGGCATTCGGCAACTTGCCGGTGGTCGCAGTGGTGAGATTGCCTTCCAGGATCGATTGCCCGTTCCACTCGAAGCCGAGGTTCGCGTGCGGAGAAACGCGTGCCCTATAGGAGGCAGCGGTGAAGGCCTTTACGCCGGTGCTGCCGGACCCGAGGAAGTTCTTGGCGTCTCCAGTGGGAGCGCGCAGGTCAAGACCGAGAGCGACTTTAGCGCGCTCGCGTTTCAACACGGTTCCCTTCACGCGAAACACCACATCGCCGATTCCACTTGCGCGACTGGAGTTACTGTAGGTCTTGTTGACACTGGTCGCAGGATTCGCCAGATCAAAGAAATGGTAATACCCGGTGCCATCGGTCGAGGGATATGCGGGATCGCCGACCGGCACAGGTTGAGGCGCTACCCGAACGATGGTAGCGGTGGAAGTAATTCCCAGGGAGACATCGAGAATCGGCACGGCGACGGAGACATCGATGCGGCTGGTGAGGCCATAGGTGCCGTACAGGGTAACCTGGTGGGCCTTGAGATCGATGCGATCCTGGGTTTTGATGTAATCCTCTTCGTAGATCGGATGGACACCGGCAATCGTGAACTGCGCGTGGGTGAAGACCACGGGCAGATGTTTCAGGCTGATGCCATCGAGCGAACTGAAATCGAAGAACTGGTAGGTTGCAGCCACGTAAAACCGGTGCTTGCCGATGGTTTCTGCGCGCTCCGACAAGATGGGTCCGTAGCTTTCGTTGGACGGGATGACCGTACCAAGCGCGGGATCGGTGGTAAAGATCACGCCTGAAGCTGGTGATGGCAACGACAGCAATGTAAGCCCGGTGCCTACGGAGGTATTCACGGGCATGGTGAGCAACGCGTTGTAATCCACTAATGCGCCGTTGGAGAAATGAGCCTCGTGCGCTGGGTTAGGCAGATCGAAGCCGTTGAGCCCATAAATCTGGGGGATGACGCAAGCCATGGAACTCTGTAGTTTGGCCGCGCAAACCGGAGTTTGCGCAGAGCATGCGAGGGATAGGGCACAGAGCAATCCAAAAGTGGCAAACACGTCCCGCCGAGGCATGGATGTCCTTTCAACGAACTGATTTGTGAGGGGCCGCTTCCGAGCGCATGACTTTGCCCTTAACGAAAAATTTTGTCAAGCGGAACTTCGCCTTACTACCCTTTGCTGTCAACAGGGACGAAGTTTTTTCTTGCCTCGTGCCCAGGAAGTCTTACTTTGACGCACGAACACTATCGATCAGCCAAGTACCAGACTTCCTCTTCAAATTAATCACGATTCGATCGGAGATCGGCTTCTCTTCCCCGTTAAAAGTAAAGCGAACGCTCCGGTCGCAGCTAATCGTGGCGGTGTCGCCGGACACGACCGGATCGCCGTCGGGCTGCACACTGGCTTGTACCGACTGCGCGCTCTTAAAGGCTTCAGTGAACTTCTTCCTGGAATCCTTATCGAGGCTTGGCCAGATCGATTCCAATTCATCTACGCTACGGTGCTGATAAGCATCGGCGAAGCGGCGTAGTGTGAGGGAGATGGCGGCGCGATCCGAGGATGTTTGTAGTCCCCGCAGGCGTTCACGCCCCTGATCCGCGAACGGGCTAGCGGGATAGCGGGTGAGGAAAGCCTCCAACATGGCTGGATCCCTGGTGTCTTTGACGCGCGCCCATTCCTGCTGATCGGGGCTGGCCTGAGCTTGCGGTTTGTCAGGTTTGACCGCGGGCGGCGGTAGCTGTTTCTCCACCTTTACTGGCGGCTGCGACGGTTTGTCCTCTCTAACCGGCGGCGGTTCCTGAGGCTTAGTAACCGGCGTTTTCACAGATTCGGGAGGCCGATTTCTAGCCTCGGACTGCGGTGGAGCGTTGGGAATCAGCTGCGCGTTCAACCGCTTGGTCTCCCCGGAGGTGAACGTGATATTGGCCTGCTTTGACTGAAAGCCGTTCTTACTAAACTCGACGACGTGGTCGCCGGGCGGCACTTCCGTAGTGAACTGACCACTCGAGCCGGTGACACCAACTTCCTGACCATCGACCGACACGGACATAGCTATCAAGAGACCGTTGACGGAGAGCTTTGCGTTCTGGACGATAGGCTGGAGATCAAACGTTAATGCCGTTTCGTTCTTGTTGTTGAGAGTCGCGCTCTGGGTTAAGGAATGAAAACCGGATTTCGAAAGGCGCACGGAGATTTTTTTAGCCGGTAGAGCGGCACGATACACGCCGTCTTTGTCGGTGATGCCAGATTGCCGCCCGTCGAGGAAGACGGCTGCGGCAGGAGTCTTGCTCTGCACGACGAGAATCCCTACATTGCTCTCGGCGTTTAGAAATAAATCGAGAGCCGGGAATGCGGACACGCGCACGGTATGGCCGGTGGCATCCTCACCTTCACCAATCTGAATTCTGTGAGAGCCCTCCGAGAGAGCGCCCAAATCCTGTTGTCCACCGGCAAGACTTCCGGCTACGTGGTCGTCGATCGAGACTCTTGCTCCGTCGGGAATATTGCTGAGCAGGCGGACCTTCCCGGCAATGCTGGAAACTGCAAAGGCGGAGATGTTCTGCGCCGGGTTCTGCGCTTTGAGCTCAGGCGCGTTGCCGACTCTCGCTGCAAATGAAATCTCCGAATCTACGCCTTCACTGGAGACTCGAAGCTTGTGTTCTCCGGGGCTGACATTTGGAATCTCGAAGCTACCTTGAATTAAGGAACCGGCTTTCTTGCTGTCGAGGGTGATTTCGCCGCTGTTGAAGTTGGTGCTGACGTGGACTGTAGTCGGGAGTGGTTGTAACGCGAGCGACAAGGCAGGCAGAGGCGCGCCTGCGGCTACGTGGATGTTGTGGGTCTCGGATTTGTAACCGGCGAGCGAAGCCCGCAGTTCGTAGTCGCCCGGTGCGAGTTGCAATTGGCAGTTGGGAGTTACGCAGGTTTGATCCTGCACTTGAATTGTCACTCCTGCTGGAGTGCCGGCCACAAGCAGCGAAGGGTTCTGGTTCGTAGTGCCAGGCCAGAACTTCCAAGCTGCGAATCCGAGAACGAGCACGGCTGCAGCCCCACCGGCAATGAAGACCGGCATCTTCGATCCTGAGGCGGCAACTGCCGGAGCCGCCTTAGGTGAGGCTGGCTTCGCATGGACCGGCGGGACAACTACCTTGCGATCCCTTGGCTTGGACTCAGGCGATTTCGGCGGTGACGCGTCGAATATCGCCTTTACATCGCGAGCCCTTCCCTCAGAGCGTTTGGACGGTTTAGATTCCGCCAGCTTCGGCTCCGCGGCTTCAGGTTCGCTGGGCTTCGGCACGGGAACCATGGGCTTCGGTTCCGGAGGACGCGACGTCGCGGATTTATTCGGCGACGATACCGATGGAAGAGGCTCCTTAACGCGGGACACTAAGTTCTGGCCCCACCCCTGCAACTCGGCCGGAAGCTCTTCTGGACGAATCTCGGGAGCGGCTGGCTCGATGCGTTCGGGCGTGGGCGCGACGACAGCTGCGGGGGCCAGCGGCGACTCGTTTGCCGACGAAACCGAATCTGCGGGCTGTGCAGGTAATGCAACGGGCGGAGATATCGGTTCGATAATCGACGATTCGGAGGCGCTCGCTGAAGCTTCGACGATCGCTGGCGGTGCAGGCGCTGCCGGCGTATCGATCGCGATCGATTCGGCGGGTCGATCTGCGGGCTTGTCCGTTACGGGCGGCGCCGCGAGGGGCGGATTTTGAGGAGCGGGCACCATCGGCTGCCGTGGAAGGGTTTGACCAGGGACACCGAACTGCGTTGCGGTTAGTGAGAACGATCGAGCGCTTGCCGTGTTGAACACCTGGCGGGCGGTCGATTCGACTTGCGAATCTCCGGCATGGCGTTCGGCAAGCACGCGAGCTCGTGCGGAGATGGAAGCCAGCTCATCCAGAACACCGGTGGTGGAACTTTCTTCCGCGAGTTGCTGCAGTTCATCGAGGTCGCGCTTACGCATTGCCGAGGCATTGGTAGAACCTCGCGTGGTGGCGTCCAGGTCCCAGGACGTGCGCTCGGCGGTGTCCGGTGCTCGATCCTCATATTTCTCGCGGGCGAACGCAGCTTGTTGTTGGGTCCACGCGACTCCGCGCTCCGCCTCCTCGTGCAACGCGGTATAGCGCAGTCGCAAATCTTCCGGTACGTATTCGAGGGCTCCCCCGACGCCGTCGAGGAGGTCTATGGCGGCTTCGTAGGAACGCGCCAAAAATAGCGTGCGGCAATCCTGCGTGGCTTTGGTTACCGCGGCGGTTGCAGACGCCGAACGGTTCACCACGATCTGGGTAGCGAGACGAGCCAGTTCAGGATGTTCACCGGAAGTACAGCGACACTCATCAATCGCTTTCTGCGCGGCGTCCCAATCCTGAACGGCGAGAGCGGAGGCTGCGGACTGCACGGCGGCGTTGATGCGCTGTAAGCGCTGTTCACATTCGCGAGCACGGGTGGAGACTTCTGTGAAACGCGGTGACTTGGCGAAATCCTGTTCCTGTGAATCGAGGAATCGCACCGCTTCGGTTACGCGGTCCACCCGCAAGAGTTTCTCGGCGGTTTCTACACATTCGTTAACGCGCCGATTAAAGTCCTCGACGTGGCGCTCGGCCTCGGCAAGAAGAATGCTGAGCTCCTCGTCGGAGAGATCGACGAGGGTGGCGCGGAGAAAATCGATAGCCTGCTCATGCTGATCCTGCGACATCAACTGGTGGGCGGTGTTCGCAGCGGCCTCAACTTTTCGCGCGTGATCGAAGGCAGCCGATTCTTCGCGCGCAAACTGCAGAAGGTCCTGCAACTCGGGAGCATCGAATTCTGCGCAACCCTCTTCGAGCGCCTGCACGGCTTCTTGAAACTGCTTGGCTTTTAAAGCGTCTTTGGCGCGGCGAAGATAATCGTTCTTACGCGCGTCGTCGCGCTCCTGCCGAAGGGTTTGCTGAATAATGGTGAGCACCGAAGTTAAAGCGGGCTCGTTGGGATACTTCGCGCACGCGACTTCGAGATTCTGCAGGGCGACTTCCGCCTGGTTGTTATCGAGCAGCTTGCGAGCGCCTGCAACCTGGTCTTCGATGAAGCGACGTTTCTCCGCTGCTTCTTTGCGGCGCTCGGCCATGGCTTTCAACTTCACCAGACCACGGTCTTCAGGGAACTGCGCGAGCGCCTCATCGCAGGTCTGCATGGCAACCGCAAAATCGTCCTGATTGAGAGCGTCAGTGATGGCGCTGGAGAACCGTTCCAATTCCTTGCGTCGAATTTCCTGCTTGCGTCCATTCGAGGCCAAGGCCATCAACTCGTGCAGTCCGGGTGCACTGGGATCCACCGTCTCCGCCTTTTGCAGTGCTTCGAGGGCGGCGGTGAACTGACGTGAAGAGATCTGACGCTGCGCTTCCTGGACCAATCCTTGAACCGCTACCTGGCGGCGACGCTGCTCAATTTCATGAGTAATCTCAGCGCGCAGCGCCTGGGCATCGGTGTCCGCGGAGTCATACAAAATCGCCTGTTCGATTTCGTGTAACGCTTCCGTTAGGTCGCCTGCATAGTGCGCGGATTGCGCTTTCTTCACCGCTTCACGGTGTCGATCGTCACGAGTTTTAGCCTCGTTGATGCTGTCGCGATAGGCGGCCAGGTCCGCGTTCTCGGGGTCGAGTTGAACGGCCTGAGAAGCGTACCCGAGGGCGCGCTCGTATTGTTGGGCGGACATCGCCTCTTGTGCCTGGGAACGTAATTGCTGTGCCTGATCGCTGCGCTGTTGCCGCTGGATCAGTTGTTGCACCTGCTGAAGCAGTTGCTTGGCTTCATGCAAAGGAATGCCAGTGCGACTTCCCTGCCGCTCGAAGCGCAGGATCTCCATGCATTGTTCTTTGGCTTTGCTCAGCTCACCACGAGAGAGTGCATCTTCGGCGCCGCGCAGGTATTGAGCGGCAATCTCCACCCGAAACTGTTCCTGGACTTGCATCAAGTCCAGCGCGAACTCTTCCGCGGTCTGATAGCGTTCATCCTTCGATTTGGCCAACGCGCGCTGCACGATGCCATCGAGTTCGGGCGGATAATTCTTGATGTACTGGCTCAGCGGCGGCGGCGGATCGTTGATGATCTTGAGCAGCGTAGCCCCGGTGTCGCGGCCTTCGAATGGAAGATGGAAAGTGAGAAGCTGGTAAAGAACGACCGCGGTTGAGTAAACATCGGTACGTCCATCCAGCGGCTCGTTGTTGATCTGCTCTTTCGACATGTACTGAAAGGTGCCAAGTACCTGGCTGGGCATGGTCATGTGCATGTCGTCTTCAATGCGCGCAATGCCGAAGTCCACGATCTTCACCAGGCCGCTTTTGAGCAGCATCAAGTTCGCCGGCTTGATGTCGCGATGAATCACATTGCGCTCGTGGGCGTACTGCAGACCGTTACAAACCTGGACGATCAGGTTGAGTTTTTCGACGATGGGAAGCGGACGTTCCTCCTTGATGATGGAGTCGAGGCTTTCGCCTTCAAGGAATTCCATGACAAGGAACGGAGTTCCGTCGAGATCTCCGAGATCGTGAACGATGACGATGTTCTGGTGTTGAAGTTTTCCGGTGGACTTAGCCTCGCGGAAGAAACGCTGGAGGAATTTTGGATCGTCGGCGTAGTTTCCGGTGATTCTTTTGATCGCGACAAGGCGTCCGATCGAGGGATCGATGGCCTTGTACACGACGCCCATGCCGCCCCGGCCGAGGATGTCGAGGATCTCGTATTTGCCGATCTTCTTGACTCGGTTTGTATCAGAGGACATGGTACGTTCCGGCCCTAGAATCGAACCCTAGCACTGAGCTGTGGATTGGGATGTCTGGCCTGAGAAGCTGGATGGACAACGCACGAAATGCCCGGACACACAATTTCGCCCCCCACACCCATGCGCGACAAAATATCACGGAAGGGGCGCAATTTCACAGTGTTAAACGAGTGCTTTTACCCGGAATAAGTGGCTGCCGACGAGAACCGCTGACCCATCCGCAACGTTAGTCTTGCCGCGAAGGCTGATAAAAGTGCCGTTGCGGCTGGCCGCGTCCTCGAGAAGAAAATCTTCTCCGCGCTGCAGAATGCGAGCGTGCAGGCGGCTCATCATGGTGTCGTTGGGGAAGGTGTAATCGCCACGGGTGCGGCCTAATTCGGTTTTGGCGGTATTGAGCGGGTAAACCTCGGTCGCCTGACCACCCTCGTTGGTGCGGACGAGTTCGGCCGCCGCCTTCTCGAGCGCGTTACGGATTTCTTTCAGCGAAATGCCCAGTTGGGTGACGGCAGACATGGCACCAGGGACTTCTCTAAAGCGGAAAATCTGCTGTCCCATGATGATGACGTCGCCGGTTTGCAGGGTGCAACTGCCCATTACACGGATAAAGATCTTCTCGAATCCATCGCTCAGATCTTCCACCACCAAGCGGCCATCCTGAACAAATAGGCGAGCGTTGAGCGGAGCCATGCTGGCGTCGGTGGCGAAGCGCAAATCTCCCTGGGTGCGCCCGATGGTGAGTTGCGGCAGGATGGGATGCTCGGCGCCAAAACTGCCGTCGTGGTTCATTTCCTGAAGTTGAAAGCGAGCGACTTGGGCGGCAGGCTTAGCGGGCGCGACCGCCTTGGGGTTCCAGACGACTTCAAACAGGCTATGTTCGCTGGTCTTGCCTTTCAGTTTAAAGCGACCCAACTCGCGAATAGTGAATTGAGATTCATCGAGCTGTTTTCGCAGAGCATCGGAAATCACGATCTGACCGGCGGTAGCTGCGCTCTCCACGCGGGACGCCATGTTGACGACATCCCCGAATACGTCGTTGGCCTTGACGATGCCGATGCCGTAGTGAATGCCAATGCGTACTCCAACGCGCTGGGCATCGGGGCGCAAATCGTTCACTTCGCTGAGGATGGTTTGCATGTTGATGGAAGCATTCACGGCGGCGGAGGCGTCAGTAAAAGTGGCAAGCATGCCATCGCCGATGGACTTGATGATCTGGCCACCGCGTTTTTCGACGGCTTCGCGGACCGTGCGATTGCAGTTATGGACCATGAGGAGGCCGGCTGCATCGCCATGCTCTTCGAAATAGGCGGTCGAGCCCTGGATGTCGGTGAAGACCACGACCACGGGACGACGGAGTTTGTCCAGGTCTTTCAGGTACTCGGGATCGAGCCGAGCCATTTCCAGAAGCTTGGTCACAAAGGTCCCTGCATCGACGCCGTCGGCCATACCTGTTCCCCTTAAATCCTTCGATCAATGCCTTGACGATTATGCTATGCTGCGACCCGCCTGACGAGGGTTAACCGTAGTCGCAACAAGTCCCCGGGTGGTCAGAATTCTATACCCTGGGCGCAACTTCGCTCATAGCCAAGCATCGATGGCTATGAAATGAACGTGAGGAAGCGATGCAACTTGCGAGAGAGTCCGCCGCACTTCTGCTGACGTTGGCGCTTTTTGGATGCGGAAACATCCAACATCCAACGGCTGCTCCACCTGCGCCGAACACGGCAACCTTGAGCGCTGCCGATGTACAAGCGGTGTGGCAAAGTGCCGCCGCATCGGTGAACGACCCGGTGGTGATCGCCGTCGTAGATCGCGCGGGCCACGTGCTCACGGTCGCGCGCAAGCCGGGAGCGCCCGTGACTGGGACGGGGAATTTTGGCGCGACGGTTGACGCCAACGATTTAGCGGTGGCACTGGCGCGCACAGCCGCGTACTTCAGCAACGACCAGGCACCGCTGTCTTCGCGTACGGTGCGATTCATCAGCGGCATACATTTTCCGCCGGGAGTTGCGAACACCCCAAGTGCGGCGCTGTATGGAATCGAGAACACGAATCGCGGCTGTACCCTCGATGCGAGTCTACCCGGCGTAGGCGTGCCGCCTTCGACAGCACTGGCAGGAGGAGTTGGCCTGGGAATCCTGACAGGCAAGAAAGATCTGCTGGACAGCGATGCGACCGCCGTCAATCCGGGAGGCGTGCCACTTTACAAAAGTGGAACCGTCGTCGGAGGGGTGGGGGTTGTCGCGTCCACGCCGGAAATCGCAGAATTTGCCGCGCTCAATGGCGCAGGTCCGGCGGGCGGACCGGTCGGCTTGCCTTTGCCCTTGCCGTCTCCGGGAGCCGTATTGATCGACGGTGTGGCTCTGCCTTTCGTTCTTCAGACCACGATGCCCGCGGGGGCAAGCGCCGGCACTGCAACCGGAGCAACGGTGGTTGCGGGAACAACAGGAACGTCGAGCCCAGTGCCAGAGGGCGATTTGATTGCTCCTCACGCTGGAACGGGCGGGCTTACCGTCTCCGACGTGTCGATGATTATTTCTAACGCCGTCGCGACCGCGAACCAGACGCGCGCAGTAATTCGTTTACCACCCGGACAGCGAGCGCGAATGGTGATTGCAGTCACGGACCTGGATGGTTCCCTGCTGGCCTTGCACCGTATGCCGGACGCAACCGTGTTCAGTATCGACGTTGCGGTTTCCAAGGCACGCAACATGGTGTACTTCGATAGTTCGTCGGTCAATCCGAGTGACTTGCCGGGAGTGCCTACCGGCACGGCGCTCACGAATCGCACGTTGGGATTCGGTGCGCAGCCGTTCTATCCGCCGGGCATCAACGGTTCCACGTCGGGCCCGTTTTTTACCCTCTATACGAACGATGTTTTGAACCCGTGCACCCAGGGCTCGCAGCCGGCAGGGCCGAACCAGAGCGGCATCGTGTTCTTCCCCGGCAGCGAAGGTCTCTACAAGAACGGAGTGCTGGTAGGAGGGCTCGGCGTTTCGGGTGATGGAGTCGAGCAGGACGACTATGTGACTGCGGGGGGTGCCGCCGGCTTTGAACCGCCTACGAATATACGGGCCGACCAAGTGATCGATCGCAGCGTTCGACTTCCGTATTTGAAATTCCCGCGAAACCCAACGCAGTAGATCAGCCAGACCATTCGTCGATCAAGTTTGCGACCAGGGCCGTCCAGCCTGTCTGGTGCGAGGCACCAAGGCCCGCGCCATCGTCGCCATTGAAATATTCATGAAAGAGCAGAAGATCGCGCCAGTGCGGATCGGTCTGAAACTTGGTAGAACCACCATAACAAGGCCGATGGCCGTGCTCGTCGCGCTTGAATAGGCCGATCAAGCGTTTTGCGAGTTCCTGGGCGGCAGCGCGTGGAGTGGTTTTCGCGGCATCACCGATGGTGAAATCAGCGCCTAGACCGTCGGAAAAACGCGCTAAAGATTCGATCATCAAGTAGGTGATGGGAAACCAAACAGGGCCACGCCAGTTCGAATTGCCTCCCTTGATCTTCTGCTCCGACTCCGCGGGTTCGTACTTCAACAAAACGTCTCCGAAGCGGAAGGGATGTTCGAGATGATATTTCGAGAGGCTCCGCAAGCCGCCGGGGGAAAGAAACTCCGCCGGATCGATGACACGCTGCAGCACCCTGGCAAGTTGTTCGGTATCGATGACCGAAAGTAAGTAGTGCGAGGCATCCCCTTCTCCGCGGACCACGCAGGCGTTACCCACGAGGTCGGGGCGATTGCGCAGAAACCACTCGAGGTTGGCGAAAAAGGCTTTGTGCCTCTGCAATCCTGAGCGCTTCAGAGTGTCGACGGCAAACAGCGGTATCAGGCCGACCAGGGATCGCACACGAAACTTACAGAACTCGCCGTTGGGGTAGCGGAGAACGTCGTAAAAGAAGCCATCGTCTTCGTCCCACAATTGATAGTCATGGCCACCCATCCGTTCCATCGCTGAGCCGATGTACATAAAGTGCTCAAAGAATTTCGTCGCCAGCGATTCGTACACAGGGTTCTCGACCGCGAGTTCCAAGGCGATGTGCATCATGTTCAACGAAAAAAAGGCCATCCAACCGGTGCCGTCGGATTGCTCGAGCAAATACTCGCCGGGGACGCCGGCGCTACGCTCGAGGACGCTGATGTTATCCATGCCGAGGAACCCGCCCTCGAAGACATTGTTGCCGTCGCGATCGACCCGATTGACCCACCAGGCAAAGTTCATCAGCAGCTTGTGGAAACACCTCTCCAGAAAACTGCGATCACCCTTCCCTGTTTGCTTTCTCTCGATGTTGTAGACCCGCCAGCAGGCCCACGCATGCACCGGCGGATTGAGATCGGAGAATTCCCACTCGTAAGCAGGAATCTGGCCGTTGGGATGTTGAAATTGTTCGAAGAGCAGGTGAGACAAACTTTCTTTAGCGAACTGCGGATCCACCAGCGCGAGCGGTACGCACGTGAACGCCAAGTCCCAGGCAGCGAACCATGGATATTCCCAGCGATCGGGAACGGGCAGGATGCGCATGGAATTCAAATGGCGCCAATGCGAGTTACGAACACTGGCTCGCGAAGGTGCTGGCTTCGGACCGGTCGCATCTCCGTCCATCCACTGACCTACGTCGAAGAGATAAACCTGCTTGCTCCAGAGCAGGCCTGCGAGGGAGCGACGTTGTATGTCACGCTCCTGGGAATCTGCGCCCGGAGGAGCAATACTCGCGTAGAAGTCGTCGGCTTCTGTCTTGCGACGCAATACGATCGCATCTACATCGTCGAGAGGCTTTGGCATTGCGTCGCTGGTGAAACGCAATCGGATGACCTGTGACTCTCCCGGTTGGATAACTTCGCGATAGTGCAGGCATGCCTTGGTTCCCGTCCCCGCGGGATTTAGGCAAGCCTCTCCGTGAATGATATTGCGATGAAAAGCGTCCTTCACAAAACCGGCGTTTGGAGCAGCCCCCGGCACTCGCGCGGGATTGGATTCGTTATCGGTAAACAGCGCGGCGCCTGCCGGGCCGTACAGGCGTCGCTCGCCGAGATGGTAGGGGAAGGGCAGATTGAGCAACGAGGTTGCGTTCGCATCGTCCGCAAGAAGGCAGACGGCTTCCTCCGCGGATGTTGCCTTTACCTTGGACTTCGATTTTCGTGACTTGCTTTTCTCCAGGCGAATTTCGGGGCGGGTTGGAGGTGTGCCATGCCATGACCATGTGTTGCGATACCAGAGTTGCGGGAGGATGTGCAGTTCCGCCGGATTGGGTCCGCGATTCACGGCCTCGATGCGCATGCAAATGTCGTCGGGTGAGGCCTTCGCATACTCGATGAAGATGTCGAAATAGCGATCGGCATCGAAGATGCCGGTATCCAGAAGCTCGAACTCGAAGGTGCGGCCGGGCTTGGAGTTTTCGCGAATCAGTTGCTCGTACGGAAACGCGAGCTGCGGATACTTGTAGAGCATCCGCATATAGCTATGGGTGGGAGTGTTGTCGAGATAAAACCAATACTCCTTGGGATCCTCGCCATGGTTGCCCTCGCCGTTCGTCAGTCCAAAAAAACGCTCCTTGAGAATCGGGTCGCGACCGTTCCAGAAGGACAAGCCAAATACGAGAAGCTCATAACGGTCGCAGAGGCCTGCGATGGCATCCTCGCCCCAGCGATAAGCTTTGCTTCGCGCCAAGTCGTGAGCGAGAAAATCCCACGCAGAACCGTCGGGGCTGTAGTCTTCGCGTACGGTGCCCCATGATCGCTCTGCGACATAGGGCCCCCATTTGCGCCATGGCGGCACAACTCCCGTGAAGGGTTCAGCCAGTCTGAGATGTTCAGCCGTATTCTCCATGCGTGGGTCGCAGGACTACGGCTCAGCGGTTCCCTGCAACTGCCGACCCTCCCTGCGGTAGCTGCGCACGCACCTTCTGCAATTGCGAAGCAAACTGCGGTGCGTTGTAGGCCGAAGGATTATTGAGCTGCTTGAACAGCTCGTTGATGGAGGAGCGGAGTTCGGTGAGATTTTTCGTGCTCGAATTCTTGCCGAAGGCCACTGCCAGGGAATCCAGCGCCATGGCTGCCTGTTCGGCAGAACGCTCACCTGTATTCGCGATGTTGGTGCCGTCGCCAGCGATCGCTTGCATTACCCGCTGCGTCAATTGCTGGTCATATTTCTGACTGTTAAGTTGTTGCGCTGCTTGATCTGCGAGCTGTGCCGCTTGTTTCGCGCTGGCCTCAACCTTATCGTGCGAAGACCATTTGCCCACAAGGTCAGTCAGGGTTGCTAATTCGGCGTCCAACTTGGCGGCCAAGTCAGGATTCACCTGCGACACGATATGACGGAAGACGATATAGCGTGCGGCATTCCACTCGGTGCTGCCGGGGCGCCGGTCCGGATAGCCACGAGCCTGTCGCCAACTGTCTTCAGGACGAGTGAGGCTGTGGTGGCAAGCGAAACAATCCATCTCGGCAAATTCTGGCCAATTCGGACCTGAGACGCGGCGATCCAGACGGTTCAGGGCCTCGCGCAGTTGAACGGCTTGTCCGACAGCCCACTCGCGAACGTCGGACCAGGCCTCGGTTTCGCGAGTTGGACGCCAATGGCGAGGCATTGCGGAACTGTAGGTGTCGAGTTCGAAGGTCAGATCGGGATGCCCGGCTGCAATCATCTCGTGGTCAACTTGTTTTTCCGGCGTCCCCACGTGGCAGCCCACACAGCGTTCCGAACGATGAATGTTGTCGCGCAAATCGTACATGCCGGCCTTGATAGACTGTTCGTGCGTCCAGTTCCTGGTGGTGTGGGGGCCGAGCCACCCGACCGCAGGCCCGTGACAGCTTTCGCAACTCACACCGTCTTCGAGATGGAAAGTCTCGGCGCGCAGTTCTGGCGACACATCGGCGGCGTGACACGCCAAACACTTGTGTTCGGTGTTGGGTTGATTGATCTTGAGGATCTTCGCCATCCGCAAAGAAACGGCATTCGACAGCACTGACGTTGCGCGCGAATGTTTATCCTGCGCGGCCCAGATGCTGTATTCATTCTGCGGAATCCGGGTCACGTTCTTGGGCTGCACACTGCCGTGACAGTTGCTTGCAGCGCAGCCGCCCGGCCCGGTGTACATCCCCGCTTTATTCGCGGAGCCAGGTTTGGGCTGAGCAGAAGACGACTGTTGCGCAGATGCGAGCGCGCAGAGCGACGCCAGCAATGAGAGATGGAACACTACAACCAACCATCGGCGAGACATCATGGGTTGCCCTCGATGTGGTGTCCAGCTTGCCGCTTGCAAGCTGTTTGAACATGGTCCGAACCACGCTTCGCTATGGAAGCAGCGAAGTGAGTGGGACTTGCCCATTCCGAAAAACTAGCTTGGTGATGCGAGTAGCGGGCCCGACGATCTGAAATGAAATTCCCCGTTGGCCATCTTGAGCGGGCTGAATTATACTTCGTGCCGCGCTCGTTGGAACCATCGAAATTCCAAATTTAGTTCCGTGTCACGGGAAGGCCACCAATGTTCGAAGAACTACGGGCTATCCAACGGCACTTTGGGTACCTTCCAAGCGAACAGTTGCAACGGTTGTCCCGCCAGCTGAAGAAACCGATCAGCGAAATCCACGCGGTCGTAAGTTTCTATCCGCACTTTCACACCACGCCGCGGCCGAAAGCCGAGGTGCAAGTTTGCTCGGACATGACGTGCCACCTGCGCGGGGCGGACAGAATGCGGGCATCACTCGACGACACGTTCCGCGGCTGCAGTTCCGATAAATTCGGAATCCGCAGTACCTCCTGCTTGGGACGGTGCGACACGGCACTAGCCTTTGTCGTGAACGACACGATTTATTCGGGTCTCAGCACCGAACGGGCCGTCGAGATGGTCACTGCGGCAATGGATGGCCGGGCGCTCCCGAAACCAGCGACGGCGAAGGCTTCGCCGCCGACGAAGTTGGCCACCGATCCTTACGAAGGGCCGAGTGAATATCGCGCGGTGAAGAAATTGTTGGAGACCGGCGACATCGCGGGGACAATAGCGACCTTGAAGGCAAGCGGACTCAAGGGGTTGGGCGGGGCTGGCTTCCCGACCGGGGCAAAGTGGGAGATCGTTCGTAACGCCGTCGGTAAAGAAAAATACATCGTGTGCAATGCCGATGAGAGCGAACCGGGAACGATCAAAGATCGATTCATCATGCAATACCTGCCACACCTCGTGATCGAGGGCATGATCCTGGCGGGAATCGTCACTGGGGCCCGCAAAGGCATTCTCTACTTGCGCCACGAATACGAAGAGCCGCGCGAGGCACTACAACACGAAATCGATCGATGTAAAACACAAGGATTTCTCGGCAAGAAGCTGCGCGGAACCGAAACTGAATTTGAGCTCAGCATCTTCGTCAGTCCCGGCGGTTATATCTGCGGTGAAGAGAGCGCGCTGCTGGAGGCGATCGAACAAAAACGCGCAGAGCCGCGAAACAAGCCGCCATTCCCGGGCACGAATGGCCTGTGGAATATGCCGACGGTAATCAACAACGTGGAAACGTTTACGTTCGCAGCGGCGATCCTGGTGCGCGGAGTGGAGTGGTTCAATTCACACGGCGTGAATGGCTCGAAGGGATTGAAGTTTGTTGGGATCAGCGGAGACGTGGTGAATCCCGGGATCTTTGAAGTGCCGATGGGGACCACCTATGACGAACTGATTCGCGGCTATGCCGGTGGTATTCCAGATGGGAAGGCGCTCTTGGGATTCGCTCCGTCGGGGCCTTCTTCCGGATACCTGCCCGCGAGCATGACAAGTCTGCCGCTCGATTTTGCGGCGGTGGCAGCGGCCGGATCCATGGTAGGCTCGGGCGCTATTGTGGTGTGCTCGGAAGACCGCTGCATGCTTGACATGGCTCTAAATGCAGTGCGGTTCTTCCGTAACGAGTCTTGCGGCAAGTGTGTTCCCTGCCGAATGGGATCGCAAAAACTGGTTTCGATGCTGACCTCGTGGACGAAAGGCGATGCGTCGAGCAATGACATGCAAACCATCGAAGACCTGATGAAGGCGATGCGGCTGACCTCAATCTGTGGGCTGGGCCAAATCGTTCCCGCACCGCTCACCACGGTGCTGAAACACTTCCCTGCGATGATCGAGAGCCACTTGAAGAAAAAGCATTGCCCCGCAGGCGTTTGCTTTCAACCAGGACAATGAGCATGGATCAGAACAGCCCGCCAGCAACGATGCTGATGCAAGCTCCGCCGATTGAGCTGACGATCGATGGTCGCAAGGTCATTGTCCCAACCGGCACTACGATCTTCGACGCTGCCCGCATGTATGGGATCCGCATCCCTACGCTTTGCCATCAGCAGAATGAAACGCCGGTTGGCGTCTGCCGGGTGTGCGTCGTAGATGTAGGTCAGCGAGTGTATGCGGCTTCGTGCATAAGGCAAGCCGAAGCGGGGATGACGGTAAAAACGGCGTCGGAAGATGTAACGGGCGTGCGCCGGACATTGCTTGAGTTGCTGATGTCCGACCACCCGACTCCGTGCGCACGTCAACAGGCCACCCATGACTGCGAGTTAGAGCAGGCAGCAGAGAAAGCGGGCATTCTCAAGCCGCGCTTCCCCGGGCGTCCGGAGCCGCGTGGCCGGGACGATTCGTCGGCGGCGATTGCCGTCGATCACGAGGCCTGTATCCTTTGCGATCGCTGTATCCGCGGCTGCGACGAGATTCGTCATAACTTCGTATTGATGCGTCGCGGCAAGGGATATCAAGCCGGCATCGCCTTCGACAACAACTTACCGATGGGTGAGTCGAGTTGTGTGAGTTGCGGCGAGTGTATGGTTTCGTGTCCGACCGGCGCCCTCACGAATAAAAAGGTCATCGACACGCAGTTGGGGGATGGAACTGACGTTGCCTTCGAGGAACTTCGGAAGCTAGAAGTTTTCAAGAACGTCTCCGGCACGTTCCTCAAACTGAATCAGAACGCGATCCGCAAACGCGTGTACAAAGCGGGCGAGATCGTTTGCCGCGAAGCAGAATACGGATCGACCGCTTACTACATTTTAGAAGGCCAGGCGGATGTATTCATCACCATGCCGGTGGCGCACGCAACCACCCGTGGCGGGTCCACAGGTATCGTTCACAAACTCAAAAACGTGCTGGTGAATCGCTCGCAACATAAGCGGGCGGAGGAGAGTACGCGGCGGTTCATCCCGATCGATGCGCCCATCGACCTGCCCTACGACAACCCTGTCGGTGTACTGGGCCCCGACGATCTCTTCGGCGAGATGGCGTGCATGAGCTACTACCCGCGCTCCGCGACGGTGCGCGCCAAGACCGATTGCGTGATGCTGGAGATGCTGCGCAACGTGCTCGACATTCTGCAGCGCAACAAGACCTTCCGCGCGCGAGTGGAGCAGACATATCGGCAGCGCGCCCTGCAGACTCAACTACGCACCATTCCGATGTTTGCCAGCGTGGATTCCAAGTTCATCGATGAAATCCGCGATCGCGTTGAACTGCGTCGTTACACGCCTGGGCAGGTGATCTGCCGACAGGGCGAACCGTCACATAGTTTCTTCCTCGTTCGCCTTGGCTTTGTGAAGGTGACGCAATCGCATCCGGGCGGTGATCTGACGCTTGGCTACCTGGGCCGTGGAAATTTCTTTGGAGAACTGTCGTTATTGGGTGGCGGCGTCCGAACCGCGACCTGTACTGCTCTCGACCACGTGGAAGCCGTTCGCATTCGCAGTGAAGAATTCAACCTGATGCTGGAACGCTTTCCGGAAGTGCGGAGAGGCATTGAAGAGACGGCGCGTCAACGTACCGAAGAAAATCGGGCAAGGCTTGCGTCAGTTCAGAACGTTCCAGTCGATTCCTTCCTCGCACAAGGGTTGATGGAGGCACAAAACCTGCTGGTGTTAGACCTCGATCGCTGCACACGCTGCGATCAGTGCGTGCGCGCTTGCGCCGATGCCCACGGCGGGGTGAGTCGACTCATTCGCGAAGGACAGCGCCTGGGACAATTCCTCGTCGCCACTTCCTGTCGGCATTGCAAAGACCCACTGTGCATGGTCGGTTGTCCGGTAGGCTCCATTCGCAGGCGTAACAGTCTGGAGATCGTGATTGAAGACTGGTGCATCGGCTGCGGCCTCTGCGCCAACAATTGTCCGTACGGCAATATCAACATGCAGCCGTTCACGGTCGCAGGAGAAAACGCGGCAAACGGGAAGAAGATTGCAGAAGTGCGAACCAAGGCGACTGCCTGCAACTTGTGTCTCGATGACGATGAGCCGAATTGCGTATATGCGTGCCCGCACGATGCGGCTCACCGCGTAAATCCAAGGGAGTTCTTCTCCAAGCTGGTGCAAGTGCAAGATCCGTTCAAGAGGAGCACCTAGCTTGCTCATCGATCGAACGCACCGGCCGTGGTTTGTCGGAACGATGATTGCGCTCGCGATAGCGTCCGCCGCGTATGTGGTCTATGCGTTTTTGTCCGTCAGCGGCCCGAGCGGCGGCAGCGTGCCGGGACTGATCTACGGCAGCCTGGGATCCGCGCTCATGTTGTTTGCCGGGCTGCTGGGATTGCGGAAGAAATTTCCGGTGTGGCGGGTGGGACGCGGCACATCGTGGATGCGCGGACACCTGTGGCTGGGATTTTTGAGCTTTCCCCTGATTCTGTTTCATGCTGCGTTCCGGCTTGGTAACGGTGCACTGACGCGCGCACTCATGGTGCTGTTCATCGTCGTGTTTGCGAGCGGAATCCTGGGAGCGGTGCTGCAACACTTCATGCCACGAGAGATCACTGAACGTCTGCCGATGGAAACCATCTACGAACAGATCGATCGTGTGCGCGGTCAACTAACGGACGAGGCCGAACGGCTGATCGGTGAGCTGGTATCGGCGCTTCGAGGAGAGTTGGCAGGTGCGGATGAGACCCAGCGAACGATCGCTGGCACCGCAGGCACGAGGACGGGTGTCACGTTTGCTTCTGCCACGGGCGCGGATGAGGGGGTCAGCCTCGCGTTGAAAGATTTCTTCGACAATAAATTGAAGCCTTTTCTGTCGCAGAGCGGTAGCCACGGGCACGCGCTGGCCGATCCCGACGAATCCGCCGGAGTCTTCCGACAGCTGCACATCGTCATTGGAAAGAACCTTTGGCCAAAACTCGAGGACTTGGAAAGCATCTGTGAAGAGAAGCGCCAACTGGATCGTCAGAAGCAACTGCATATGCTGTTACATGGCTGGCTGCTGGTGCACATCCCCGCGTCTTACGCGCTGTTACTCCTGGGAGCAGTCCACGCGGTCATCGCGTTGAGGTATTGAGTCGTGCCTCGTATCCGAAATGCCAAGCTGCTGGCGAAGCGCATCGATCTACAGTACTTCACGCACCCGCATGGCTTCCGGCGGGCGCGCTTTGTGCTTTCGATTGCTCTGCCGCTGCTTGCAGGTGCATGGTTATTAGGGGAACGCGCCATCGGCAATACGAAGGTCTACACCAGCGGTCCGATTTCAGCGGCGCACGCAGTGCTTGGAAAACAATGCGCGGTTTGTCATGTTCGGCAGGCCGACTTCCGCGCCCATGTTCCGGACACCGCCTGCCTGAAGTGTCACGATGCTCCGGTTCACAACGCGAAGCAGACATCCACGCCGAGCTGCAGTTCGTGCCACCTCGAGCACCAGGGACAGATCAAGCTGGCGGCAACCGCGAATGCCGGATGCACGCAATGTCATAACAATCTGCAAACCACCGATGGCAAGACGGACCTCATATCGCATATCGGTGGGTTTGACCGCGATCATCCACAGTTTGCGGTGTTGCGGCAGAACGGCAAGGATCCCGGCACACTCAAGTTGAACCATTTCGTCCACCTGCAACCGACGCTGCGGGGCCCAGCGGGCGCCGTCCAGATGCAGTGTGATGATTGTCATCGCTTCGCGGTCACGCAGAACTGGCCGTATTCGGTGGCAACGGTGCAGCCGGCCACACAACAACCCGTCATCGTGACGCCCGCGTTGAATCAACAACGAAAACGGCGCGAGGTGGAAGTCGGGGCGAATGCCTATGGCATACCGATCCGTTACGTGAATCAGTGTGCTGCCTGCCATCTGCTGCAGTTCGATACGCTGATCACCGAGCCTGCGCCCCATGATAAGCCGGAGATCGTGCGGGCCTTCATCCGCCAGAAATTAACCGACTATGTCGCCGCGAATCCGAACGTGGTGACCATGCCGATCGACGCTGGACTGCCGGGCAACGATATCGAACCGCGCAGGAACATTCTGCGGCCGGAAGAACCCGCGCGCGTGATTACGCCGACCCGGGTTACGCCGCAAGAATGGGTGGACCAACGGACCGCAACCGCCGAGAGGTTGCTGTGGAGCAAGAATTGCCGGCTTTGCCACGCCGTGACCGAGGGTGAGGAAGGCGCGCTGCCCACCAAGGTCACGGCGATTATCCCCACGCGTTGGATGCCACGTGCAGAATTCGACCACCAACCGCACCGCATGGTGACCTGCACGGCGTGCCACTCGAGCATTCCGCAGAGCCGGTTGACATCCGATGTTAACCTCGCGGGCATCGAGCTTTGCCGGGACTGCCACGCAGAAGGTGGATTGAAGGCGGGCAACGCCGAGGGCCGCTGCTTTGAATGCCACAGCTATCACGACTGGCGCAAAGAGAAACTGACGAAGGGCAGCTTCGACGTGCTGCAAGTGCGCGGCAAAGGTCCCGCAGCGCCGCCTATCACCGCGCCAACCAGCGGAACGCAATAAGAAATATAACTACTGGTGGCTTGGATCCTCCGCCTTGGAACGCTGCTCGACGCTGGGTGGAGGCGCCGGCATTGCCGGCTGTTCCTCTTGCCTGGCGCGGCTTGGGCCGTCGGTGGGCGGGCCTGGCGGGTTCTCGCTCACCGTATAGAGATGACCATCCCGGAGATAGAGCCGGTGCAGCTCTTCCTGGTTGAAGGGACGAGCGCCGCGGCGTCCCATGACGGCTAATTGATTTCCACTCTCGTCCACGGCGCGATCGCGGTCGATGCCGCGAGAGATCGCCAGTGCGGGACCGTGCGTTCGATAAGTGGCAATGAGCTTCGGCGTCGGCTTGGGCGAGAAGCCGTAGAAGTTCGGATTGTCCTCCGGAGAGAACAACTGAACGACACGCATGCCGTTGTTACCGTCGGCAACGAAGGCAAACAAACTCGAACTCACCATCCCGAGTTTGACGTCGTTGGTGTCACTCAGCTTGCCTTCAGCATTGAAGGTCTGTTCGAGTTTGGGCGCTTCGGGGTGTTCAATGTCGATGATCGCAATCCCCTGCTTACCCGCCGCGACGTAGGCATAAGTCCGTGCGGTGTAGACGTTGCGGGCGTCCGCTAGGGGCACATTCGCGCCTTCAACCAACCTCGGATGAGCCAGATCGGTTATGTCGAGCACCTTGAGGCCTCCACGGTCAACCACGAAGGCATAGCGGAACTGGATAGCAATACCGCGGGCATCTTCGAGAGCGGGAGCGCTGATCTGCGAGGCGATCTTCGGCTCCAGGGGGTTGGAAAGATCCACCACCACCAGGCCACGATCAGCGAGCACGTAGGCGTAGACACCGGCAAAGGTGATACGCCGAGCGCCGGTCAGAGCGCCGTCCGGATTGAAGGCGAGCGCCCGCTTCAGGAAGTTGTTCGTCGGGTCGCCGTCGAGCAGGGTTCCGACCCCAGGCGTTTTGCTCTTGAGGTTGGAATTACCAACGATGACAAGGCCTTCATACTTGTCGGCTACATAGAGGAAGCCATACATCAGGTGTGCGGACTGTTCTTCGTTCACGGGATCGTGGGTGCGCAGCGGATCCACGGCCAGGGTGCTTGGCGATGCTACCGCTTGCGCATATTTTGTCGGCACATTGAACCGTTGTCCCAGCGGTGACACCGGCGCGGTGATCATGCGTTCCGAGAAGTCTTTATTGTCGATGTTGGCGACGTCGAAGACGCGAAGACCACCCTTTCCCGCGGCGGCGTAGAGATACTCACCGCGCAACTGCACGTCGAGCACATCGCCCTCGTGCTTGTAGGACTCGGTCAGTTCCCTCTTGCCGTGGACGAACTTTTCATAATCGGCGGGATAAGCGACCTTTTGGAAATCGCTGCCATAGATGGTCGGCGGCTCTTCGTGCTCTGCGACCGCAACCGCCTGGTAGCCTCCGTGACCGTTGGCGACGAAGATGTAGCGACCCATGAAGTTCATGAAGCCGCCGCCTTGTAGCGTCACCTGTGAGAGCCATGCATTGTTGTTGTTCTCTTGCGAGACGTGGCAATCGGTGCAGGTCCGTGTCTCCTTGGCGCGAACGGTGTGCGGCACGAACGGACTGAAGGCCTGGGCACTGAATCCTTCTGCCGAGACGGTCTGCTGCTGGTAGTAACCCCAGTCACGATCGCTGTTTTGCGAACTGACAAGAACCGCACAGGCGGAGCGCACGGGCGCCACGCGATGCCCGGTGACCGTGCCGTCGATGCCAAGCATATACATGTCATCGCGCAGTATCTGGAAGTTGTACGAGATGTAATTGCGGGTAAGCAGACCCTCGTTGTGCAACATGGGCGTGCGCTGGTTGGCTGTCTGCTGCAGGTGGCATCCAAAACACGTGGGGACCCATGACGAGTGACAGGCGTAGCAGGTCATCTTGGAATTGCTGTGGGCAAGTTTGTCGTCGCTGCCCGGAATTCCCCATGTGCTGCCGTCTTTGGCGATCGTCTTCGCCAGTCGCGACTTCTCGTTGTAGTGGCTGTCGCCGGGAGTGATGGAATCCAGCACCTGGACGACTTCCCATTCTTTCCCATCCTCAAGCATCGCCCGCTGATAAAGGCGTCCGTCTCGCCAGGAGAAGCGGCGCTCGCCAGCCGGTGTTCGCAGGAGGCTTAGATCCGTGCCACCGGCAGGCGCAGCGGGACCGGATGTCTTCAGCGTCGCTTTTGAGTTAATCGTGCCGTGGCAGTCGATGCAATCCACTTCGACGGCATTTCGCGTCTCGCCATACAGCTTGCCGTTTCCGTGACTGTCTTGCTGGAAGTGGCAATCCACGCACTGCATGCCCTTCTCAAGATGAATGTCTTTGAGATGAACGGCCTTGCTGAATTTGTCGGGATCCGTTGGAGCAATGATATTGCCATCGTCACTCAGCAAGTTGCCTTTGCGATCGCGTTTGTACACGGCGCGGAAAAGCCAGCCGTGGCTATGGAAATCCGCGAATTGCGTGTCTTTCAACTTGCTCAGGAATTCAGGACTGCCAGTCTTTTCCAGAAACGACGGATCACTCCACAATCCGCGCATGGCGGCGCGCTCGGGATTTCGCGTTTGAATTTTCAACTGCTCCGCAGCACTCAATTCCTGCTGCTTCTTGGGATACATGGACTCGCCGTCGGCTTCGTTATCCCACCATGTGTATCCGAAGTACGTGGTCACCATGTTCGTACCCGGGTGCATGTGGCAGACCATGCAGGTGCTGGAAGGGATGCCGCGAGTGAACTGATGGTGGAGCGGATAGCCCGGCTGATCCTTGGGAATGGTCGGATCCACAGTGGCGGTCATTCCGGAGTGTCCGAAGCGCGCGTAGGAACCCGAATGCTCGGGCGAGCGATCGTTCGCGTAGACGACGTGGCAAGCGCTGCAGCCGCTGCTGCGATAGTCGCCAGGTTGATCGTTCGTACCGGGCATGTACATCATGGGATCGAGCAGTCGCGTCTTCTGCAAGCCCAGCCACACGGGATCCGTACGTAGCATGGTTCCGAAGCCGCGCGAACTCAGTTTTGAGTCCGGCCGCCCCGGTTCTTCATCAGTGAGTGGATTCCCCAATTCGGGTTTCACGCCACCGCCGCGTTCGAAGACGCGGAGTACGTTGCTTGGCTGCGATACTTCCCAACGAGGTAGAGGCTGGAGGTCGGGGAGCACGCCCTTGGTACGCGTCTCTTCCGGAGTTGGCGCGGGGACGGTAAGCAGTCGTTGGGGTTGACCGTTGAGGTCGTACGACTCGCCGAAATGCGGGTTCTTTAAAGGGAAAGCGCCGTTGTTATACAGGGCTGCTCCCCACAACATAGCGCCGTGCGACATCATGCTGGTGCGAGCTTTCTGCGCTTCTGATACATGGCAGCCGGAAGTACCGCACGTTTTGGAGACGATGCGAAGGTCGCCCGGATTCACGAAGCGAACGTACTCCCAATCTTCTTTCAACCAGTTGGTGTAGGCGCGGACCGGTTCTGCGCCGTTGCGTGTGTCTCTGAGGACTCGCGGCTGGACATGGGCATGAGATTTGACTTGCTCGTATTCAGGCGAGTTCGATGTCGTATTGGGTGGAACGCTGATCTTGGGATCGCCACCGTGGCAATCGCTGCAACCGATGCGGACAGAGGGCCGTGCATGCATGTTCACCGTATCCATCGGGGTATGGCAGCTGCGACAGCCAGACGATTTTGCGGCGACCTCATCGTCGGTCTGCGAATAGAGCAAGGATCCTGGCGCGGCTGGTTCGAACGTCGGAGTCGCGGGGCCAGTTTGCTGGGGCGCGGCTGCATGCACTCCTAATACGCAAAGAGCCGACAGCAGACCGACGGCGATGGCCATCGTGAACGCTTGCCAGAAGATGGTCTGTCGTGAGGGTCGCATCGTCGTCCTCAAACTAGAATTGGAACCGTATCCGGGCGAAACCTGAGAGCAAAACCCGCGAATTGTAGATCTGACGCAAACTCGTACCCGGCAGCAAGGTAGAAACGCCTGCACTCAGCACGATGTTTTCCGTCAGCGGCGGACGATAGCGAACACCAATACCGAAGTCTGGACCGATGCTGCGGTCGATTGGACCCTGAAAAAGTAGCGCCTGCAACGACTCGGTTCGATCGAACTGGAGATAACTCGCGTTCACAAAGCCACGCAACTTGGGAGTAATGTCGGCGCTTACTCCGGCGTTGTAGATCCAAATCCCGGGATTGACGAAGTTCGCCTGGCCCTCCTCCTTGTTGGAGCGAAGATCTGGTAGGAGGCTGGCTTGAGGAGTCAGCAGAACGCCGCTGCCGGTGAGACGAATGGCTTCGCTGTCCCAGAAGCTGAACTCAGAACCGGCGAACGCCATGTTGTCATCGATGGAGTCGAATCCGCGGGCGACGCTGCCGTGCGTAGATCCAACCCGCGGATCGCGATCTCCCGACGCGTAGAAAATCGACGCCGTGTAACGCAGCCAGTCCTTGTCAACGGAAAGTTCCAATGCGCCGAGTTGCGCGTTGATATTGACCGGCCGGCCTGCGATCGGGTTCATACTGTCGTGCCCAAGCGCCTGATAGAACGCGTTACTGACGTTCACTTTCTTTATGTGGCCATTTCCTGTCCACCCGATGTAATAGGCGTGAATGCTGTGTGGGACAGGAATGCCGTTCGCCTGAACAACCGTGCCCACCGGAGCAGGCCGTACCAGGAAGCCGTTGGTATCGAAGTGCACCGTAGCTTCGTCGATATTCGAATGGAAGCTGAATTCAGCGGTATAGCCTTTGGTCAGGAAGTCCTGGATGTAGACGTTGGCGACGCCGACCTGCTGGTAGCGTGGATCGAAGGTATTCAGGCCGCTGTTGGTGTCCTTCTCCAGCATGTAAAAGTACGCGAGGTTGTAGCTGATGCGGTTGGAACGAAGGTTGCCGAAGATGCGCACGCCGGGTTGCTCATCGGAAAAGATGAATCCTCGAAAGTCGCTGGTGAACTGCTGAATGCCGGCACGCACGGAGACGAAGTCGAAGTTCGAACTCAGATCCGCGATCTTCTTCTCGACGAATGCTTCCTGCAATCCGACGTGGCCATCGAGGCGATTCGTCCCGTCACGCACGTCGACGCTTACCAGTCCCCGTTCGCGTGTCTGGATGAAGTTGAGGTCAAACGCAGGCGTCACTTTCACCCGGAAGTCGGCAGGCTGAAACGATGTGTCGCCGTGAAAGAGGTCGAAGGACAGGCGGAACTCCTGATCGATGAATGCCTGTTCGCCTCGCCCGAAGAACTGTTCACTGCCAGGGCGTTCACTGCCGACGTTACTCGGAACTGGCAGTCTGCGGGTATCCGACTCAGTTGTGCTCGTGCCGGTGAAGTTCATGAACCAGCGTTGCCCAAAGATTGGATAGTCCCCTTTCCACTTGTTTCGGTTGAATGGGTCGTACCAATGCGACTTTACGTATGGAAACTCACCGGACTTGTTGTATCGCTTCCAGTCCGGCAATTGAACGGCCCACCGATAAGCTTCGGTGGAGAAATTGGCGCCGTCGGGAGGCAACATTTCCGGCGCGCCTTCAGTCGGCAACGGCGCTGTGGACTGCTCCATCCGAAGGCCCGGATATGGAGTGTTTTCCGCAGTGTCAACTTGGGCGGTGGTGATGCCGAGTCCCGGGATGCCACTCAATCCGGCGGGAGGCATCGGCGGCATCTCCGCGAGTTGTACTTGAAAATCGACGGTGTGGACCTCGGAGGTCTCGAGATCCACGATGCTTTCTGGAAGAGCGTTGAAGCGGCTTCCCGCTTGCACCGTCACGACGTAGGAGCCGGCCGCAAGATCGAGCAGACGAAATATGCCTTCGCCGTCGGAGGTGACGCTAAAGGTCTTCTTGGGACCACGCACTGAAATGGTAGCGCCGGGTACAGGACGTCCACTCTGATCGCGAACCACGCCGACGAGAGCAGCGCCCCGGGGACGAGTCTGCTGGCCAGGGATTCGTCGCACCTGTGAAACCGCGGGACAAGCGAGTAGCCACGAGCAGATCAACAACCCGGGAACCGCTGATCGTTGTAAGCATCTCATCGCTTACCCTCCGCTACTTGCGGTTTTGCTGAGAATCAGAGTTACTTGGCTTCGGCTCGCTTGGCCCATCCGGCGTATTTTTCCGTGCTAGCTTCGAACGATCTCCAATGCCTTCCATCACGCTCGATGAGTTCGAAGGCTTCCTTCGGCCCGGCGCTTCCCGCTTCATAATTTGGAAAGTTGCGCGGCGGCAGCGCTTTCCAGACGTCGAGGACCGGATCCACAACTCCCCATCCGGCTTCGACCATTTCGGCGCTTTGGAACAGTGTTGCGTCACCCACTATGCAGTCATACAACAACACTTCGTATCCAGTGGTTGGAGAGCCTCCGAAGTAGTCGTTGTATTTGAAATCCATGTTCACGGATCCCATCCGCATCAGCGGCCCTGGAATCTTTGCGCCGAAGCTGAGCGAAATGCCTTCTTCGGGAGCGATGTGGATGACCATCATGTTGGGTTGCAGCTTGTTGATCGGAGTGTCGCGGAAGATCAGCAACGGCGCGCGGCGGAATTGTATGGCAATTTCTGTATGCCGCTTGCGCATGCGCTTGCCTGTCCGGAAATAAAAAGGCACATCGGCCCATCGCCAGTTGTCGACCTGCAGGCGCATGGCTACAAACGTTTCCGTGCGTGACTCGGGATCGACGCTTGGCTCCGACGCGTATGCGTTACATTGCTCTTCCCCGATCATGCCTTCGCCATACTGCCCTCGGACGCAGCGATGCAGTACCTCCTCCGCGCTGAGCGGCTGAAACGCATGCAAGATCTTCGTTTGCTCCTGACGAACCGCATCGGCAGCAAACGAATTCGGCGGCTCCATCGCGGTCAGAGTCAAGAGCTGGAAGACGTGATTCGGCACCATATCGCGCAAGGTTCCGGCTTGGTCAAAGTANNATGGGCTCGATGATCCCGTTGCCGAAACGAAAGATCAGGATGTTCTGGACTGTCTCTTTTCCAAGGTAATGATCAATGCGGTAGATCTGCTTCTCGGAGAGTGTCTTCCGAATGTCGTGATTCAAGGCGCGAGCGGTTTCTAAATCTCGCCCGAAGGGCTTCTCGATGATCACGCGACGCCACGCGTGGTTTTCTTCCTTGGTCAGCTCGCAGGCGCCCAGTTGGGCGATGATCGTAGAAAAGAATGCAGGACTCGTCGCCAGGTAGAAAAAGTAGTTCGCGTGGGTATTGTGGGTGGCATCCGCTTTCTTCAGCGTCTCCGCAAGATCGGAGTAGAGCTTCGGATCAGCGAAATTGCCGGAGACGTAATAGATGCGCCGACGCAGCCACTCCCACAGGTTATCCTCGACTGGCACGGTGGAAAATTTCCGGAGATCTTCCGTGAGGAGATCGCGGAAATGCTCAGTGTCCATCTCGTCCTTCGCGACCCCGACGACCGCAAACTCACGTGAAAGATGGCTGCTCTTGCTGAGGTTATAAACCGCGGGAATCAGCTTGCGAGCCGTGAGGTCTCCGGTCGCGCCAAAGATCACCATCACACACGGTCCGGCTGGCCGCGTGCCCACGGATTCAGCCGAAGAATCGTACTGAAATGCCTGGTCTGGCTCGAACGAAGTCATGCAGTCCCCCTTGTAGAGACGATGAGAAACGAAATGCTAGGCCCTGAGCTTTGTCGACAACATGCCCTCTAGGTGCTCGACTACGCGTTGACGCGAGGCGAGTTGGCACTCACCGCCGGAGTGATTGCGGGATTGAACCATCCACTGCCAGCGAAGTCAAGCGCCGTCGAAAGATTTCGATGTTTGCCCGGCTTGAAGAGAGCTGCTGATGTCGGCGTTGGAGCGAAGTTTCGGGCAACAAAAAATGGCTCCTCAGGTAGGACTCGAACCTACAACCCTCCGGTTAACAGTTGCAGCGCCTCTTTTTCTGTCGCTTGCCGCCGGTTGTCGTGCGTGCATCAATTCAGCACAATTAGCGGTTTTCTGAGCCTTCGGGTAAACCGTCCTTTACGGTCGATTGTTGTACAGGGTCCCCAAAGTAGTCCCCAAAGTCTTTCTCTCTTGTTTCGAGCGCAAACAGAACGCGCGGCGCGCTGGTGTCATCACACCGGACACGCCGCCTAACCAACAACAACCTAAATAGGAGGCTGTATGGCTAAGCAAATTGTAGAAGTTCCAGAGCTCTCGGTGGCGATAAGAATGGGACTGATCAGGACTCACCTTTTCCGGGAGACCGATCCGGGCAGTCCGGAGGCGCAAGAAACTTGTTTAATATGGCTCGCCTTATTCGGCGCTTTCGTAGTTGATAAGAAAACGGTTCGACCGCGAGGCGAGAAAGCTGAATCCGCGTGGGTCGCCAATAACATAGAACTCTTTACATCCCACTGGCGCTGGACCAAGATGCCCTTCAGGGGAACGCTTCCCTGCGGCTGCGCCCGAACCCACCGCCGCGGGATCAATCCCTACTACACGCCGACGTATCGCGACGTGACCCAGCATCTATGGCAATACCATTTATTGAGACCCGGGTTTTCAGGGAAGAGCGAATGGGAATTGGACGCGATCTGCGACTGGATCGAGGAGCAAGAAGAGTTCGCTCGCCGCCCAGCGATCAAATTCGACGCCGAAGACACGATCAGGGCGCACGGGTTGGGCGTGCTTTTCGCTTTGCCGACTCGCTAGTTGATAAGCGTGTAGTGCTCCCGCCAGGGAGCGCTTGGTATCAGATTAGTAGCAGACCGTAATTACTGCGTCGTTAAACTCAGGTCTCGCAAGGATGTGATCCTCTGCCTCGCAAGTATTCCCGCTCCATGGACAGCAGTCCGACAGCTTCAAGTGTTTTCACGCTCCGGATTGCGCCATACTCTTCTACTGGAGGTGATCGTGCGTGGTTTGGCAGATCCGTATCTCAAGACCGCTCGGGCGAAAGAACATCTTTTCGAGATTCGGGAACGCCTTGATGCCTTTCGCAAAAACAAGCCGATCGCGATTAGCCATGAGGACGATCTTGAAAATCAACTCCACATCGTGCGGTTGCACGTTAGGGACATCCCGGAGAAGATTCCGCTCATCGTCGGCGATTTCGTCTACTGCCTTCGGTCGTCTCTCGATCAACTTGTATGGGCTTTAGCTCACACTACGAAGCCCTACCCCAGGAACACGCAATTCCCCATATTGGACCAACCGGACGAGAGAAGAATCAGGGATTGCACGCGCGGAGTGCCCGGAGATGCGGTGGTCATCATCCAGAGTCTTCAGCCATACACGGGGCAGAACCCCGCAGCCGTGCGTTCCCACCTTTTGTGGCGGCTGAATCTACTGTCCAACATCGATAAGCACCGACGGGTTCCCACTGACAAAAACGTTACTGACATCAATTTTCCAGATTTCCCGAGTCAACACCGCGCATTGATCAAAGATGACATTGACGCGGGGGTGATTAGCGTCCCCATTTTCCTCAAAGATAAGATGCGCTGCGCACCGTCCTTCTCCCTTAATGTGATTTTTGGCGACTCCCACGAAGGAATCGAGTGCGATGTCGACGGGCTTGACGCCATATATCAATTCGTAGCTGAAGCGGTGTTGCCAAAGTTCTTGCGCTTCTTTTGAAATCTAGCACCGAGCACGGCCCCCTTAAGCGCTTCATTTACTTGATGCGTTCTGGCGTCCTTAGTTTCTACGCGATGGCCTTCGACTTTGCCGGGACCGGAGCGCTCTCCCGTGGAAGCAGCGACACCTTGGGCGGCCAGGAGACGCGGAATGTACGTTCGGTGACGTGATTAGGGCTCATTCGCTGAGTATCGGCTGGAAGGCGCTCCCGATTCTCGCCATAGCGCTTAGGTCCGGTTTCTTTTACTTTGCATCTGCTCTCTGGCGCTTCACGATCTTGGCCTTGATTTCTTTACCGTCAGGTCGCAGCAGGAACAAGCTGTCACCATCTATGGCTACCTGAATGGAATCGCCGACTATCAAACCATGCCCAGCGTCACCGGAACGGCGACGGAGCCGCTCGCCCCGAGCAGAGTAAATGACATCCCCTACTTGCACTTGATAAATGGCGTTCCGGAGGCTGGTGCCTTCGTATAGACGTTCGTCGGAACTGACATCCAGCAGTTTTCCAGATTGAAAGTTTCCATGAGTACCAGCGAAGCCAAAGGTGGTGGTTAGGATTGCGGCGATAACGAGGCAGAGCCGCAACAACGTGACTCGCTGTTTCATATTCATGAGCCGGAATTGTGCACGCGCATGAGCTGTCAGGTCAACCGGAAAGCCGAGCCCCGATCCTGTAGCTTCGCGGGACAGATCATTTCTATCCGCCCGCGAAGCCCCGTTCAAGGTCGCCGCGATCCGGGGGATAGGTACGCTGAGAATACCGACGAGCGGCAGGGGGCTCACGCCCGAAACGCCCTACTCGCTGTATCCTTGCCCGGATGCGAGTAGGGGCTCCGGTAAGGCTCTATGTTGGGAGGGTGACTAGCTGGCTGCTAGAACTCGCGTTATAAGCGGGAGTTCGTTCGGGAACGGAGTCCGATTCGCGCGCCCTCCACAAAAATGCAGAAGGGGAATCTCCATGCAGATTAAGGTTAATCGGGTAGAGGGCCTAACCGGAGAGGTGCTTGAGGCTGAAGATCGAGCTATCGCTTTGATAAATAGCGACTTGACAAGGCTAGTATCCGCATACCGTGAGCGATTTGGACGCGTGGTCGGCACTGATACGGCACGTGAGCTCTTTCCCGACTACGCAAATGGGCTGGAGGCGCGCCTGAAATATGCTGTCGCGGTCCAGCGCTCGGCTGCGGCGCTGGCCGATGCCGTTTATATTGAGATGGTTAGCGAGAACCAGAACGGCCTGATTCTTTTTACGGCTGGGGGCACCGGGGCCGGGAAAACGACCACCATCAAGCAAGGCGGTGGCAGCGCCTATGACAAAGCCGACGTGATCTATGATAGTAACTTAAACAGTAAGGGGAGTGCTCGTTCGAAACTCGATTTTGCTCTGTCCCATAACTGCCAACTTGCTGTAAGCTTTGTACATCGGCATCCCGTGGAGGCTTATTTACAGGGTGTTCTGCCCCGTGCTTTGGAAGAGGGTAGGACGGTTCCAATCGAGAAACATCTTCGAATGCATGGCGATTCATTGAAGACGTTTCTGTGGCTTCAGCGTCAATATAAAAGCAACCCGTTCGTGGTATTTGTTATTCTTATAAACACGGGATACCCTGCGGAAGTGCTTTCTGGTGACCTTGACTATTTAAAGGCCATTGAATACGATAAGGCCGCATTAATTACCGCAATAAAGGAGGGCCTACAACGTGCGCTTACAAATGGAAAAATCAGCGAAGCCCTCTATGAAGCGTCGAGCGGAGGTTCGTAGCAATGCTGTCGTATCTCCGCTGCGCGCCATGGGTGCGGGATTCGCTGAGCAGATCCGGAAGGATCTAATGAATAACCTTCGCGAAAACGCGACCGAAGACATTAAGCGGCGGAGAGAAAAAGGAATTGATCTCTAGCCCTGAACCTGAACATCATCAAAAACAGGAGCCGCCTACGGGCGGCTTCTCTGTTTTGCAATCAAATTGCAGAGAAAAACCCCACGCTCTCTGGCCGATAACGTGGGGCTCGTCGTCGCTTGCAAACTACTTCGTCTGACCAAATCGGGGCGACCTTTTCAGTTCCCGGCTACTGCTTGCGGCGAAACACTCCCGGCGGGGGGTAGTTCCTTTGCCCCAACGGATTTGCCGCGAATCTCTCCAAGGCTGGGGGCAATTTGATTTGTGTAGCCGGCCCTCCCAGCGGATTGGCCACGAATCTCTCCAAGGCCTGGGTCGGGAAACTGTCCGGGTAGTTCCCGGGCGGAGTCAGCGGGGGGTAGTTCCCTCCCGCCAGTGGCGCCGCTACAAATCTCTTCAAGGCTGGGGTTAGGCCATCCAACGGATCTGCCGCGAACTTCTGCAGCGGAGCAAGTGTGGGTTTCGGCGGAGCTTGGGGTTGGTCGGGGTCTTGTCCCGCGAGGACCCGAGTGAGTGCATCGGCTGGAATCAATGGCATTTGGTCTCTCCTTTTCCGGTTGCGGCGGTCGTGCCGTGCTTGAGGGTCGTATCGTCACCTCGAAGCTTTCGGCAGGCCCGCACTGCGATGCCTGACGGCAGTAGTCTTCCTCATAGCCGGCGTCATCATTCCAGTCTGACCCAACGTGCCGCTCCTCCCACAATTCAGGGTCGACACGTGGCGGCAACGGTGTTTTATCGAATCTGGCTGCGATGAACGTCTCTTTGAACTCGCCGGGTTCGACGCAACGCACCGCTAGGGTAACCAGCAGGTGCGTGGCGCGTTCGAGGTCGCGAGGATGAACCGCGCGAAGTTCTTTCCTCAGGAAACTGCAAAGCTGGTATGGGCTCATGGCTCCTCGTGCAATCGAGTCTCGATCGTGGGGGATTCGGGGGTTATTTCCCGGCTCTGCCACCGATCGTGAATGCGTATTTGCGCCCATCTAATCAACCTCTTGTGCGTAGTCGATGGCCGCTATGATGCGGTCGCGGCCGCGTTCCCACTGCTCGGTCGAAAGCTCGAGCTGGTGCTTTAGGTTTGTTTCGTACATCCAATCCGCGTCGCACCCGGGACAATCGCTGTTGTGGTCGCCGGAAATGTCGAAGCGGTCTTCGCCCAAGTCCACCCAGCTCTGTGGGCGCTCGTACAGGCGATAGGTGAGGATGTATGATCCATGGGTCGGACAAAAAACGGGAGAACGAAGCTCTGCTCCTCGAATCGGCAGGTTAGGGTTGCAGTCCCCTGTTCCGCTCCCCGGCTTTTCTTCGCAACCGTGACAGCCGGCGTTATATCCAAACCCCGGACTGTAGATACACTCAACTCCTTCCCATGCGATCCACTTGCCGCACCGGAACCCTTGCCGAACAAAGTCACCGTGCAGACTGCAGTTCTCCGTGCGGCACAATCGCTCACCAAGTCTGATTCGGGCAAGAAATCCCTCTTCGGTCTCGTTCTCCAGATCGAGTTCCTCTAGTGCATCCTCGAAGTGGCGAATTACCGTGACATCAGAATCCCAGTGCTCCGCCCATTCTTCTTGCCCTTCAAACCATTCAACCCCTTCGGGTGACATAGCTATGTCAGGGTGGCCGCCCGAATTTGTCAGGGTAGTTCTCGAATCTGTCAGGGTGGTGCGGCTCGAATTGTCAGGGTGGTGAGATATGTCAGGGAGGCGAAACTTGTCAGGGTGGGAGGCAAAGACCAACCTGTATACGTTCGACTTGCGATCGCCGCCATCGCGAAAGCCGCCGCGGTTGTCGTCGAAGTGAATCACGCCCTTCCGTCTTAGGGAGTGGGTCAGGCGCCTAACGTGTCGCTCTGACATTGCCTTTCCCTTGTTCCTGCACTCTTTGGCAAGCCGTGGCACGCCTGGGAAGCATTCGAAGTTGTCGTCGGAAAAGCCGGCGAGCGCAACCATCAAAAGGCGCTCGCGAGTAGTGACCAGCGCTTGGCATTCCAGCGCCGCGCGCGTGGCTTCCACGGAACGCATCCGCTTTGCTACGCGTGGCGCATCGGGGGTAATGATTGGTGCGTTAGTCAGGGTAGCCATGAGATGGCACCCCCGGTTCCGCGTTGGCGTCGAACAGTCTTGTGGGTGTCTCAACCGCGCTAGTCGTCGCGTGTGCCACTGCGCGGTCTCCGGGCTCGCTCACGAGTTTGTAGTAGCCGTGGACCTGGCCATTCACACGCTCGGTGCGGTTCTCGATCACAAATCCCAGGTCACGAATCTCCTTGAGACGAGAGCAATATTGAAGAGCGATATCAGCGAGAGCGTAAGCTGGGACCTCGCGATTTTTGTTGTCGCGCAGCAGTTGCAGTATTCGTCCGCGCTGTCCTTTGAACAGGAGGGGCTGGTGGCCAGTGATATGGCCGGCTGAACTTGCTTCTTTCCTCGAGCGTCTAGATTTCTGGTATAGAATGTCATTCATAAGGTTTCCTATTGGCGCTTCCGGCTTCCGACCGGGGCGCCGTTTGTTTTTTCCGGCGCCCGCGCCACACACTTCTCCGACCGACTTATCCCAGGTTCCCCTCGGACGATGATGAATCGTTGTTGAGTTGTTTCCGCACCCTACTGGAACGCGACGGCCGGAATAGTCTGCTGCTCGATGAAGCGATCAATCGATTCCTGGCTAACCCGGATCGCTGATCCAACCTTCACGAACGCCAAATGTTTCCGTCGAAAGCGCCAGTCGCGGATAGTACTCGGCGTCAGACACAGTTGCTCGGCTGCCTCGTCGATCGTCAATAGTCGCTTTGCCCTCATACTTCCCCATCGCGCCGTGCATTGCGCCGCTGCTGTGTGATATTTAGGGAACCCACCGGAGCCACCCCAGTCTCGCCGGATTTGTGTGCGGGTGAATGACGGAAGCAGGGGCTTTTGCCGTCGTCATCGATGACTTTTGCCAGCTCTGACTCGCGAATCATCGTTCGCCGGCCGACCTTCGTGCGGCGCAGCTTGCCCTTACTAAGCCAGGTGTGGATCGTATATTTGCTGATCCCGCCCAATCTCTTCGCGGCCTCGTCAATTGAAATCAACTCTTCCATTGCGTCTCCAACCCGGAAGTATCCGGCATTCGTCAAGCTTACCTTGACAAACTCAAAATTACGGCATACTTTTCTAATCATGGTTCCAACCTTAAGAGGTGATCAGAAATCAAAGCTCGACGTGACACGTGAGGAACAAGAGTTACTGATTCGCGCTCTCAACGGGGATCTCGCTTCCTCTCGAATACAGCGCAAGCACGTTCTGGACGCACGGGCGCTGATGGTTCTCGTCAAGAGAATGCAGCGCTTTCAGTTACTCCTGCGAAAGGGTAGGGCGTTATTCGTCACCGATCGAGCATCCGGCGAGATCGTGCCATCCAGTGAATACAAGCGCTCGCTTCTCAAAGTGAATAAGTTCTTGCGACGCTATGTCTGTGAGCCTTCAATCTCGCCCGAATGGTTTCAATTTGGCGCCCGAAGCCGTCGCACGGACTGGCGGGTTATGTGGGGGCGCCGCGGTAAAGTTCAATCCTTCGTTGAGGTAAACCTTGCGCTACGAGTGCTTGAGCTTGCCCGAACGGGTCGCCTTTCGTATCTAAAACAGTGCGACCACTGCAAACGATGGCTTCTAGCCCGATTTTCGCACCAGAGGTTTTGTGTTGGTACGGCGTGCAAAGATCACTTTCGTCAATTCAATCCGGAATACAAGAAGAAACGTCGCGTCTACGCGCGCGAGCTCTACAACACACACAAGAACAAAAACGTGAAATGAGGACCCATGGCCGTCTATAGACCCACTAAAGATTCGAAAGTGTGGTGGTACGACTTTGAATTTTCCGGGCAGCGGATTCGCGAGAGCACCAAAACCCGTTCGAAGACGCTGGCGATCGATGCCGAGCGGGTACGGCGCCGCGAACTGGAGCAGGCCTACAACGGGGTGAGGCGTCGCGACAAGGCAAAGCTTTTCACCATAGCAGCCGAAGAGTGGATGACGCTCAAGAAGCTCACGCTCGCGCCCTCCTCCATTCGCATCGAGACCGACAACCTGAAACACATTCTTCCGCAGCTCGGTAAGAAACTGGTGGCGGACATCGATGCCAAAGATGTAAGCCGCTATCAGCAGGCGCGGCTATTGGAAGAGGCCAGTCCGAAGACGATCAACCTGGAGACGGGTACGATTCGCGCCATCCTGCGCCGCAACAAGGTGTGGGCCAATATCCAGCAAGACGTTCGAATGCTTCCGGTGCGCGACGACATCGGTCATGCAATCAGCCACGAGGAAGAGGACGCACTGCTGGCGGCTTGCCTCCAGAGCCGTTCTCGTTCCCTGTATCCAGCGGTCATGCTCGCACTCAACAGTGGAATGCGATACAGCGAGATTCGTCTGTTGCAGTGGAAGCAAATCAACCTCGCTACCAAGACGCTCACCGTTGGGAAATCCAAGACCACGACGGGCACTGGTCGATCTATCTTTCTGAATGCGCGCGTCGCTCCAGTGCTTGCGATGTGGGCGGAACAGTTCCCGAAGCGTCAGCCCACTCATTTCCTCTTCCCTTTCGAGAAATACGGTGCCGCGGGCGACGAGTTCAAGCCATGCGTCTACGACCAACATCCAGATAGGCCCGTGGGCGATTGGAAAGAGGCCTGGGAGGCAGCGAAGCGCCGCACGGGGCGTCAGTGCCCGTCCTGCACGACTGGAAAGCTAGGCGAGGCCGAGACGGCGCGTGGAAAGAACAAGGAATACATTTGCTGCGATTGCGGATCGACGACGAACGAGCTGCCGGCGGAAGTGAAGTGCCGGTTCCACGATCTGCGACACACCGCAGTGACGCGAATGCTTGAGGCCGGCGTTCCCTATTCTGTCGTAGCGACTGTGATGGGTTGGTCTGCCGCTACCGCGATTCGCATGGCGAAGCGATACGGGCACATCGGACAGAAGAGTTTGCAGGATGCGATGGCGACGCTCGAAAGGCAGCAAATTGCCGCGGAGTCCCCAAAGAATCCCCCAAAGTCGGCAAATGAGTTTTCGCAGAGGTTGCAATAACTGTATGAAAAGAAATGGCTCCTCAGGTAGGACTCGAACCTACAACCCTCCGGTTAACAGCCGGATGCTCTGCCATTGAGCTACTGAGGAACGCAGTTGACGCACAGGCGTGCGTTGTATTGTTGTGACGAGATTATTGTAAGCGACCCGCAGCGTAATCGTCAAAGACTCTCGTCATTGCGAGCATCGTTCTTTAGGTACATCAGGTGGGGAACAAAGAGCATCCTAAATGTGCATGAGAACCATTCACCGCTTCGCGCTAGCAGGTGTGCTGGCTTGTTCCCCTTTACTGCTTGCACAGCAGACCGCACCGGCGGATTCGCCTTCCAGTTCCACGTCGACGACCACCACCACGACGACTCAGGATTCCACCAACCAAACGAACGCTCCTGAACCCATGACGAAGCATGAGCTGAAGGAACAAAAGAAACATCAGAAACAGGAGGAGAAAGCGGCGGACGCGGAAGCGAATCGTCAGAAGCATGAAGCGAAAGCCCAGAAGGAAGAAGCGAAGGCGATGAAAGACCAGCACAAGTCCGACAACGCTTCTGACAAGGCGAACGCTCCCCAATAGTCGAAGCGATCCGATTCACCAGTACCATTCCGAAGCGTCCAGTTGTGGCTCGGTTCCGGGAGCGAAGATGCCATATTTCGCTCCTAGCCAGCGGCGCAGATCGACCGGTAGATCCATGGCAATCTCCTGCCACGTAAGCATCTGACAGCGTAATCGCAGTTCATAATTCTGGATGCATCGCATCACGGCAAACCACTGCTCGCGGAGGTCCGGACGGCGCGCGTCGGCCAGGACGCAGAAGCGCGCATTCGCGGCGTGGGCCGCCAACACATTTCGCAAAAGTTGGTACGAGACATATCCTTCGGTGGAGCGAGGGAGTTTCCCTGTGTCGAAGACCTCCTCAAAGTCGCGATATCGCTCGACAAGCGGCACCGGACAGCTCTGGAAGTCACTCTCCGTAAGTTTTGCTTCTACCAGTAGATCCCCGAAGCGCATATCGACCTCGGTACGGTCGCGATGGCCGGTCTTCAACGGCGCCGCGACGCGAACGCCGAAGCTCGGCCGAGCGTCCAGATCGACGCTCATCAATCTCTGTAAGTTCCCTTCCGCGAGCGCTTCTGGGGCGCAAAATATGTTCATCAACAAGGCGTCGGAACTGGTACAGGAGTCCAATTCCTGCCATTTGCCGGTTTCATGTTTCGGAAGATTTCGCCTGCCGCTGTGGGCCTTGTTGAGACGTTTTCGCCAGTCCGGGGACTTCAAGATCGCGGCGTAACTGGCGGGAAAGAAGTTGTCGTGAGCCACGCCCTCCTGCGCCAAGCGATAGACCACAACCTCCTCTTTACCGTAACTAGAAACAGCGGCGAGCGAACCTTTTTCTACGAGTCGCTGGTTGCGCTGGATAATTTCGCGTCGCAAAGCCCGAGCGTAGCCGCTTAGGTTCCGGGACGACATGGCCGTCATGGGATCGATCCTCCGTCGCCACCCTTCCACCAGCGATGCAGCGCAACCATAGCCCAAATCGCTTCGGCTACACCAAAGGGCCATGCGCCTTGTAAGAATCCGTATAGTGACCCAAGACCACAGGCTACGGCAAAGCCGAGAACATACCATCGACTGCGAGCTTCGAGCGCATAGCAAACCAGCATCGCGGTCACCGAAAACAGTCCGAAAAGCGTAAGCCGGTTCATGGATTACTGGGAGTTCCTTTCGCTATCCCTGNNACTTCCGTCTGAAGTGGAAGCGCGTTTCCGGGAAATTCCGATTTTGGTCAGTGAGGTCGTTGAATTGCGCATCATTCACGTGTGCAAAAACTGTCCATGAGAGAAAATCGTTGGTGCTGCAGTTTTGGCCCACCAATGAACGCCGCTCGACGAGCGGTGAAGATCCGGTAACGAACTTTATTGATGGAGAGCTATCGGTGCGTTCAGCCTTCTTGGCATCT
This sequence comes from Acidobacteriaceae bacterium, assembly GCA_003151155.1. Taxonomy (GTDB): domain Bacteria; phylum Acidobacteriota; class Terriglobia; order Terriglobales; family Acidobacteriaceae; genus Korobacter. The sequence goes on from PLWX01000311.1 coordinate 50,380, forward strand.
CCTGGAGGAATACCAATGTCTATGTGGCACGCCACTGTGCGGCGATTGTCCAAACCATTCTTAGCAACTGCCATCTTTCTTAGCGGACTGGCACTCTTTAGCACTCCTGTTTTCGCTCAATCGGAAGTCGGCGGCGAAGCCAGCTTGAAGTTGCCCGATCTTCATTCCGTCCTCTTCATGGGTGGCATCGACGGTCATAAACTTCTCCTCATCGGCCTTATCTTCTGTGCCCTCGGTCTTCTCTTCGGTCTCGCAATTTATCTCCAGTTGAAGAACCTGCCGGTTCACCGCAGTATGCGTGAGATCTCGGAACTCATCTACGAGACCTGCAAAACGTATCTCGTCACGCAAGGCAAATTCATCCTGATCCTCTGGGCGTTCATCGCGGTAATCATCGCGATGTATTTCGGATGGCTGTCGCCGGTCCCGAACAAACCAGTTGGCGTGACCTTACCGATCATTCTTGGCTTCAGCCTGGTGGGCATCGCGGGCAGCTACGGGGTGGCGTGGTTNNGCGTCAATACTTTCGCCAACTCGCGTACGGCTTTTGCCGGTCTTCGCGGCAAGCCTTACTCGATTTACGAAATTCCGCTCCGCGCCGGCATGAGTATCGGCATGATGCTGATCAGCGTAGAGTTGCTCATCATGCTTTGCATCCTGCTCTTCATACCCGCTGATTACGCGGGCCCCTGCTTCATCGGCTTCGCGATTGGTGAATCTTTAGGCGCAGCGGCTCTGCGTATCGCCGGCGGTATCTTTACCAAGATTGCCGACATCGGTTCCGACCTCATGAAAATCGTCTTCAAGATCAAGGAAGACGATGCTCGTAACCCCGGCGTCATCGCCGATTGCACCGGCGACAACGCGGGTGACTCGGTTGGCCCTTCAGCGGACGGCTTCGAAACTTATGGCGTCACCGGCGTGGCGCTTATCACCTTCATCTTGCTCGGCGTAAAGAGCCCGACCGTGCAGGTCCAGCTGCTGGTCTGGATCTTCGTCATGCGCATCATGATGCTCGTCTCCAGCGCCGGCGCATACTTCCTGAATGGTCTGATCGCCAAGGCGCGTTACGGCAATGCCGACAAGATGAACTTCGAAACGCCGCTGACTTCCCTGGTATGGATCACGTCGATCGTTTCGATCATCCTGACTTACATCGTCAGCAAGATGATGGTTCCAGATCTCGGCGGCGATACCACGCTCTGGTGGAAACTCGCGTCGATCATCTCCTGCGGCACGCTTGCGGGCGCGGTCATTCCTGAATTCGTGAAGGTCTTCACCTCCGTCGATTCCAAGCACGTACAGGAAGTGGTCACCTCGTCGAAAGAAGGTGGCGCATCGCTGAACATCCTATCCGGCTTAGTAGCCGGTAACTTCTCGGCGTATTGGCTGGGCCTGACCATGGTCGTGCTTATGTCGGTCGGCTACTACTTCTCGTTGCAAGGGCTGGGTTCGTTGATGATCGCCGCTCCAGTCTTCGCATTCGGACTGGTGGCCTTCGGCTTCCTCGGTATGGGTCCTGTGACGATTGCCGTCGACTCTTACGGACCGGTAACGGATAACGCGCAGTCGGTCTACGAACTTTCGCTGATTGAAAGCGTTCCCAACATCGCTTCGGAGCTGAAGAAGGATTTCAACATCGACGTAAACTTCGAGCGCGCCAAGGAACTTCTCGAAGAGAATGACGGTGCGGGAAATACCTTCAAAGCCACCGCGAAACCGGTGCTCATCGGAACCGCGGTTGTTGGCGCGACCACGATGATCTTCTCGATCATCATGGCTCTCACCAACGGGCTCACCGCCAACGTCGACAAGCTATCGCTGCTGCATGCTCCCTTCATGCTTGGTTTGATTACCGGCGGCGCGATGATCTATTGGTTCTCCGGCGCATCCATCCAGGCCGTGAGCACCGGTGCCTATCGCGCAGTGGAATTCATCAAGGCAAACATCAAGCTGGAAGGCGCGGAGAAGGCGTCCGTAAGCGACAGCAAGAAGGTGGTTGCTATCTGCACCCAGTACGCGCAGAAGGGCATGTTTAACATCTTCCTCGCGGTCTTCTTCGGAACCCTTGCCTTCGCCTTCGCAGAGCCGTTCTTCTTCATCGGCTACCTGATCTCCATCGCGATCTTCGGGTTATACCAGGCGATCTTCATGGCGAACGCCGGCGGCGCCTGGGACAACGCAAAGAAAGTTGTGGAGACCATCCTGAAGCAGAAAGGTACGCCCCTTCATGATGCCACCGTCGTCGGCGACACCGTGGGCGATCCCTTCAAAGACACTTCGTCCGTCGCCATGAATCCAGTGATCAAGTTCACGACTCTGTTCGGATTGCTGGCTGTGGAACTGGCGGTCTCGTTAACCCGGTCTCACGGAGATGTCATGACCCACACACTGGCTCTCGTCTTCTTTGTGATATCAGCGTGCTTTGTGTGGCGTTCGTTCTACGGCATGCGAATCGGCGCTCTGAAGTCGTAGCGTTCGATTCTCTGAATACTAAAGGGCGCCATCCGTTGCGGATGGCGCCCTTTAGTATTGCCATCAGGAGGTGCCTAACTGGCCTGGGCCTTGGCTGCCATCGCATCTCGATTCAGGCGGCTTTTGAGATACGGAGACAGGTAAAGATCTAACTTCAACTTCTCTTCGAGCCGAAGATAATAAAACCCTGCAACTTCGCCATAGCACCCCTCAGCACCGCAATGACAGACGAACGGGGTGGCGATTACGTCATAGATCGTCGTGTAATTGAGCGTGATTTCATCGCGCTCCTTAAGCGATCGGAGCGCGCGAACACAGAGCTGGTTCCAGTCGATGTAAGCGGCTGGCACACAAGCGTGGTGTATCAGGCTGTGCAGATCGGAAGGGCTACGGAGAAATACGCCTCTATCTATAGGCAACAAGCGAAGGTCGAGGGTTAAGTGCGAGGCGCGGTGTAACGGCAAAAGCTCCTCATCGCGCGCAACTGCGTCCTTTACGAAAAGTCCGAGCGCATGATCGGAACGAGCAGTGACGAATAAATGCGGCGCGGGCACGTTGAGCCTCCCCGGGGATTAGGGATTGCTACCTTTATTCATAGCCCAACTGTGCTCCTCTGCGGCTTCTAATTCGAGGGCTTTCCCAAATCGGCGTTCAAGAGGCTAGCGCATCTCGTCGCGCATGTTCGTCTTGATATGCTTCGCGAGTTTCTCGATCTCTTCCGCTTTTTTCACCACGTCGAGTGACAGGATGTGTTCGTTCGTCTTGTCGACAGAGTCTTTCAAATCGGTGGCCAGCTGCAGCAATCGCGTACTGTCATCTTTTAATTGTTTTTGGCGCGCTATATTCAGCTCTCTCTGCATCTTCTTCATCTGTTCCCGTGTTCCCGGCAGAGTTGCTGGTCCGGGTTGCGGGCCGATCTGGGGGTCAGGGGTTGCATTCGGCGTCGGGGGCACTCCCATCGGTGAGGGCGCAGACTGGCTGGAGGCCGTTCCAAGAAAGAACAGAAGAAGAGTTGAGAGTAGCGCGCGTTTCATCCTAACCTCGAATCAACACATTATATGCACTGGGCGGCGGAGGTCTTTGAACCGCCAAAGCTTGTTATAATCCGGCGAAAATGTATTCTCGATTGCTTAGTCTCTCATCTCCCATCGAATCAGCCCTGGAAGGGCACAAGCGTTTAATCGATCAGTGGTCCGACGACGCATTTGACTTCGTGCGCCACGACCTTCCCAAGATCCTGACCGTCATCGTAGTCGCCTTCGTCCTCACCCGGCTTCTTAAGCTGATTACGCGGCGACTCTCACATTACAGCGGCACCGGTTCCCTGCCGAGCGGAGTACGAGCGCAACAGATTCGCACCCTCTCCGGGATTGTTTACAGTTTTGGCGTATTCGTGATCCTGTTCCTGACCATGATGTCGATCCTCGACACGGTCAATGTGAACATCAAGCCGCTTCTGGCAAGCGCCGGAATCGTCGGCCTGGCCATCGGCTTCGGAGCCCAAACCCTGGTAAAAGACGTCGTAACCGGTTTCTTTGTCCTTGTGGAAAACCAATTCGAGATCGGAGACACGATTAAGATTGCCGATCGTACGGGAGTGGTGGAAGTGATGAGCCTGCGACGCACCGTCCTGCGCGACGGCGATGGCTCCCTGCACATCATCCCAAACAGTTCGATCACCGTGGTCACAAACTTTACCCGCGACTGGACGCAAATCGCTATGCACGTCTCGGTCGCCTACAGCGAGCCCAGCGAAAAGATTACGAAACTGCTGAACGAAGTGGGTACCGAGCTGCAGAACGACCCAAACTTCAAGGATAGGATTGTAGGAAAGCCCGAAGTACCTGGAATTGAAAAGGTTTCGGGCCAAGAAGTGGACTACCTGATGCTCGTGAAGACCACTCCCGGTCAGCAATATTCCGTGAGCCGGGAGTTGCGTCGACGGATCAAGGAGTGCTTCCAGAAGAACAACGTCCAACCCGGCGGGCCCTCCCAGGTTTACGTCGTCGATAGGCCTCTCACGAAGTGAGTCCCAAACATCCGGTCGCCAGATTTTGGCATCTTAGGTTTTGAGATGTGGTGGTCGGTGCTGATTGACGGCGGTGTCGCGGTAGGGCTGCTGGCCATCTGGTATTTTTCCTGGCGGCTGTGGCTGCGCCGCCGGTCGCGGCTAATCATTGGATGGCTGCAGATTGCCTGCCATCGCCACGGCAAGGTTTCCGACATCGAGTGGCTCTCGCCCTCGTGCTTCCAGGTGAATCTCCGCCTGCGAACGACCGCGTTTCGCCAGGCTCACTTGATTGTCCAGCTTACACCGCGTGAGATGCCCTTCAGCTGGTTTTGGTACCGGATTCGGAATCATCAGGAAACTGCCACCTTTGCCGCCGATCTCGATTCTCCGCCGCTCTATAACCTCGATGTGCGGAATCATCGCTGGTGTGGCACTTCGGCCAGTGCAGGCCCCACCCCAAAGACTGCTAAAAAGTGGTCAGCGGAAAGACTTGGGCCGATGGTGATTACTACCCGCAAAGATTGGCAGCACGAAATCGTGAACATGATGGACGCCCTCGCGGCCTCGCGCAGTTATGACTTCCTGAAGATCGCCTACCGCAAGGAATCGCCGCACTTCTCGGCAACCGTTGCATTGAACGCGATGGAACCCGACGCCCTTGCCGAGGTCAGCGTGTTTGATGTGATTCGCGAGCTGGCAACCAGCTCTTCGTCTTCGACTTCTCCGTTCTAGCCCCAATCAATAAAAAGGCCGCTCATGATGGAACGGCCTTCACGAAATCGAAGTATCGCTACTTCTTTTCCAGCAGCGCAAGCGTTGCCGCATAGTCCTGGTCGCCGTATCCCGCTTTCTGCGCTTCTTCATAAACGGCAAGCACAGACTCCAGTCCCGGCAAGTGCAGATCGATCGCTTTCGATGCGTCATTTACTAAATGAAGGTCCTTGCGCATCAATCGCAATGGAAAATTCGGTGAATAGTCTCGCTTCAACACAAACGGCGCTTTGTAGTCGACGACGCCCGATCGCACCATCGTGTTCTGCACCAGGTCTACAAACTTTTCCGGGTTCACGCCCAGTCTGCTGGCAAGTTCGAAGCCTTCAATAAACCCCTGGAAGATCATGGCGATCTGCAGGTTCAAAGAGATCTTCGACGCCTGCCCCTTTCCAACATCACCCATGTGAACGACTTTCTTGCCCATTACCTTGAACAAGGGGTCAAGGCGCTTCAACGTTTCGTCGGAAGCACCCACCATGAAGATCAATTGTGCTGACTCCGCGCCGACCTTGGAACCGGTTATGGGAGCGTCGACGTAATCAGCGCCCTTGGCACGAACGCGCTCGGCAAATTTCAACGTCTCAACCGGCGAGATCGTGCTTGAGTCAACCACGATCATCCCCTTGCGCAGCTTCCCTTCCACGCCATTCGCACCGAAGAGTAGCCGCTCAACGGCAGCTGTATCGGCCACGCACATCCAAACTACGTCTGCCCCCTCGGCGGCTTCCGCCGGAGTCGAGGCAGTTTTCGCGCCCTCAACATTTTTCGGAGTGCGATTCCAAACCGTGACCTCATTGCCGGCCTTCGCAAGATTCGCGGCCATCGGTTTGCCCATAATTCCCAAGCCTAAGAATGCAATTTTCATTCCATCTCCTTTACAAGAATGGATGATTGGAAACGAGCGGGGATGCAAGGGTCAAGGAAAGCGGCGGAAGTACAATGAGCGCGCATGCCGACAGGCGGAACCGAATGGTGTCCACATTAGATTTATTTTGTGCAATTACGGAAGTTTTACCGCCTGAGGCACTCCTTGGAACCTGTACGTCCCTTTGTTATAATCACTTTGCCTCACGTGTTCTTTGGAAACTCTGCGGAAGTGGTGAAATTGGCAGACACACCATCTTGAGGGGGTGGCGCCGAAAGGCATAGGGGTTCAAGTCCCCTCTTCCGCACCATATCTTTCCCGCCTCACCCGGCGGGCTTCGAGTTCCAAAAGCTTCTGAGAGACTTGGAAAGTTGAGCACTGCTTATCTGCGGTGCCGCTGAGAATCGCATGATTTATCTGATCACTACGATCCACATTGTCGTTTGTTTCTTCCTGATCATCGTGGTGCTGTTGCAGAGCGGTAAGAGCGCCGATCTCGCGGCGGCTTTTGGCGGCAGCGGCAGCCAGACAGCGTTTGGTCCTCGTGGCGCGGCCAATGCCCTGTCGAAAGCAACCACTTGGTCCGCCGTGATCTTCATGCTTACTTCGATCGTGCTAAGCGTAATGGCGGCTCGCTTCACTGGTAGCGCCGGTTCTGTACTGAATGGAAGCAAGGCCGCGCCGGTGCAGAAGACCGCGCCCGCCCAGCCAAACAAGTAGTCGTTTCCAGCAAAGAAAAGCCTCCTTTTCGGAGGCTTCTTTTTTTGCCCTGCGTCATCTAAAAAAGAGCCCTCCGTCGGAACATCGTTGGTGAAATCGGGTTCGATTCATGAACCATGCCTAAAATCGATTCCTCGGCCGCGCCCTCGTCCCCAAAGGAACGCATGATCCACGAAATCTTTCCGGTTGGCCCGCTGCAATGCAATTGTTCCGTGATAGGCGACGAGAATACCCATGAGGCTCTGGTTATCGACCCGGGCGACGATGTTGAAACGATCCTCGAAATTCTCCAGAAACATAGCCTTCGCCTCACTCAGATCGTTGTAACTCACGCCCACATCGATCACATCGGCGGAGCTGTCAAACTCAAGAACCTTACCGGCGCTCCCCTCTTGCTCAATGAAAACGACGATGCATTGCTCAAACTGCTCGACGTTCAAGCGTCGTGGCTAGGCATGAAAAATCCAGGGGTCGTGTCCATCGATTCCCCCCTCCGTGAAGGCGACACGCTGCGCATCGGAAAGCTTGACGCCAGCGTCATCCACACTCCCGGACACACGCAAGGCAGCATCTGCCTGTTCCTCGCGACCCAGAACACCCTGATCGCAGGCGATACGCTTTTCCAAGGCAGTATCGGTCGTACCGATCTACCCGGCGGATCCTTCGAACAAATCATTCGTTCGATACATCAGAAACTGCTAGTTCTTCCGGACGCGACCATCGTGGTCCCGGGGCACGGCCCCAGCACCACCATCCAGGAAGAGCGCGAACGGAATCCCTTCCTCCAGCGCTAGTGTGCGATTCTCAGGGCACGGGTCTCTCTGCCTTGGTATCAAACAGGCGACTGACGGCCGACTGGTAAAATGATCTCCATCCCTCACGAGGCCCTGTAGCTCAGATGGATAGAGCAGCGGTTTCCTAAACCGTTGGTCGGCAGTTCGACTCTGCCCAGGGCCTCCAGTTCAACCTGCTGAAAATCATCAATTTACGAATTCGGGCTCAGAGGCGCTGTTGGCTTCTGTTGCCAGATCGTTGCCAGATAAGAAATCGGGGACTGCTTGGGCCAATTTCTCCATGGCATCCGAGACCTGTGCGGGGATTGTCTTGATGTAATACGTTGCCGTCGTGCTGACGTTCGCGTGACGAAGTACCTGCTGGATGACTTTGTCCGGGACACCCAGAGCGTAGAGGTTCGTTCCCAGTCCCCGCCGAGCAGCATGCCACCCTCGCCACTTAGGGAACTTCTCATCCAGTTTGAAATCATGATTGGCGTTGTTGTGGCTGCTCTGGGCCTTGCCGCACGATTCGCAACGCGACAGCGAAGGCAAGATTTGCCTTCCGAGCACGTTGTTAAGACAGACAGGATTACCCGCTCCATTGCTGAATATTGGTCCGCTCTGGGCATTACCCTGACGTTTACGATGGAACTCCAGACGAAGGGCAAGCTGCTTGATGACAGGGACAGCACCTTTGCTCCTCCCGGTTTTCGGCTCGCTAGTCTTCCCCTCCCAGATCGCACGTGAAACGTGAATCTGTCCGTCCGAATAGTCTTCCCAGCAAAGCCCTTGGATTTCACCGCGACGCAACCCTGTAAAGGCAGCTACCGCAAAGATCGTGGCAGCAGGTTCGGGCATAACCGACAGCATCTTTTCAATTTCTTCTAAGCTGTAGGCATAAGTTTCCTGAGGAGCTTTGGCTCGTGGCGAGGTCGCGGTGTCTCGGACAGGGTTCTCGCCCATGTAGTAGCCTTGCTGCTTTGCCAGTTTGAATACTGCACTCATGAACGTCTTGATGTGCTTCAGGGTATTCCGGCTGAGTATTCCAGTCGCGCCAATGGAATCGAGCCACGATTGAACATGGAACGTTCGCACATCCTTGAGCCACTCATTCGCGCATCTGGGTTTCATGTGGTTCTCCCAAATGTCTTGATAGCCCTTGCGAGTGGACGGGCGTTTGTACTGGTTCATGTGCGGGAGATACACGTGTTCCATGAAATCTTCAATAGTGAGCACACGATTGGGAGCAGTGTTCGTTACCGTGGCTTCTGACACGATTCGTTGCGCCTCATCAATGATCTGCTGCGGAGGTCGCTTCCCTCTCGTGGTCACTTCGCCAATCTGTTTGGCGACCCTGTCGTGTTTGATTTCTCCATCCCGGACACGATCTTCAAAGTAGCGGACGTACCACATCCCGCGAGCTTGGAAGATGCTTCCTGTCTGTTGTCGTTTCCTTTTCACTCCTGTTCTCCTTATCTGGCAACAAGCCGCCAACAGCCGATTTGGGCTGCTGTCGTTTCAACTGGTTGCGAGTGAGTAGCGGTTACGCTAACCGCTGTGGCTAGCTTGTAAGCAGCCCTGTCGCCAATTGAAAAGGCGCTGCAATAAAGGAAAAGCTTGAAATTTATTCGCCGAAGTCTCCGCAAGTCGCCTGACGGGTGGGGGTCTATTGAGTGACCATGCGCTCCCACTGGGGATTGAAAATTTGATTTTGTAGCGGAAATTCGTTGCCGAACACCCTAGGTCTAATCCAAGCTTGACTGGAAGAGGTGTCACTGCATTGGATAATCAACATCCTTGGGAGGATCATCTCCTTGAACGGAAAACCGACCGACAACTCGCGGACATACGAAGAACTGCCACTGCATTCGCGAATAGTGTTAGACCGGGACATGTCGCCACGATTCTGATCGGGGAAGGAAACGACGGTACCCTTCGCGATATCTTGCGGCGTACTTTGTTGCGTCCAGTAAATTCCTTTCAGGTAGAGCTGGTATGCTTCACCATTTTCGGTCGATCGCTTCGCGATTTTCTTTTGATCGTCGTTCGACAGGTGCAGCCCGAGCTGATCGGAGATCGCAGTTGCAATTTGCGATTCGACGGATTCGGCCTCACCCACCGATGCCTCGTATTGATGTCCCCAGATGTGTCCGCTGGTTTTGGCGTTCACGAGCTCGACGATGATCTCGAGATTGTTGCCGTGCTGCACGAGGCGGCCGGTGAGGAGCGCCCCCACATGGAGATTGCGGCCGACGATTTGCGGGTCGGCCTGGTCCGTCTTATAGCGAAAAACGGCGCTGTGCGACATTACGCTAAGCTTGGGCACGTGCGAGAGGCGCTCGATGAGGGCATCGGTAATTCCGTCGCTCAGGTATTCAGTGTGGGGATCGTGCGCGGAGTTGATGAACGGCAGCACGGCGACGGAGTCCATGGTGGAGTTTGGCGAGAGCGCGTTGCGACCGAACCATGCGATTCCGGCAAGGAGGACGCCCGCAGCGAGGAGTAACGCGTTAATCCACTTCTTCGAGGATGAACTTGCCGACGGTGCGCTGGGCAACCGGACGCTGACGCTGGCACCCGACTCCACGTCGCGCTTCAACCGCTTGAGGTCGGCCTGCATTTCGGCAGCAGACTGGTAGCGCAGCGTCTTGTCTTTCTCAAGCGACTTGGTGAGGATGCGCTCGAGTTCTGGCGAAATGTCGGGATTGAGCCGCACGGGCGAAACGGGCGGCTTGGTCAGAATGGCTTCGAAGAGATCCGTGGAAGATTCACCACGGAACGGCAACGCGCCGGTTGCCATTTCGTAGAGAACAACGCCGAAGGAGAACAAGTCGCTGCGTTGGTCGAGTTCTTTGCCGCGCGCCTGCTCGGGAGACATGTAAGCCACCGTACCCAGCGTACTGCCAGGGCTGGTGAGGTGCGGCTCCTCCATGGTGCGGGTGATGGAGTTGGCAGAAGCTGCGGCGGTGGAGACCTTGGCGAGGCCAAAGTCGAGAATCTTAGCGTGGCCGCGCTTGGTGACGAGTAGATTCGCGGGCTTGATGTCGCGATGCAAGATGCCTTGGCCATGGGTGGCGTCGAGGGCATCCGCGATGTCAATCGCGAGCTGAAGCAGAGTGGCCATCTCGATCGGACCGCTGCTGATCATGTGCTTCAGCGTCACGCCGTCGAGGTACTCCATGGCGATGAAGGCGCGCCCGTCCGCCTCACCGATGTCGAAGATCGAACAGATGTTGGGGTGGTTGAGTGCTGATGCAGCCTGGGCCTCACGCTGGAAACGCGCGAGAGTCGCAGGATCGTGGGCCACGTTGTCGGGAAGGAATTTGAGAGCGACGAACCGATGAAGGCGTGTGTCTTCGGCTTTGTAGACAACACCCATCCCGCCCGCGCCCAAATGATCGAGAATGCGGTAGTGAGAGATTGTCTGGCCTATCACGGTCTGCGAATCTTACGGTATCGCCGTGGGAGAGTAAAGCGGATGTGCGCACCCGGGACGCCGCTATCGTCAAAGCACTTGGGTCGGGCGAAGCAGCAGAGACTGACTACCCGGATGGCGGCGGTTCCCCGCTCTGCTCGGCAACGAATGAATGCTATCTTTCCGTCCTTTGAAATTGAAACGCGGCAGCAGTTTAGGCCGCGAGGTCGTCGTTTGTGGCAACGGCGCTGGCGGCAGCGGCCGGTTGCGTTCTGATGGCACTCGTTGCGAATCGTCCCTTTGCGATTACGTCGTTACATGGGCGAGAACGCGTTCATCGCATTCACCGTTTCTCGCAGGCGTGCTCGCATTCGAAACCTCACATCAGGAAGGGAGAAGTTCGTTCAGCGGCATTGACCCGGTCTGCGCGCTGTTCCACGATTGTTGGCGAGAACAGCCTTTATCACAACCTATTTTCCCACACCGTTATTACTAGCGATAACGCGATTCGCGACAGTGATCAGACCAACTTTGGAGGCCATCAACTTCCGGGTTCCCGACTAATCGGGAGTTGGCTCGCGTTGCACCACAACCAAAAACACCACGCCGACAATGGTAAACATTCGGAATGCCTCCTCCTGCCCATTCCATATTTTCGACTGCCACATCAGAAACCATTCGCCCCCAACATCCAGGAATGCCACTAACCACATCAGCAGGCTCGTCGTCAGCGCAATCACGGCGACGTTCAACGCAACCGCGAATTGCGCCCCGTCCGCACGATACGATTTCAGCAACCGAACACCAGCCCACCAGCATAGAAGCATAGTGACTGATTCCCAGGCAATGATGCCGATGTAGAAGACCGTATGTACTAGCGGCGAATTCACGGCGCGCCACATCACGTGGTTTCCCGGAAAGGTTGAGTCCATCATCAGGACGTGGCGGACAAACTCGTAGTTGGAGCCGTAATCTGTGATGTTGTTTAGGACCAGAATCGTGTAGAAGAGTGCGATTGCAAAAACGAGAAAGGCTTTGGAAACGCGGAGCGCCATGACATGCCGCATAGGTTGTCGCACACGGGAATTGTATCTTCTCGGTAACTCGGCGGATAGGTGTTGCTAACAGCCATCACCACTCACAATCCTGCCACACCGGGATTACTTGCGATAACGGGATTTAAGAGTGATTTTCGCTGGTACGCGCATGCAACGCGACACTTCGCACTCAGCCCCATAGCGACCCTCTACATCGGCCGCAACTCCGAGGGGAAACGGAAAATCAAAATGTTTAGAACAGCAGTACGAGAGACGCCTCTTGGCCTACTTGGCAGGATGTGGTTTGGCCCCCGACCACACCCAACCGCTGATCTTCCATGCGCCGGATTGGCGACGCAGCACGAATGTCATGTTCGCTTCTTCCGCCATCGGCTTACCACGCTCCTTGCACAAGTAGACAGTCGGCACTATGACGTAAGCATAATCAGCTTCAACTTCGGTCCGCGTGGGGGCACTGTACTTCACAGAACCGTCAGTTACTCCCGTCGTTGCGTCATGCCTCTCAATGTCAGCCGACCACTGTTGATGAGCATTGGAGCCGCTCCAACTGTGCGGAGCAATCTCATCCACGATAAAGATGTCGCCAGTCGCATAAGCGGCTTTCACGGATGTGGCGTCACCTGCATTGAGCCCATCAAGAAACTGATGGATCGGCGCTGTCACATCCTGCGCCCCTGCAGATATGCTGGCGGTGCCCAGCAATATGCTGGCCAGCAAAGTGAACAGTATCCTCATAGATCTCTCCTGACGCCGCGGCCAAACTGGAACGGGAAGCGTCCCGGGATTGGCACTTTCCGTTCTTGTCTGTCACCAGGGAAACGCGAGCGTGAATAATAGTCAAAAAACTGCACTGCGTTCAATACGCAACTGATGAGCCAGGCTTTCAGAACTTCTGAGTCTCAGCGTTAGGAGGAATTACTATTGCGAACAGCCGNNCGAGTTTTTCAACAGCCACAGCCCTTCCCACTAGCAATCTTCCCATACCATAGGATTACTTACGATAACGCGATTTCACAACAGTTATCGTCGAAGCCATTCCTGATGTTGATGTCAGTCCGCATCAATCGCCTGTCGTCTCTCGATTTCGGATGTTGCCAGGTACACGAACGTTTCTCATCTAGGAGGGATATTCCTGTCGGGCGCGTTCGAGGAGCGAGCGTAACTTCACGGTACGAAGGCTCGTCCAACCGCGATTCTATTTACTCAGGAGTAACTTCCGGGTTGCCCATGATCCAGGCTTCCGTGTTCCGCCTCTGGACATTCATCTTCTCGGGCTGCTGTGGTGGGACAGCGCGACGAAACAGTTTCACGGCATGGAGTGCGTCAATCAGAATCCCCATGCCTGCGACCTGAAAGCCGCTCTGAATGACGTGACCATCACGTGGGACGGGAAGAAACTGACAATCGACGAAATCGAAACATCGCCCACCGGCAAGAAGTCGCAGTGGCACGAAACGTACTCCGACATCACTCCCACGTCGTTTTTGCAAGTCGGTGAATCCGGCGAGGTGGGCGGGCCCTTCAAGAAAGTTATGACTCTTCGTGGGACTCGGATTGATCGATAGCCTTTGAGATCTGACGACCTCGGCGATTTGGAGTACGTCCGACCCGGCGGTCGCGACTGTCGACAAAGGTCTGGTCAACGGCATCCCAGCCTGGCCACTAAACAGGGCCAGTTCTATGCGATAGCAACCTATTCGGACGGCAGCACGATGGACGTGAGTGGTGCCGCGATTTGGGGTTCGAGCCCAGGGGAAGGCTTTTTATGCTGGCCGGCAATGGAGACGTGCCCCTTTGGATTCGCACATTTTCCATCAACATTCTAATCTCTTGGGCAGACGCCCTTTCAAAACGAAGTGTTGTCGGATTATTTAACTAAATTCCGAAAAGTTCTTTACGCTATTTTCGCCATAAACGTTCCAAAAAGCACCGTACATTCGCCCCCGCAACGGGAATTCCCGATCTGCAGCGGAAACTCACATTTCCGCCTCGTTCCAGCTATCCGATCCTGCGCAAAATGCGATCCATCGCACTCTGCGACAGTTCTCCCCATTCAAGCATGTACTCTCGACGCGCAGTTTCATAATGCTCACGGAAGACTTTGAGCCGATAAAGGCTGCGCAGCTCCTTCTCGGAGATGTTGATATGGTGCTTCCACAGGGCCCGACGCAGGGTGAGCCCTTTCGCGGCAGACTCCGCAACCGGGCCCAGCCAAGGGGGATTCTTGCACGGGCGTCCGACGCGATTCTTAGGCTCGTCCATAGGGTCCCTCCGCAGCGGCAAGGGCATCTGGAGTTGCGAGGTCTGGATTGAAGCGTCGCATTAATCCACGCACCGCGACAACCTGATCTGGCGTTGTGAGGGGAACTCCCGACGCGATGAAGACCTCCTGCGCGTGGTTACGTAACAGGTCGAGCACCGATTCGAGCTTTACATAGACTCGGCCAAGATAGATCGTGCGTTTGAGCTTTCGGAGCGCAATACCAGACCAGATCCAGTCAACCGGAATGTTTAAATATTCTGCGGCTGCATCGGGCGAGTGTCGGGTTCTGAAGCGATTTGCGCGGATGGCGGGGGGAATAATGAAATGAATTGGCATTGAGTATGACTCCTAAAATTGTTGATGGATGATAGGGGACGACCCCATGCTTACCCCATTGGGCTGGGGTCGGCTTGAGCCCGCATTGGGAGCGGGTTTCGGGGGCATTTACCCCTTACACCAGATAGAGAGAGAGAGGAGAGAAAGAGATATAGCTATATCTGTCTCTCCCTCAGGATGACGGATTGCTGGGGTCAGAATACGTGTTTCTTGCGGAATGGTGCACAAACACTGGGGTTCGCGCCTCTAAGACTTGCCCCAAGTCCTTGGGGTAACTTGGGGTTTCTGGGGGAGCTGCATACCGACTGCACGGAAGAGGTTTCTAGCAGTGTTGTTAGCGGTTGATTTCCGGGTCTTAGCAGAACTCCCGACCAGCACCGAATAGAACCTCGGCTCGGAAGAAATCAACGCATTCGAAACCTTGGGGCTGATGGCGTTGCCCAGGATCGTAATGAACGAAAGCCAGAAAGCCTGTGGAGGGCTCTCACGAATGGGGCTCATGAGATCCACAAACTCTCTGGCTGGACCTTGGATTACGTCCTCGGGAAAATTTGGAAATGGGTTATCTAGTGGATTCTGTGACATTAAAACCTCGATTGTCTCGATGGGATTGGGGCTTGATTGTTTCTTCCTTCTTCAGAACAACAATCTTGCCGGATTCAAACTTAATTGTGAGCGAACCAAAAAACCGTTCATCGCACAATTGACGTATGAGGATGAGTAGGTCTTGCATGGGAGGTCAGCGCCTCTGCGGGAAACCGAAGCAACCCAGTATTTGGGTCCTCGGAAAATGAAATGCGGTTTGTGAGTGCGAGCAGGATCAATCGCGCGGATGGAATTCCAGAGAAACTCTGGGCTTGCTGGGGAGTGAGCACGGAAGAAACCTCGGAAGGGGCAAACAGAGATTCGGGAGGGAAATGCTAATGTGCGGAGGGATGTCTTGGCGTCCCTACATAGTTAGACGCCATGGGAATGACAAAAGTTTGGGATTGGAGCGATTACTTTTGCGGATCGTGTTGAACGCAAGCGCAGGTTCCCAGAGGTGTCCTAGGCTGCCCTATGAGATTGCCCGGAACTCCGTTG
>PLWX01000216.1 GCA_003151155.1 Acidobacteriaceae bacterium
GGTGATTTTACAGGTGAGATTTTTCCCTTTTTTTCAGGGGATATCGCGCACCACATATTGGTCACTTTGTTCTGGCGCTGGGGTCGCGAACTTTGAGCGGAAAATCAGCATCAGGACGTCCTCCGATTACGAAGCCATAATCCTGACCCCGCAGCAGACCTCCGGCATTTTCAACCGCATGCGACAACCGGAGCGCACGATGACGCTGTTGGTCGCGGCAACCGGATTGCGGGCTTCGGAATTGGCGGCGCTCGAGTGGCGGAACGTGGATTACGAAAATTCGCAAATCCATGTTCGCCGCTCGTGGATTGACGGAGTGGTTTCCGAACGGCTCAAGACCAAGAAATCTCGGTCAGCAGTACCGATGGCTCTGATGCTTTCAGATTTCCTCAGAGAGTGGCAGAGGGAGACGCCGTATGGTAAGCCCTCAGACTGGGTCTTCGCGTCCCGAAGAACGCACGGGAGGACGCCTCGGGTGGGGAATATGCTCGTGTCCGACTACCTGCGCCCAGCCGCGTTAAAGGCAGGTGTCAATCTCCAGCCGGGGCAGCGATTCGGCTTCCACAACCTGCGCCACAGCTTGAGCAGCCTGCTCGTCACGGGTATGAAAACGGACGTCGGCACCGCAAAGGACATGCTGCGCCACAGCAACGCTTCTACCACGCTTGAGATCTATACGCAGTCGCCGATGGCTCAGCGCATCGCCGCGCAGGAGCAGGTGCTGAACGCTATCCTGTTCCCGCCAACGACATCCGGGCTGGTAGTGTAGCGGGACTGGGTCTAGCGGACATTTCACTTAGCGAGAACGCAGCTAATGGCAATAATATACTTGCGTAATCAACATGCCTGCCTATACCATTGAAACAGAACGGCTAGATACAGAACGCGAAGAGCAGGGACGTCCCTATTGCGCCCTGTCGCATCTACGCCGCGCCGTGCTTCCGCTGCACAAAGCAGAAGCCGTCTGGATGGTAATGGCAAGCGCCTACACAGCCTACTTCGACGATGGCGGTCATCCAGACGACCAGCCCGTCGTGCTTGTATCGGGATTCATCTCAACTGCGGATCAGTGGGAGGCGTTTAGCGAGGACTGGTGCAAGATGCTCGCTCGCTACGGCGTAGCGTCCGGCTACCTGCACATGACCGATTTACGGTCTCGCAAACTCGATTATGAGGGATGGCCGGATGAGAGGTGCTCTCAACTCCTGAATGAAGCGGCGGCGATAATCCGGGTTCGGGCGCGAAAGAGTTTTGCTACGCTGGTTCCAATGGAAGATTATGCGCGGGTTAATCAGAATCACGCGCTAGAGGAATGCCTCGGCACCCCCTACGGCTTCGCCGCCCGCTACATCATGGACAAACTGAAAGACTGGCATGCGGCATACAACAGACAAGATTGGCCCCTGCTCACAGTCTTTGAGGACGGCACAAAGCATAAAGGCGATTTGCTTTCCCTGTTTGAACGCGACGGGCTGCGCGCTCCGGTCTTTGCAAAAAAGAAAGAGGCTGTTCCGCTGCAAGCCTGTGACTGGTTATCGTGGGAAATGTTCTCGTGGTTCAGGAATGGCGCTCACGAGAAGAGCGTGAACGAGCACTCGCCGTTCGGTAAGATTCTGCGCGTACCCTATGAACATTACGTCTGGACACAGAGCGTATTCGAGCATGAGTGCAGCGAGGCCGTCGTTCCGAGGCGCAGCCAGATCGGGCCGAACACTCGCATATTCTTCGCATCCGAGAAGAAGCGCCCGCGTCGAAGGACGATATACTTAGAGCCTGGACGATTTCCGAACCACGCGGAGCTGTTCGATGAAGCCAACAAAGAACGAATACAAAAACTTCGACGAAACGATGACCCAACTTCTAAAGGTTCCGCATAGCGAGATCAAAGAGAAGCTAGACGCAGAGAAGGCCGCGCACAAGGGCCAGCGCGGAAGGCCGAAGAAGTCCAACAAATCTACACAATAACCACCCCGCCTCAAGGCGGGTTTTGTATTGGAGCTGACCCTTGCGGGATTCAGAAATGCGGTTGAGCACGGAACCGGAAAACTTATCTGGCAGGGCTACGCCGACGATGGGGAGCGGGAAGCCAAGAGGCGCGAGATTCTGGCGGACTACAACTCGCGGATTCTATCCGAAAGGATGGGCGTTCCGTCGGGAATCGGTTCGCCGCAAGCAGCACATACGTGAGGACCGAGGTGTGCGAGCTTCCGATGTACTTCGTTGATGTCGTCCGCCAAGACGGTCTCCTCCTTGCGCGTTTCGTGTCTCGATGGGCAACAGAAGTAGTACGACACAGTGAAAGACTTTTTCATAGCGGGGCGAATTATACGCCCCGCTTGGGTTTTGGCCCACGCTTCCCGCGCCAAGGTTTAGAAGTTCTGAGGCGTGGTATCGCCAGTCTTGCCAGTTACCTCGGCGAAAGTTAGACGCTTGCCGAGAATCTGGAACATGGCGAGATCGAAGCGGTCACGATCATCGATCGGGTTGTCTTTGGTGGAACGGTTGTTATAGCGGAACACTTGCTCATCGACGTAACGCTCAAGGTGGAAGGGTTCTACTGCAACGTAGGTTCCCTTGAGAGCTCGTTTTACGAGCGACCAGAAATTCTCGATGCCGTTGGTATGGACTCGATCGCGAACGTACTCATCTGTGTGGGTGACAACGTCGTGAACGTATCGCTCGCGCATGTTGTCGTAAGCAACCGCAGCATCGGTATAGAGGCGCGATCCGAACTTCACGTTGTCGAGAATCTCAGCTTGTAGGGTTTCGCGTTTCACGTTGGGAACAACCTTGGCGCGAACCTGACGCGCATCGCGGTCAAGGATGCCGAGAACGGCAGTCTTGCCAAAGTGGCCTTCGGCATAACGCTTGGCGCGGTTGCGATGCATGTTGATAGCTTTGCCACCAACGAAGGTTTCGTCGGCTTCGACTTCGCCGCCATCGTTGCCGCCAAACTTTGTTCCCATGGGCGCATTCTTCATGGCAACGCGAACGCGATGCAACATGAACCAAGCGGACTTCTGAGTCACGCCGATCACGCGGGAGAGTTCGTAGCTGGAAACGCCATTCTTGCAATTGGAGAGCATCCAGACGGCGACGATCCACTTATCCAAGGCGATGGGCGAATCCTCAAAGATTGTCCCCACCTTGGCCGAAAACTGGCGCTTAGGATGGACGCTCTTGCATTGCCACTTGCTCTGGTTCTTGAGAAACACCACGTCACTGCGGCCACAAGTGGGGCACTTCACCACGCCGTCTGGCCAACGCTTAGAAACCATATAGGCGATGCAGTTCGCGGGGTCGGAGTAGAACTTGATGGCGTCTTGCAATGTGCGTGGGTTTTTCATAGCAAAACCAGAATACAGAAACGAAGTTGATTCGTCAAGTATATTAATGCCCAGCTAATCTACTAACAATCTGCCCCCTTACCGCTTTCCGGAACATCACCGGCTAGGGGCAATCTGTATCCCTTGAGTTCGCTTGACCAGTAGGGAACAACTTGCCGACCCGGGACAGGCGCATAAACCGGACCGCTGCCGCGCTCGACACAAGGAGAGAAGTTGCCGCCTATTTCAACGACAATAAGCCGTTGTTGCCTTTTGAGAAGTACCGAAGGCGTCGCGTAATTTTTCGTCCCGTAGGCTGGCGGATCGGCGAAACATCGTTGCCCGAGAAGGATTCGCTGGGCGTCAAGTGACGAGACACGCAATGGAACATCACACGCAACAGCGGGCGCTGAAAACGAAGCGTAAAGTCGGCAGCGGAGGATTATGACGGTACGGAGAACGGTACGGAACGGCTCAAAAAGCGGGTATCTGAAGCGGGGTTAAATCCATCAGAATGAAAATGGTAGGCACGAGGAGACTCGAACTCCTGACCTCTACCGTGTCAACCGTTCGGGTACCCGTACTTTGAGCAAGTTGCGCCTACCTGCAAGTACCGCCAAGTTCTTCTAAATACGTATAAGACGGCCCGGCTACGGGCTGGAATACGGGCTGGGAAATCGGCTGCGTTTCGGGGCAAGTGCGAACTCACACACGAACCACAGCGGAGCCCCTGGCGTCTCACGCCCTCTTGAAGAGGGTAGGGCCGAGAGTGCCGATCGCAGCCAATGCCGCTCCAGATGGCGCGGACCGGATTGACTGTGAGCTCGCGGACCACGAGAATTCATCAAGGGTAATCCAATGGAAATCGACGACTTTTTCGACCGCTTCGTGGATCAGCTTATGTTTGATTGCCATAAGGCTGGCCGCCCTTCGCGAAACGGCCCACGCCTAACGGAACACAGCGGAGCCCCTGGCGTCCCGCGTTGGGGTCGAGGAGAGTCTTTGCTGACATCGTCAATTAGCTGTAGTGCTGGAGCAATCGCGTGCGAATTATCGGACGTGCCGGCATGGGCGAACTCTCAAGAAATGATGACTGCTTTCCCAAGTATTGCGTCCGCCCTTTGGATCAAATCCCTCCGCTAGAGT
>PLWX01000057.1 GCA_003151155.1 Acidobacteriaceae bacterium
TCTACGAATTAACGGGCATCCTCCAATCCGGGAGGGGATTGTAAAAAGATACGCGGAGCATATAAACGCCCGGGCACCTGAAGATATAGTGTCTAGCTCCGCAATTGGTTATCTCCGCGTCGCGCATCATGGAGCTATTATTTTCCTGTTGGCGAGTTAACACGATACACGATATTCTTCTCCGCTTGCTCAAACTCAATGAGCGACTCTCCGAACAAGCCCCAAAGGATTTGCGGGATTGACGATAACCATCCAACACACTCAAGAAACGCTGTGCCGTGCGCACGTTTACGCATTGGCTGGTTCCGCAGGCGTGAATCTCGAAATTAAGCGCGAGTTTGACTACGGCGTGGACGGGACCTTTAACCCGGTCATAATACGAGGCAACCGCCGTGTGGAAAGCGGTTTTCCGCTGGATTTTCAAGCTAAGGCGACGGTTAACTGGGAACTGCAGAACGGCGTCATCGTTTACGACTTGGAGACCAAAAATTACAACGATATCGTGTCCAGGGGGCCAGCGCAGACAACAATGATTCTGATCTTGCTTTGCCTCCCTAGAGCACGTGAAACCTGGCATGAAATCGAAGCACAAAGTACAACTTTGCGGCACTGCTGTTATTGGACGTTCTTGTCCGGAGAAGTTACCAGTAACGAGTACACGAAACGAATTGAGATCCCGGCTTCACAGTTCCTGACTCCGGAAAAGCTAAATGCACTCTTAGCCGCTGAGAGAATTCGACGGCAGACACAATACTCATGAACTCCTCTGATCGGAGCACGCCAGACGTTTCCCTTTCCACGCTGCGGAGCTACCTCGCTAAAAACGGGTGGCAGTTAGCGGAGAAGTTCGGCGCACCGCGACTGGACGATGTACCCTCAGACGTTCGCTCGCTTTTGGTCGACCGAACCGGCGGCGACCGGCAGTTCGATCTTTATATCCTTCCGGATCGAGATGCGGGAGTGGAACTTATCCTGCCGACAGACAGCCGAGTTGCTGACTACAACAACTTACTTCGCAGAGCAATTAGGACTCTGTCGGATCTGGAGGGCCGCGACACAACAGAGCTGTTGATGTCCATGAGGTCGATACGGTTCGACCTGATTCGATCGCGGATACCTGACGCGATGGTGATTGACGACTCCATACATCTTGCGAGTGCTGCAAATTACATCACAGGCGTAAAGAGCCTTCTCGCCACAACCGCAACAACAGAGCTGAGGCCGCTCCCATACTTCTCGCGGGTGAGGAAAGATGCTGCGGAATACGCTGACACTTGTCGCTTTGGACATACTTTCCGGGGTAGTTTCGGGTTCACTATCGAGTCGCCCGTTACGTCTTATTCCGGAGAAGTGGATCTCTTCGATAACCCACCCGCACCGCCATTCGAGAGGCGCGTTGTAGAGCGGCTGGCGAGAGGGATAGGTGTCATTCAAAGCGCGGTGAAGCGCGACAACGTCGACCTAATCGTCGATGGAGTATCGGCGGGATTTGGTTCGAACGGGTGCGATCAACTTGCTGACCTTGTGCAACGCACCGCTCATACCGGCATGATCTTCTCTTTCACGTTTAGCGCAGACTGGCCAATAGCGGCAGAATTTAAGGACTCTCAAGAATTTTGGGTGGGTCCTGAGCACGTTGAAATCAGCCGAGTTGCGGCCGAGCGGATGCGCGATAAGCTATCATTCATCGCGCGGGTGACTGGACGCGTGGTTGGATTACAAAACGAAACTGATCCTTCAGACGTATTCAATACGACCGGAGATCACGAAGTCCTTATCGATTGGGCCAATGAGGACTACGGTGACATGAGAATACGCGTGAAGCTGACACCCGCAGATTATCTCGCTGCCGTGGAGGCGCACGCGAAGGGACGTAGAGTGGCGGTCTTGGGAACAGTCCAGCGCAGAGGGCGTCGCTGGGTATTGTACGAAGCAAGAGACTTTACAGTTCTGCACGCGCCTGGCCTGCCGCTTCAGCCGTGATCGCGAACGATTTTGGACTTCGATCTTCGCCGCACACGAGGGTTGGCCTGCGGTAGAGAGTTCGCTTCCATCACAATCGGTGGGGGGTCGGCCCGGTTTGGGGCGAACGTAAATCGTTAAGAAACGTGCCAGAAACGTGTGACAAACAGCGCAGTCTCTTTTCGATACTTTATTCGCCAACTGCCCTGATAAACACCAGCCATCCAACTCAAGTTCCAAGATGCGTCCCGCAATTTTTGCCAACCGGTGATGCGTGGCACAGATCCAATTGCTGTTGACTGCAAAGATCCGCATCCTTCGCGCTTTAACGCGGCCTATTTCGGTTTGCAAACGTAAACATCGGTTGCTCCGGGAACCTGCGTGCATCCAAAGCTTGGGGCGGGATTCTTTTTGGACGAATACGCCAAAACGCCTGAGACCGTAGCGCATACCAGTAGCGTTGCGTAGAGAGTGACGATAACCCGCCGGGGGCGCGCTTCCCGAAGATTCGACAAGGTAAAGCCTTTTCGAATTTCCGTAAATCGTCCGAAACGGTGAGCCAGGATCTTGCCTAGGAAGTCCATCCGGGCTTGGTCATCAACGTCGCCTCGTGCGAGAAATGCGTAGTAATACCTCATGACAGTTTCGATCTGATTCGCGTGCTGTAGCACTTTGGCATACAACCAGGAGTGATATCCGTCCACGAAAGCGATGAGAAGGGTTACCACGACCGCTAGTACCGCAATGCCCCACTGCTGTGCCTGAAAAGTGAGCCCAATGAGAGCAGAGCTCAACGCGATTCCCCAGCCGCGGATGGTGAAACTGCTGCTAATAATGCTGGCGATATCCTTGGTTGTTTGCTCGTAGTCGAGCTCCAGTAATCGTACGAGCTCCTTCTGTGTGCTTTCATTCATTTCTTCACCGATTGCAACGCTTGTTGCAACGCTGCGCGAGCCTCGACGGCGCTGCGCTCGATGTCCGTTAGCTTCTCCAGACCGGCCCAGGCAATGATGCGCTCCAACAAGTTGTCGAGATAATCTTGGAACTCCGACAGAGCGTTACCGCTTCCGCCGCCGTACTCCTCGGAGAAAACGTCGTAACGGAGATCGCAGTATTTTTCAAATCCCGTGATTAACACCACGATCTCGCGGCTCTCTTTTGTTTTAAGGCGAAGCTTAATCGCCATCTCCTTGGCGGCATTGCCAAAACCGGTGATTTCTTGCTTCATTCGATTTTGGAAGAATTGGGCATAGAAATTGTCGCAGAAGTCGGTCGGTGCAGACGAGGTTTCCTTATCGTGCTCAACCTCCTTCGAGTATTCGATCAGTCCGTCGAACAATTCAGGCGCGACAAATGGTGTCACGGGCATGTTGCACGCTCCGCAAGAAATTCGATCGCATTCACTGCCTCCTCCATCTTCCTCGCTGCATCATGATAGGAGAACGGCAGCGGCTCGAGCTTACGTCCGCTGACCAATCGATAGAATGGACGTAGTCGCTCGACCGTCGCAACTTGTTCTGCCAGATCCGGATTCAGACTCGCGAATCGTTCGAAAGCTGCTTCGCGATTGAACTCGAGTACTCCGCAACTCGCCAAACCGAGCATCATCACGCCCTTCCCAATCGAATAGAGGTGCGACAAGCAGAACAGGAAATTATTGTTGTAGCGCTTTGGATATCTGTAGGGAATCAGCTTAGCGCGGTAAATCTTGATTTCCTCGGCAACGTCCACCTTAGTAAGCGTGGGACTTTTTATCATCCGGCTGAGCACGCCGGTT
This sequence comes from Acidobacteriaceae bacterium, assembly GCA_003151155.1. Lineage (GTDB taxonomy): Bacteria > Acidobacteriota > Terriglobia > Terriglobales > Acidobacteriaceae > Korobacter. Next base: position 3,740 of record PLWX01000057.1, read on the forward strand.
GGGTCGAACAGCACCACGCCCTCTTTCTTCAGGTGCGCGACGAACAATGGGCGGCGCCGATGCAGTGTCTCAAATGAATGTGTCCGGTAATAGATCAGGGAGACGTGATTGCGTCCTGAAACCACTTTCCGCAATGCAGCCACTGTCAGTTTCGGGTCCGAGCTAGTCACGAGGAGATCGATGTCGCTCCAAGGATTGGCATCGCCTCGCGCTACGGACCCGCATAGAAGAACGGCCTCGATTGCTGGAAACGCCCCAACCAGCAAGGCGGTGAGATCTTGGGCATCGCTAATCGTCGGGGTGTGAAGTTCAGTTTCCATAAACCGGGAGATTCAAAAAGGCTCGGTGGCGAACCGGCATTTCAGTTACCGGGAAGCAAACGCTAGGACAGACGTGACGACTTCGTAACAAGCTTGAGGACGGCTCCATTTTACGCCCTCTATTCAGGCGTGTTACGGTCCAATTATTGTCTGAAATTGTACCGGCTTGCTGAAAGCGCTCCAGTTCGACCTCCCAAGGAAAAGGCTACCTCGGACTGGCCCATCGTGGTCGACCAAGGTGGCAATTCTGCTGCCCGAAGAACATGCGCGGGATGCCCGAGTTGGGGCTCAACAAATTGAGAACTATAGCGTGATCAGGAAGAAGCTTGCGAATCGGACGAAGGATCCACGAGATTTCCTACAATCCACGGAACCGGGCGCTGCTCACCGATAAGCAGATTCGGAGGCGGGCCTGACGGCCAGGAGGCTAAATCCGGCATAAGTTCCCGGCGCTTCCTTCCTGGCAAAATCGGGAATATCCTCTTGAACCTATGGAACCAACTGTTAGGAACATCTCAGACCCCTTACGGGCCCGCCGCTATCGTGCAGACCGCGTTTTCAGCGCCGCGCTTGAGGCAATCCGTGATGACCTGCAGAAGGCATACGAGATCGCCCCAACTACCTGTGAGAAGTTCCTGAAGGCAGCGTGGCTCAACGAAGGTAGGCTGGCGCCGCCTGAAGACGCTAACACGGACAAACTCGTCCGAGACGCGATGTCGCGTTACCTCGTTTTCATAGAGCGCTTCAAAGTCATCTTCACGCCGCCCTTTTTTGCGGAATCCGATCTCCTGGAAAAGGACGATCTTCGCAAAGAGCCCAAGTTGCCGAAAAGCAGTAGTCCTTCAAAAAGAGAGTTAAAGCTGAATGCGGAGTGCATGTCGGTCGGTCCAGCGCAAATGGCTCTCGTTGCGGAGCGCGGCAAGATAGTTCCCGCGTCACGTCCGATTAAAGGCCAAGAAGAAGATGTGCGAGAGGCCGTCTCGCGTTCCTACGGCCTTCCGGACCAGGTTCGAGAGAAGCTGCGTAAAAGCGGAGGAAAGCGACCACTCGTCCGGGTGATAGTGCCGAAACGCCCTGAGGCTGAAGAGAGCATCTTGGAGGATGAAGAAGTCAGCTCAAGAAATGCCAAGAGAGGGCGACCGCGTAAAGATGCTGGGACCCTGAAGCGTGCCATGAAATCCTTGGAACGCCGGAATGAAGTCCCAGTGGTCGTTGAGCCGCGCATCGTTGAGCTCGAGATCCATAACGAGTCCAAGGCCGACATCGGACAACTCTTGGAACTCGCCTATGACCCGATCGGAATTACCTATGTCATAGTCCTGTCGAAAGGAATCGAATACCTTGTCGCAATAGTCGGCGAGGCTTTGCCAAAGATGGACTGGGCACGGCAAGGAAAGGTCGTTACGGCCATCAACGACATATATCGCAAGATGAAAAGGTCGGGTAGACCCTCTCAATCGCTTCGAAGAACCGGCTATCTTGATCCTTCGAGTCCGCTCACTGCGGGGTTGCTGGCGGGAGTTCTCAAATCGAACAACCCGACGTTTCCTAACGCAACTGCTCTGGATCGCAATGCTGCAGAGAAGCGTCTCCGGCGTTTACAGAACCGTACCAGAATGGTGCAGATGCTCTTGACTCGGCAGGAACATTTGAATGAGGAATGGTAATCATCGGATGAAATTCTCTGATAATTCAGGGTGGTATCGTTAAATCACAGTGTGTTCTGAGCTTTGCCTTTCCCAGTTTTAATTGTTTGAAATTTACGTCCACCATCCTCTGTCTTCGTACCAGTTGCATGTAAGTACACTCGCCGCACCTCTCGATCTAAGCGTGTGCTGACATGAGCCGTAGCAGTGAGTGGAAACATCCTTTTGATGATATCGAAGAACGAATACAGAGCGCGTTGCGCAGCAGACAGCTGCGCCGCGATTACGATGAGTGGCTCAGCCAAATTTGGTGGCGCTGGGTCCTCACGCTGACCTGGCGACCAGGCATGGGCGTGAAACGCGCCAAGGGCCTATTCGCCGAAGTGATCGAAATGTACGAGCGCCGCGGTGTGCCGATTTCCTTTCTTCGCGTAGTCGAAGAGGGGGAACTCGGCAAGAAGCACTTTCACGTCCTCCTCAGCGGGCCCAGCTACGAGATATTCGAACTGGAGGAATGGTGGCTTAAGAGAGCCGGGATTTGCAAAATTCAGCGCTTCGCCCCCACCGAAAACGGAGTCAGCTATTATGTGAAGAGTGTGGACTGCAGCCCAGACTCCGATTACGATATAGATCCTCAAATTGCCGAATGCCATCGCCGGTCCTACCTCGCCCAATTCTGACTCGCACGCGTTGAGACATAGGGATTCGCAGCGAACTCCGAGTGCGATGCGGCTACAACAACAGATCATTCCTGAAAAGTTTTCGTGATCTTGTTTCCAGACGGCCGTCCGTCCAAGGATGCTCCAAGGGCGATCGATTGGTATGACGGTAATTCCCATCCCTGAACCCATCACGATTCTTTAAAGCGGGCTTTACGTTCGAATGCCGACCGGTTCTGTGGCCCAGCAATGTCACGCCACGGCCCTAACCCTCGGTCGCTCCGGGGAGCTCCCATGGTTGTTGCAGAGCTTGTCTTAAATCTCCGACATTTGCGTCCTCCAGGATGTCTGGAAACGCCGCCCATTCCCAGATATGCTCGCGGATCTTTCGAGTGCGATAGTGCCCATTGCGACCGCTCGATTGGTGGTCAGAGCAGATCGCTGTCCCCAGCAATCAGGAATTCGGCGGTTGTGGAGATAGCAAGTGCCCCTCGGACTGCTTGCACCCGAACATCGTTTGAGCATCGCTTGCGCTGGGTACAGAAAGTCGATTCGTCGCACGGGTCCGGTTTTCACGGTTTTCACGGTTTTCGCAACTTTTGCCAAAGGGGTATCTACGATGGATGCGAACATAAATGTGGTTAAGCAAGGGAAATTGCTGTTAAGGAATCCCGGGCTTCTCTCTAGAATTGTCGATTTGACGGGTCGTATGGGGCTGACTGGCGACCTGACCAGCCGATTGATTGTATTCCTGGCTTGTCTAACATCTGCGCTAAGCGACCCAGTGTCGGTGCTGCTATGCGGAATAAGCGCAGCTGGCAAGTCTTGCCTTGCAAATACGATTCTCCGATTGTTTCCAGACGATCGCGTTATACAGCTAACCAGCATGAGCCCGAAAGCCCTGTTCAACACCGACGAAGACTTCGGTGGGAAGATTCTCTACATCACAGAATTTCGCGGATCTCGGGAAGCGCGGTTCGAGCTCAGGCAGCTCTTATCAGAAGGAGTTATTGCTCGTGAATCAGCGAAAGGGGCAGGCATGGGCACGCGAGTGGCGCGAAAAAAAGGAAAACCTGTCCTACTCACTACAACGACCGAGCCCAAAATCTTCGTGGATGATTGGGGGCGAGTTATGCCGGTCTGGGTCGACGAATCGGCCGAACAGACGCGACGCGTTTTGCACGCACATCTTACTCCCAAGACAGGTGTGTGCGACGCGGAATTGGAAGCGGTGAAAACCGCAATCCAACTGTTGCTGAGGCGCAGGATAATGATTCATACCCCACCCTGGTTCGGCACGGTTGCGGACCACGTACCCGTCAAATCGGTCTTAGTTAGGCGTGCCTTTCCACAATTGATCAGTCTTTGTGGCGCACTCGCTCTGATTCGAGCTTTACGAGACCGGATCACAAGTTTGGAGGTTGAAATTGACCTCGAAGACTATGGCGTGGCGTATGTACTCCTGAACGGGGCGCTCTCACGAAAGTTCTCTCCAACGCCTGGCTCCGCTGAAGGTGACGTAGTCGATTGCGTTGCCGATCTATATCAGCGTCATCACCGGGCAGTCGCAGCGAAAGAAGTCATGAGTGAGTTGGATTGGAAATCCGTTCATACTTATAAGTGCCTCAATAGTGCGAAGGCGGCTGGCTATTTGACGATCGAAGGTGGAAAAAGAGCGAACAATCAAAAGCTTTGGCGACCGGATGAGAGCGAAGCGCCTGACTTCATGATCGCTCCCCAGCAATTGTTGAAAGCACACCCAGAGCTAAACCCGTGCACCTACATCGACCCCATCACGGGTGTGGAAGTTGAAATTAGGCACGAGGATGAAAGCGAAATCCGCTTACCACGACCTAAGCGAAAAGCAGTGAAAGCTGCCTGATCCTACGTCACTCCGGGATGCCACCGACCTCCCCATCACCGTCCTCAAGGCAACCACAACCGCATCGCTGACGCTGTCACGGGGATGTCATCGTTGAAATTCTTGACGGTGTCAGTGAACCAGGAGTGCAGCAAGCGTTGCTCTTTTCAGAGAATTCGCAACAGCTTCATAAAGAGACTTAACGAGGAATAGATTCTTCTTTCTCCCTCTCGACTTCCTCCGGATGCAACACACCCTTCCCTGAAACCCTCGATCCTATTGAGACTCTTCTCGGCGGTATCGGCCGGGATATGCTCGCGGGCCCTATTCCATAGGTGCCCTTTCTCTCGCCGAGCGCGGTGTTTCCCAGAGCGGGCGCATTTAGATCGTTTCGCGAAAGGAAGGCAATACGGAAGCAGCGTTGCTGCTATATGCTGAATCGCTCGCGGGCGGTGAAAGAGAAGAGATGCTGCGCACGAAGTACAAATTCATCAGTAGTGCTGGTTGGAGGCGTTAGTTGAAGAAATACATCATTAGCTTTACCTTAGTAGCTTGTTTGTTGGGCCTAGTCGGCTGCGGAGGAGGCAACTCATCCTCGGGTTTCCCGGTCCCACCTCCGGTCGTTAACGTCGCCGACGTACACGGTTCTTGGAAAGCACTTGCCAGCGATCCCAATGGGCCACTTGGTACCGCGATCCAAATGAATCTCGCGCAGAATGGCGTCACAATCAGCGCCGACGATTCCAACCTGCTAAAGCCCAATGTTGTCCTGCTGTTCGAAGACGGCAACACTGGATATACAACCTTGGATAGCCCATGCGGCTCGCGCATAGGGCACACCAGTTTCAAAGGCACGCTTGACTCTTCTGGAAAGCTGACGTTTACCTTGACAGAAGACGCAGACGTGTTCACTGGAACCGCGCAACTGAGCGCCACCAACGACAAGCTTGATGGCACCTATCAATCGGCTCCAGGCTCCTCCTGCCAAGACAGCGGCGAAATCCACGCCTTGAAGGCAACCAGTCTGACCAAGACCGGCACCTTGATGAATGCCAGTTGCCCTACCTATTGGTTAGCCGGAGGTTGTAACTTTAGCGGAGTGGCGGTGCCCAATCTCCAGCTGACCGAGAACGCCGATTACACGCTCACCGTGGTGGCTTCCGGAACCCTGACTGACGGCACTGTGATCAGCGGGAATCTCACCGGCTATGTTGCCGGTGACGTGGCCTACGCAAGCGGACTCATCAACGGACAGCAATACGATTACTACGCGTGGGATAACGGTAGCTGTTCCAATGACAACAATGTCACCTCGTATCCTTGTACCGGGGTGTTCGACACCAGCCTGACTTTGGTCGGCATCATCATTCCCACCGACAAGGTTCCAACCGCTGCTCATCACGCGGTGCAAACCCGTTTTCGCGGTAACTTAGCGAGGTAGTTTCAAAGCAAGACAAAGGGACCGGCCTATACCGGTCCCCTTTTTGTGCCCCAAAGCAGATGGCCTTTACGGCAATCACACGCGAGAAGCGCCGGAACAGCCAAAGTCGAATCGCTGATCGAAACCGTGGCGCGTGCTGTCGGCGATCAGCTTCATAGCAAAGCAACGAACGATCATACCCAACGCCCTGTGCTTCGTTCGTCGGAGAAAACTCATGAAATCTACGATCTACATCCTTCATAAACCGATCGGACGGTAAATGCAAAGTCGTCTACGTGTATCCCATCAGTGGGGTCCGTCTGACGAAGATGCATGGAGTGACTCCAGATTGTCATACGCGTATCAGCCTCGTCGGGATCGGGGTTATCGGTATGGCTCCCGTCCGGCTGGAGGTGGAACGTACACCCGTCTTCCGTCAAGAACTTCCGCATGGGACACGTTTCCTGGTCGCCATCTGGAACAAATGCCCGCAATAGCAGGACCAGCCGGCTGGATCACCGCTTGGAACCGGTGTACCGAGTGTCAGCTCGAGCCGCATTATTCAGCAATCCTTTCGGCTCGCCGCGGCGCCTGTGATCGTTATCCGTACCATCCAGTTGTCGAGCGGGCTGGGCCACCAATGCCGCGTCAAATACTCTAGGATCCTTCCAATACTCGCCTGCCGCAGCACCATACTCGGCGAAGGAACACATCAGCTGTTGGCCACCTTTACGCCAAACGACAGTCAAAATTACAACGGCAGGGCAGCCATAAATATCTGATATTTGCTTCCCACGGGAAGGCTGGAAACGCGTGCCTTTCCGAGCTACATTGACCCCAATAGCTCGGATGACAAGCGCTACGGCGAAGTCCGAAATGAATGCAACCGCTCGGCAAGCACATGATCATGCTCTCCGGGGTGCAGCGCACCGCAGTCAACCGCAGCTGGTGGAACACAATCGTCTTCAGATACAGCCATGCTAATAGGGAGAAATCTCATGCAAAAGTCTGCAACAGCCAAGCAAAGAATGATCGTTTTCGTCGACGGAACCGGTGGGCAAGAAGGCGCGATGTCAGGGTACGCGTGGACTATTCCCAGCGTGGCCGCAATGGTGCAGTGGAAAGCGGGATTGACGTGCAACCAGGCCGAGTTTTGGGCGCTAATATCTGCCCTTCGTTGGCTTCCGAAAGGGAGCTGTGCCGTGATCTACACGGATTCTCAAATCGTCGCCAGGAATTACTCCGGCGAATATCGGACGAGCCACCCGAATATGCTTCCTCTGCTGACGAAGGTGCGCACGCTGATCAAACTACGCAATCTAGACATCGAAATCCGTTGGATTTCCCGCTGGGAGAACAAGGCTGACGAGCTATTGCGGAGACGCATTGGGCTGTAGGTGCGGCGAGGGCATTTGCACGGCGACAAAATTGGCGACCTCTTCAGCGGAGAGGCGCGGGGAACTGGCGGGAAATGAAATGTCTGACATCGAAAACTCTGAGTTGCCGATCGTCGTTTACGTTGCCGGTGGAGGCAGTTCCAGGGCAACAAAGTCGGCATACGCATCGTTGATCGTGGGATCGGTTGCTCTGATTGGATTGATTCCCAGGAGCGATTGGGAACGAAGGTGTGTATCTGGCGCTCATCGATGCGGTGCGCATGTTGCCAAGAGGAACAAAGGTCGTGATGTTGACGGACACCAAGCTCGTGGCCAGGCAATGCGTGGGTGCTGCGGAAGCGCGTGGTCCGAAGATCCGTCTTCTTCGCAGAAGGTTTTGGATTTTGGCGATTCAGCGTGAGATTGAGATTGAAGTCGGCTTGATTACACGTGCGGAAAATAAAGCGATCAACTTGTTGCGCATCGCTTCAGTTGTCGAGCAAAGCTGTCCTGCATGATGGGTGAGTTCGCGTGAGGATTGCCTTTCTCAGCTCGATTCACAGCGAATAGCGGCGAGGATGTCGGGCACGGTGCAACCCTCGGTGATTGTTCCAGCGGCTAACGCTGGAATTGTAACCACAAAACGGAAGCTCATGAGAGCGATCTCGTGATCAGAACAGAAGAAATTTGCCCGTCTTGGCAGCGGACAGAGGGAGGTAGTCAAGTGAGCGAGACAAGCGCGCCGACCAATTTAGGCAGCATGGTCAACGCCGCTCTCGCCGTCACCGAGCGCCGTGCCGCGATTCTCGATCGCATGCGAGCTGCCCTTGAGGCGGGCAACCATTTGGAGGTTATAAACTGTGCTCGGCAACTTTGCGGATTACAAAATGGAGAAAAGCGCGATCGAGCTGATTAGGGTGTCAACGGCGCAACAGGCGGGCGGTGACCGTGCCAGCATTCCCGCGCAGCGCGCCGTTAATCATCAAACGGCAACGAGGTATGGATTGCAAATCGTCCGATCAATAGAAATTGCGGACGTGAGTGGTGCGGCAGTTCTGAAAAGTGCCGGGATGCAGGCGTTGTTGGTGGCAATCAAAAGCCCTGCGATTCATGGTGTAGTGGCGCGCGAATTTTCACGCCTGATGCGGCCGGAAAATTTCGGGGACTATGTTCTCCTCCAGGCTTTCGTCGAGTCGAAGACGATTCTGTATCTACCTGATGGTCCAATCGATTTTTCCAACAAGTCTGGTTGCCTTCTCGGAGCTATCCGGGCGGCTATGGCTGGAATGGAGCGAACTGAAATCCTCGAACGCATCTGGTCGGCTAAGGAAGCGAAGCGGCGAAGCGGAAAGAACCCGCAAAGCGCAATCACTCTTCCATTTGGCGTGGCATACGATCGCCTCTCTGAGAAATGGCACTATACTTCGGACGCTGAAAAGGTTCGTGAGGCGTTCCGGCTCATCGGCTCCGGAAATGTGAATTACAAGGCCATTGGAGAGCGGGTCGGGATTCCACCCTGCAATTTGAGGGTTATTCTCCGTAATCCCATCTACACCGGATGGCGGGTTATTGACCGCAAGCGGGATAGCTCGCCGGCGGCTCACCGCAGCAAGGACGATGGGCGACAGGCGGACCGTCCAAAGATCATGCGGTCGACAGATGAAATCATTCGAATACAGGTCATTGACGACCCGCTAATCTCTCCCGAGGATTTCCAACGGGCACAGATGCTGATGGACGCTAAGAAGCTAAACCATTGGCGGACACGCGAAGGATACGAACACCGATTCGTCTATAACGGTTTCCTCAACTGTGCCCTTTGCGGGCGCGTAATTTACACCCATTTTCGCAGGGCTGACTACTACATCTGCAGCGGGCGCAAAATGAAGTTGGGATGCACGACCAGCTATATGCGGCGAGAAAACCTTGAGCCGAGGATCGACATATTGCTTTCGGAACGCTTCACCGAAATGGCCTTTCTGAAATCACTTGCCGAGGCATGGCACAAAGCTGCCCAGAAGTCCCATCCCGCAACAGACACGGTACGGCTCCAAGGCGAGATCAGCGTTCTCCGAGAGAAGCGGCGTCGGATTATCGAGCTGTTTATTGATGGCTTGATCGAGAGGCCGCAGCGAGACGTACTCTTGAGGAAAATAGATGTCGACCTTTCGCTGTTTGGTGACCTCTTGATGCAGCAGTCTCCCGCTCCTGAGCTCACTCCCGAGCAACTCGCAGCGGTTTTTGAGCCATTCCGGGAATGGCAATACTTGAGCAGGCAAGATAAACGACAGCTTCTCGCTGTCACCATGCCTAGTATTTTCGTTCAAGATTACGAAATCGCAGGGATTAAGCTGCCAATTCAGATTGTCGGCACTGGCGCGACCCATACGGACAAGGATTCATTGCGGCAGCCAGCATGAAGCGTGCCGGGAAAGTGAGCGACATGGCGGCGCGAGCGATACAGACTGTGCCGTCCTCCAGCGGCTGACGCATGACTTCGAGCACGTTGCGGGGAAACTCCGGCAGCTCGTCGAGAAAAAGTACGCCGTGATGGGCAAGAGACACTTCTCCGGGACGCGGGACGGCGCCACCGCCGATCAGACCAGCGTCGGAGATGGAGTGATGGGGCGCGCGGAAGGGACGGGTACCGACCAGGCCGGCGTGAGGATCGAGGACGCCAGCCACGCTGTGGATCTTGGTTGTCTCCAGCGCTTCCTCGAAAGTGAGGGGCGGCAAGATTGTGGGAATGCGCTTGGCGAGCATGGTCTTGCCGCTGCCGGGAGGGCCGATCATGAGGATGTTATGGCCGCCGGCACAAGAGACTTCGAGAGCTCGCTTGGCGGTTTGTTGGCCGCGAACATCCTTGAAATCGACGCCGAAGTGTTGGGTCTCGGCGAGGACGGCTTTGGTATCCACTTTCAAGGGCACTACGCCGTTACCGGTGTTGATGAGGTGAACAACGTCCATGAGTGACTTCACGGGATAGACATCGACACCTTCGACGACGGCGGCTTCACGAGCATTTTCTGCGGGAACGAAGAGGCGCTTGATCTTGCTCTCACGGGCGGCGACGGCAGTGGAGAGAGTGCCGCGCACGGAGCGGATACTACCGTCGAGGGAAAGCTCGCCGACCATGACGACGTCGTCGAGTGCCTGCTTGTTCAAGCCGCCATAGGCGCCGAGAATGCCGCAGGCCATAGGGAGATCGAAGCCGGAGCCTTCTTTCTTGATGTCGGCGGGTGCGAGGTTGACGGTGATGGTGGTAATGGGAACGTCGTAGCCGGCATTGCGGAGGGCGGACTTGACGCGTTCGCGGCTCTCGCGAACAGCAGCGTCGGGTAAACCCACTGTGGTGAAGATGGGTTTTTCGGCGGATTGCGCAGCGACGTCTACTTCAACGTCAATAATGTGAGCGTCAATTCCGTAGACGGCAGCGCTCTTGGTCCTAAAAAGCATTCTGGCCCCAAAAGATTATAGCTGTCAGGAATTGGAGCAGAAACCTTGTGACTGGGCTCACGGGACAGGGTGATTGGGAGAGGGTTCTCAGGGTTAAAGTTCGGAAAACTAAGGTAACGGACGGGATCATTGAGGGAGGAGAGTTCCTGTATACTTTCGCAGAATTACCCGATCAAAGGGTATGCGGGAGAGGTTACTAATGGCTTACCCTAACGGATGGAAAAAGCTCTTGCGAGGGTTGATTGCTACGGCTAGCATCGGAGTCAACGCCCTCAACTCACTGTCACTTCGGGACATGATCGTGTTCCGAGCTGGGAAATAGAATGGCTCGCAGGCGGGAAGAACGAATCATTATCAGTTTGCCGGTGCGCTTATGGGGCATGGACGTGAACGGCAAGCCGTTCACGCAGAATGCTTCATCGGTCGACATCACGCGCATGGGCGCGCGACTGCAGGGTGTAACGTGCCAGATTCAGCACGGCGACATCATCGGCGTTCAACACGGCAATGACAAGGCACGTTTCCGCGTGATCTGGGTAGCACGCACCGGTTCGCGCAATGAAGGTCAGATTGGCGTTCACTGCGTGGATGCGTCGAAGTACATCTGGGGCACGGTGCAACCAAGCGATGCCGCGGACACGTTCGATCCGACGGTCGAAGCGGGTGCGCGCTCGGTGGGAGGTGGCGCGGCAGCTGCCATGGCGCCCGCGCACAAAGACACATTCGTTGGCGACGCCACGCGCGAAGGACGGAGGAACGTTCCGCGCTATCCGTGCCGCGGCGGTGGAGAGATCCGCCAGCCGGGGATGAAGACGGTGGTGTGGGGATCGATGACGGACATCAGCCGGACCGGCTGTTATTTGGAAACGCTCACCACCCTGCCACGCAACGCCAAGTGTGAACTGATGCTGAACGTTGAAGGCATCGAGATCCGCAGCGGAGCCGAAGTACGCGTATCGCACCCGTCAATGGGCATGGGGCTGCAATTTACCGACATTGAACCAACCGACCGGAAGAAACTCGACGAACTCCTGTCAAAACTCGCGGGAGGAACGGGTAGCGAAAAGAAGACAACGCCTGCGGTGAGCAGCGAGTTCACGACCGCAATGGCCGCGGCAGCGAGTGAACTGCGCGAACTGGAGTCGCTGGTATCGGCCAACGAAGACGAGGTCGACCCGCGTCTGCTGTCGGAATTCCGTAACTCCGTAGATCATGCTCGATCCACGACTGCGGCAATCCAGCAGTGGATCGATATGCAGGCACAGGATCGCGATCCTTTCCCGGTACTGGCGGCGATTCAGACGAGCCGCATGCGGTTTACTGCCTCATTCATGCGGGAATTGGTGATGGATATCGATTCCAACAGTCTGCACCTGGGCAACGAGGGCGTGAAAGAAGTGTACGAAGCAGCGCGGCAGCTCCACCTGCGCATCGAGCAACTGATTTCCGACGCCACCGAACCGGAAGATGTGCTCGACGCTCCCAATCATGGACGCGGGGCCCACTCAGCCGACTAATTTGCGGAGTCTATCGAACTACTCAGCCCGCTTCGGCGGGCTGTTCGTTTATGCGGGAACGTCGGGCTGCGTGGGTTCCATATTTAGAGGGATACAGGGCTGATTGTCCTGCGGATTCACCACCCCGCAGCGGCTGCAAACCTGTTGGCCGTCCTCTTCGCGAAATACGACATCGTGATGCATGAGATCCATGAGCGCTTCTTCCCTTCTAACGTTTCGATGCAGCGAAGGCGGATGGGGAAGATAGTAATCCCCACNNCCCACATTCTTCGTTAGCAGAGCTCCACGGCCATTGCCACAGCATTGCCGCCGCCCAGGCAGAGTGAGGCGATACCACGCTTCGCTTTACGACGCTGCATCTCGTAGATGAGGGTGGTGAGCAGGCGCGCGCCACTGCAGCCAATCGGATGCCCGAGGGCCACTGCGCCACCGTTGACGTTGACGCGCGCAGCATCGAGACCGAGTTCCTGCACCAGGGCGACAGACTGTACCGAGAAAGCCTCGTTGAGTTCGTAGAGATCGACATCGTTGGCGTTCCAGCCGGTCTTGGCGAAGATCTGGCGGACAGCATCGACGGGCGCCATCATTACCCACTCGGGAGCCACTCCGCTGGTCGCCTGCGCGATGATGCGCGCCATCGGCTTAAGACCCAATTCCCTGGCCTTGGTGGCACTGGTAACGACCAGCGCGGCTGCGCCATCGTTCACCGTAGAGGCGTTGCCGGCGGTTACGGTGCCATCTTTCTTGAATGCGGGCTTCAGTTTTCGCAAGACTTCCGGCGTGCTGTCTTCGCGTGGACCTTCATCCCGGTCGAGAAACTCGGCGGGCGCATCCTTCTTTTTCGAAGGCAACTGCACGGGGACGATCTCATCCTTGAAGCGACCTTCTTTCTGCGCGGCTACCGCCCTGCGATGGGAGTTGGCAGCGTATTCGTCCTGCTGCTCGCGGGTGACCTTGAACTTGTCGGCCACGTTCTCTCCGGTCTGGCCCATGTGATAGTTGTTGTACACGTCCCAGAGACCATCGTTGATCATGGAATCGACGACGACGTTGTTGCCCATGCGGAAACCCCTACGCGCGGCAGGCATGAGATAGGGTGCGTTGGTCATGGACTCCATGCCACCGGCAACCACGACTTCCGCATTTCCGGTCTGGATGGCCTGCGCAGCGAGAGCCACGGACTTCAAACCTGAACCGCAGACCTTATTGATCGTCATGGCGCCGACTTGCGGCGGGAGTCCGCCTTTGATCGCAGCCTGGCGCGCGGGGTTNNTTGAGGTCGGTGATGCCGGCACGCTTGACGGCTTCGCGCACAACGATGGCGCCCAGATCGGTGGCGCTGAGATCGGAGAGAGCGCCCTGGAATTTTCCGATGGGGGTACGAACAGCAGATACGATGACGATATCTTCCAACGATGCCATGAGGAGTGCTCCTGGTAAGACTCGAATTTTGTCAGCGGAGGTCAAGTAACCGTGGTGCGGGATTGGTGCATCTGCACAGGGACGACCACGGCGGTTTCGCCAACCGGACATTATAAGATGGTGCGCAGGGCAGCGCCGATTCATGCGCGAGAAAACCAAAGAGGCTTGATGGAACCGACAACCATGGCTGAAGCATCGGTCATACCGGCGATCCCGCCGCAACCTCGCGGCATCGCGCCGGTGTGGCATACCGTGATTTTGCTGTTGCTGCTGCTCTCACTCGCACTCTCAGGAACGGTACGCTCGCAGAAAGAGACGGCGGTGGCAGGCCACTCTGCCATCTACATCGTAACCATCGTGTACCAGTGGATCCTGGTCGGCTTCATTGCATTTGGCGTCCGCCTGCGAGGCCGCACGCTTCGCGACTTGATCGGGGGGCGATGGAACTCCGTGGAGGCAGTGCTGACGGACTTCGCCATCGGGCTCGGCGTCTGGTTCATCATTATCTGCACGGCCGCTGCAGTCGTGCTTTCCTTCAAGCTGCAGAATTCGCTCTCGCAATCCGGGCAGCACTTGATGAAGAAGATCGCGCCGCAAACCAACCACGAGCTCGCGTTGTTTATGGTGCTGGCAATCACGGCGGGCTTTTGCGAGGAAGTGATTTTCCGCGGATATATCCAGCAGCAATTCAAGGCGTGGACGAACAGCCGAGTGATCGCGGTGCTGGTTTCGACGACTTTCTTCGGTCTCGGCCACCTTTACCAGGGACCGTTGCTGGCACTTGGACCGACGTTTCTTGGACTGATTTTCGCCGTGCTCGCAGAGTGGCGGAAGTCGTTGCGACCGGGAATGATCACGCATACCTGGCAAGATTGCCTATCGGGAGTAGCACAGCACTTTGCGTCGAAGTTGGTTCACTGATCTTGTCAGAATTGAGCGAGTGCCGTTTTGGAAAAATTGTGAAGTGCTTTTCACCAGTGTTCATGCGGGTGCGCGCGATGGGCAGAGTTTCGATGTGAGTGGAGCGCGAGTGAGATCACGAAAACAACGGATGTGAAGTGACTAAAGTGTCGTGTTGAATAATTGGCTTCATGCCATTTTTCTCTTGACTTGAAAATTGAAGCAAACTATACAACTAACAAATTGCAATGGTTTGTTCATTGCAAGAAATTCAAAAGGGAGAATAGAAAACAATGGCAACGAAAAAGGCTGCAAAGAAGGCTACGAAGAAGGCCGCCAAGAAAAAGAAGTAAGCTGGCTCTCGAGCCTAAATGACCACGGGGGACGCATAAAGCGTCCCCCGAAACTTTTTGCGCAAAAAAATCGATTGACCACAGAGGATGCAGAGGTGCGGGAGATTAACTTAATCGAGGAGAGCAGCAGCGATTGAGACGGCGCTGATCGCCGCGGTTTCAGCGCGCAGGATCGTTGCTCCGAGCGAAGCACGCTGCCATCCAGCGGCATCGAAGAGTACGAGTTCCTCTTCCGTCCATCCGCCTTCGGGGCCGATCGCGAGCGCTACCGGCTCTTCCCTTCCTTCCATCAAATCCCGCAAACCGATGTCGTGTTCGTTCTCCGCGAGCACAACGCGAAGACCGTGTTGAGCTTCGATTGCCGGCCTTACCTTGATGGGCTCAGCGATCTCGGGCGGAGATAATCGACGCGATTGCTGTGCGGCTTCGAAGGCGATACGACGCCATCGCTCGGCACGCTTGGATGCAGAGGAGGCGAGATGGGGCTCGGTGCGACGCGCGATCATCGGAACGATCCGCGCTACTCCGAGTTCGGTGCACTTCTCTACCGCCCATTCGAAACGATCGAACTTGAAGACTGCAAGATAAAGAGTGAGAGGAGTGAGCGTCGCGGAAGGCAAATCTTCGCCAAGCGCGAACGCGACGCGATCCTCTGCGACCGAGATGATCGTTCCGCGACGGATGCGATCTCCGAGAGAGATATCGAATTGCTGGCCGACGCGGGCACGCAGTACGCGCGCAAGATGTGTGGCGTGGCTTCCGATGAGGGCAGCAGTATCGCCAGAATGTTCGTCGGCGATCCAGCGGCGGCGGGTCATGGAGAAAGAGTAGCAGAAGGGATTTTCGCCACTGCAAAGAAAAGGCCCCACCTTTTCGCTAGAAAGGATGGGGCCAGAGTCCTTACTCCCCGGGCTGAAGCCCGGGACCACCGATGAGCGTGAATCATCCACGAGAAGACCGCTCGTGGATGATTCACTAGCTGAACATATCTTTCACTTTGCTCATGAGCGATTCTTTTTCCGGCTTGTTCTCTACGCTAGAGCCCGTCTCCAACTCCTGTAGCAGCTCTTTCTGGCGCTTCGTGAGCTTGGTGGGGGTCTGTACCTTGATCTGCACGTAGATGTCGCCCTTACCGTGTCCGTTGAGCACGGGGACCCCTTTGCCACGGAGCTTGATCTGGGTTCCAGCCTGCGTACCCTCGGGGATGTGCAGCTTATGGTCGCCCTCAAGGGTCGGGATCATGATGTCGGCGCCGAGCGCAGCCTGCGCATAAGAGATGGGCACGACGTAGAAAAGGTCTTTGCCCTCGCGCTCGAAGAACTTGTGTTCTTTCACGTGGAGCACGATGTAGAGATCGCCCGGAGATCCGCCTTGTGCTCCGGCTTCGCCTTGTCCGTTGTAGCGAATGCGGGTGCCATCTTCGACGCCGGCGGGAACCTTCACCTGGATGACGCGCTCTTTGACGACCGCGCCTTGTCCACGACAGGAAGTGCAGGGATCGGTGATGACCTGGCCCGCACCACCGCATGCGCTACAGGTGCGCGAGACGCTGAAGAAGCCTTGCTGGAATCGTTCCTGACCGCGGCCACCGCATTTGCGGCAAGTGACCGGAGCCTTGCCCGGAGCTGCGCCAGTGCCCTGGCAGGTGTCGCAACGCTCATGGCGGCGTACCTTGGTTTCGGTTTCGAGACCGAAGACGGCTTGTTCGAACTCCAGGGTGATGTCTTCGCGGAGATCGGCGCCGCGTTGCGCTCGCGAGCGTCCACGGCCTCGACCGAAGAGGTCACCCATGCCAAACATGTCAGAAAAGATTTCGCTGAAGTCGACCATGTTCGGATCGAAGCCCGAAGCTCCGCCGAAGCCGCCGTTGCCGCTAACGCCGGCGTGGCCGAAGCGATCGTAGGCAGCGCGCTTTTCACTGTCCGACAGGATGGCGTAAGCCTCGCTGCACTCCTTGAACTTTTCTTCGGCTTCCTTGTTGTCGGGATTGCGGTCAGGGTGAAACTGCATCGCCAGTTTCCGATAGGAGCTCTTGATCTCCTGGTCAGTGGCGGTGCGGGTGACCTGCAGTACTTCGTAGTAGTCGCGTTTAACGTTCGTAGCCAGTGGAGACATCCTTCAAGAATTTGCTTTCAGGTTTTTATTTGCTGCGCGCTACGCGCACCATCGCGGGGCGCAGCAGGCGGTCCTTGATCTTGTAGCCGCGTTGTAATTCGCCGATCACGGTGTTGTCGGGTGCCTCGTCGGTGTCTTCCATCTGGATGGCCTGGTGGAAGTTGGGATCGAAGAGCTCGCCCTCGGCGGCAATCGGCTGCACACCGAGCTTCGCCAGCGCGTCGTGGAACTGACGATCGATGAGTTCTACGCCGGAACGCAGTTGGTCGACATCGGAGGCGTCGGATTTGGCGGCGCGGTCGAGACTGTCGAGAATAGGCAGGAAGGACTTCAGCGCGTCGGCCACGGCGTAGTCACGATACTCCTGCTGTTCACGCGCGTTACGCTTACGGAAGTTGTCGAACTCGGCCTGCAGGCGTGCGAGGCGATCGAGATATTGATCGCGCTCGTTGCGCAGCTTTTCCGCCTCTGCGTCGGGAGCGGCGGCGGCCTGGGATTCTTCGCCCTCGGCGGGCAATTCGTGATCGACGTCGAGTGGTGCGGAGTCGTCGACTTCTCCGTTGGATTTCATCTTCCAGTTTTTCATGTCTGCTTATTCCGAATCATTCCAGATGTGGTCGAAGAGCCGCGCGATGTACGAGACGGCCGAGATAGTGTGCTCGTAGTCGATACGAGTGGGCCCGATCACTGCCAGGGATCCCACGACCTCATTGCCGACACGCGCGGGCGCACCAATCAATACAAAATTACTTAGATGCGGCAGGGTGTCTTCAAGACCCACAACCACGCGCACCGCCTCCTGGCGTACGTCCACGTAGGCCGAAAGCAGGTTGACGATCCGCTGCTTCTCTTCGAGCGTCTTGAGCAGCTCGCGCAAGCGTTCGCGGTCGTGGTCGCCGACTATCAAATTCGAGGCGCCGTCGATATACACGTCCTGCGAAGCGTCGGTGGCCAAGGCGCCCTGCTTGTAGAGTTCCTCAACCGAGCGCATCAGGCGATCGTATTCGCTGCGCTCCTGCTCGATACGGCGGGCGATCTCGCCACGAATGTTCTCCATGGTCCAGCCACGGAAGTTCTCGTTGATGAAGCGCGCCGCGTGATCCAGCTCAATTTGCGGGATATCGACACCGACACGCATCAGGCGGTCGCGCACCATTCCACTCTTATTGACCACGACGGCGAGCACCTTGCATTCCGCAAGGCGCTGGAAGTGCACGTGTTCGAGGGCATTGGTATGACCGATACCGGTGATCGCCACGCCCACGTTCTGCGAAAGGAACGAGAGGACGTGCGAGGTGCGCTCCATGAACTCCTGGACGTCGGTAATGCCGTGGAAGGTCTCCTTGATCATGCCTTCTTCGGCGGGGGCCAGTTGGGCTTCGCCGGTCAGATTCTTTACGTAATAACGATAGGCGGAGGCGGTCGGGATGCGTCCGGCGGAGGTGTGAGGCTGCTCGAGCAGGCCGGCGTCGGAGAGGTCGGCCATGACATTGCGGATGGTCGCGGCACTCAGACCTTCACGGCTCCCGCGAGCGAGTGTACGCGAACCCACGGGCTCGCCGGTCGAGATGTAGGTCTCGACAATGGCAGTCAGGATTTCGCGTTCCCGTTTTCTGATCTGCGCTGGTTCAGCCATCGAGCCTCAGAGGCAAACCCTTTTGATGCAATTATTTAACGACATCCTAAGGACACGTCTGCTAGTTATAGTTTAGGAACTTGATAAGGGTGTTGTCAAGGATTAGCAGACCGGGCCTTAGAGTGCTAATCCCCTTTCTTCGCAGGAACAAAATAGAAATCCTGATAGTCGCTGCTGAAGTCGGCCAGAGGGGAAAAGGGTTGCATGGTGAAGCGGTCGATGGAACCGTCTGGCTTGAGGGCAAAGGTAAGCAAGGCGTCGTCGAGATTCCAGTGGACTTTGAAGGTGTCATGCTGCCAGGGCTGCATCTCGCCGACGGTGCCGGGAGACGGATCAAGGGAAAGGGTGAGCTTGCCGTCTTTCAGGGCGATGGTCACCGGGCCGTACCAGGCGTCGTTATAGACACCGGTGTACTTCTCGAGAGGCAGGGAGGGCTGGGAATTCCCTGCACGCTTGGCGGCATCCTTCTTCATCGTTTCGTCGGCATCGTGCTGGGCTTTATCGTCGGCGGCCTTCCAGGCGGCGATCCAATCGTTGCCCTGGATTCCCAGATCGTGATCGACGACAAAGTTGGCGACGGCATTCATGGGACCGTCAGAGCTATCGAAGTTCGTCAACACGACTACACCGAGGTGACGATCGGGGATGAGCACGACACGGGTAACGAAGCCCTGCAGGCCTCCGGAATGGCTTACGAACTTGTGACCATGGTAATCGCGCAGGCCCCAACCGAGGCCGTAGGCGGAGAAGTCAGTGTTCATCGCCGCGAGCGGACCGGATGCGTCCGCTGATGGAACGATGGTTTGCGGGGACCACATTTCGTGCGACTGCTTTTCGCTGAAGATGCGCCGCTCGCTGCCGGGAAGTTTGCCGTGGTCGAGTTGCACGATCATCCATTTCGCCATCTCGGCCACGCAGGAGTTGATCGCCCCGGCGGAGCTGATGGTGTCCTTGTTCTCAAGCTCATCGGCTTTCAGCTTGCCATCGATGCGCGAGTGCGGCCAGGCGAAATCGACGCCGGGCTTCAAGTCGGAATTGCTGAAGTTGCTGGTGGTCATACCAAGTGGGGCAGAAATGCGCTCGCGAACGGATGCTTCCCACGACTTTCCGGCGGTCGCCGCGATGAGTTCGCCGGCGGTGAGGAACATCAGGTTGCTGTAGGCGTAGTAGCTGCGAAAGCTGTAAGCGGGCTTCATGTAGCGGATGCGGCGCACGATCTCGGCGCGCGTGTAGGTGGTGCGCGGCCACAAAAGCATGTCGCCTTCGCCAAGGCCGAGCCCGCTGCGATGGCAGAGCAGGTCGCGGACGGTCAGTTCGTGAGAGACATACGGATCGTACATGGCAAAGCCGGGCAGCTTCTCGGCGACCTTGTCGTCCCAGGAAAGCTTGCCTTCATCGACCAGCGAAGCAATGGTTGCGGCGGTGAAGGCCTTGGTGTTGGATCCGATGCCGAAGAGGGTGTTCTCGTCCACAGGCGTGGGATCGCCAAGTTTCCTGACGCCGTAGCCCTTCGCGAAAACGACTTTGCCGCCTTTCACGACCGCCACCGCAAGGCCCGGCACTTCGAAGGTTTTCATCGCACGAGTGACGTAGGCATCGAGGTCCGCGGGGACGGACTGCGCGAAAGCCGCGAACGCGGTTGAGAGGAGAACAATGGCGAGCAGAAGTCTGCGGCAATGTTTCATCAGAGGCCCGATCGATGGAATAAGAAAGCGCAGCCAGTCTCAGGCGTGGAAGGAGAGTCGTCAAGCAAAAGGCGCAGCCGAAGCTGCGGCACGATACGGGATACGATTCGGGACGACTCTACGCTACCCGTCGCCTCTTCGCCGATGGCACGGCGCGTCTTACCTCAAAGCGAACGTTCAGGTGATCGGCATACGTCAGCAGTTTCTCGATACTCATGATCGAGATCTTCCCGCGTAGCAAGTTGCTCACCTGTGGTTGGTGCTCTTTCAGTCGCGTTACCAACTCAGACTGCGAGTAACCTCTCTTCGAGATCTCGTCGAGCAGCGCCGAGAGAATCTCTGCTTTGAACTTCAAGGCCAAGCTCTCGGAGGACGAGAAACCTAAGTCTGCAAAAACGTTTCCCCGAGTAACGTGAGATGACTTACCTGTCATGAGCTCGTCGCCTTTCGTTTTTGCTCCGCTATTCTCGCCTTAACCTGTTTCAACCTCGCAGCTGCAATCTGGAGGTCGCGTTTGTCGGTCTTGCGGCTCTGCTTCTTGAAACAATGCAGTACGTAAATTTTTTCATCGATCTTGGCCAGGTAAATGACCCTGTACCAAGCCGCTTCGTCCGATTCCTTAAGTTCGAAAACGCCCGGGCCAACCTAAGCCATGCGGCGTGAAGCAATAAATGGAATCTTCCCCTGCGGTAACTCGAAAAGCGCGAACCCAAGATCCGCCCTGACACCCTCGGGGAATGAGACCATGGCATCCCGGGAATCGCTTTCCCAGTGGATCTCGGCGAGTTCCCCGTGGCGCTTCCCCGGCGGCATCTTTGAAACATCGATCTATCTAATGTTATATAGAATTCTATATAAAAGCAAGGTCTAAATTAGGTTCTCGCTAGGTAATTTGCACCACGCTGCCGCCATCGGCGTGTTGAATCTCTTTCGTCCGCTCGACCACTTTCTTGGCGAAGGCGAACAGGGATTTCGCGTGGGAGTTCCCCTCTCCTTCGAGGACGATGGGATGTCCTCCGTCGCCGCCCTTGCGGATATCGGGATCGAGTTCAATCTTGCCGAGGAACGGCAGACCAAAATTCGTCGCGGTGGTCTCGCCACCGCCCTTGGAGAAGATGTCTATCTCATGATTGCAATGCGGGCACATGAGGTAGCTCATGTTTTCGACAAGTCCGATGATATCGACTTTGACCTGTTTGAACATCTCGATCGCCTTGCGTGCGTCTTGCAGGGCGACATCCGACGGGGTGGTTACGACGACGGCGCCCGTAACGGGCACGGTCTGGATCAGCGAGATGGCGACATCGCCGGTGCCGGGCGGCAGATCGACGATGAGGAAATCGAGCTGTCCCCACTCGACTTGCGAGAGGAACTGGCGGATGACGGAGTGGAGCATAGGGCCGCGCCAGACCAGCGGCTTGTCGCCGGGATTGAGCAGGCCGACAGAGATCATGCGCACGCCGAAACGCTCGTTGGGAAGGATACGGTTCTCGCCGATGACGTGCGGCGCTTCGTTGGTTCCGAGCATGAGCGGAACGTTGGGACCGTAGATGTCGGCATCGAGGAGACCGACCTTGTAGCCCATACGCGCGAGCGCCACCGCGAGATTGACGGAGAGCGTGGTCTTGCCGACGCCGCCTTTGCCGGAGCCAACGGTGATGATGGCGTCGACGCCGGGCAGCGACTGGGGGCCTTGCGGTTGCGATTGGGGATTCGGGTGCGTGTGCGAGTGGGCCACGGGACTTCCTTGCGCGATCGAAGATACTTACAGAACCTTCGATTATAGAGGAAGCGCGCCGGACCCAAGGATGCCGCAAAAGCCGAGGAGCCCTGGCGGCAGAATCGCCAACCGAAGCTCCTCGATGGATTGCACGGATGCAGTCGTGTTATCGACGATTGCGGTCCCAGTCGTGATCATCGCGATCGCGGTCGGGATGCCACTGGCCCTGTCCCCATCCCGCGCCGAGCACGTGGATCGACGAGATGCGGTTGCCCCAGTTCTTATAGGGATTGTCCTGGGTGCGCCAGCGGGCGAGATCAGGCTGATCGCCGCGCAGGTGGATGCGAATTCCACTGTATCCGGGATCGTTGAAAGCCACGACTTCAGCGCCACCGATCACACGGACACTTGAGATAGAGTCATTGAATCCTGGAGGCAGCGCGTCATAGCCTTCGCCGGCTGCCATACAGAAGTAGTCGCCCTGGAAGCCAGGACCACGATAGAAGCAGGCGCCCACGCGGGGCATTTCCATGCGTCCCCAGCGGAGTTCGCGGCCACGCCGGAAATATTCAGGACGGAAGTTGACCTGGACCGAGCTGATGCGGCCCGCCCAGTTCTTACGCGGGTCGTCAACCGTGGGCAACGACCGCAAGTTGGGAATACTGCCCGGGATGCGGACATTGACGCCGGTGAATCCGGGATAGTTAAAGGCGATGACTTCTACCTGTCCGAACAGTTGCACGGAGTAGATTCCGTTATCGAATCCGCGTTCCAGGACGCCTACGTCCTGGCCAACGCCGACGCAGAAGCTGCGTCCGCGGAAGTTTTCTTCGCGGTAGAAACAGGCGCCATCGCGCGGCGGGCCTTGCGCGAGCAGGGGAACGGAGAGGGTTGCGACGAGAAGAACAACGAAGCCAAACTTACGGGCGTTCATAAAAGCTCCTTGCGAAGCGGGCTGATGAATTTGATACGAAAAAGATAACACCAAGGTGCGGATAGAGTTGTTCAAGTCTCCGTAAAATCGTGGAACGCGGGAAACACGAAAGCTGTTGACCTCGGCGGCAGTGCCCAGCTTTAGTCTCCCGCGGCAGCTTTTTCCATCACCGTGGTCGTCTCTTGAGGCTTCCATCCCGGCGCACCAAACACGTACTTCCAACGCTGGTGCCAGGTGTGCGCATGTCGCACATCGCGCGCAATGTCGGCCCATTCGTGAAAGGCGATGCGAAATGGGTTGTAGGTTGCGATATTGGTCGTCAGGCCGTAGCGCACTTGTTCGGTCTCGGGCTCGAAGGTACCGAAGAGTCGGTCCCAAATGATCAGCGTGCCGCCGTGATTGCGGTCGATGTAGCGCGGGTTCGATCCATGATGGGCACGGTGATGCGAGGGCGTGTTCAGAATCCCTTCCAGTGGCCCGGTGCTGCGGATCAACTCGGTGTGTATCCAATACTGGTAGATCAGGCTGACGGCTTGCATGGTCATCACCATCACCGGGGTGAAACCGACGAGCGGCATCCAAAGCCAGAAGACCCATCCGGTGAGGCTGCCGGTCCAGCTTTGCCGCAAGGCGGTGCCGAGGTTGTAGCGTTGCGAAGAATGATGCACGACGTGCGATGCCCAGAAGAGCCGACATTCGTGACTGGTGCGATGGAACCAGTAATAGCTGAATTCGTCGGCGAAGAAGGCGAGGATCCAGACCCACCACGCGTAGCCGAGATGGAAGATCGCGAATTTATGGAGGAAGGTGTAAAGCAGGAAGATTGGCGGCTTCGTGGCCAGCCCGATGAGGAGCATGCCGAGGCCCATGGTGATGCTGGCGGCGGTGTCAGGCAGTTCGTACAAATCGAGCTGCATGCGCGCGGCCAGCGCGGCCTCGAGGACGAGCAGCAGCACGAAGCCGGGGATCGCGTAGAAGAGCAGGTAGGGAGCGTGCGGCATGGCTCAGGTGGAAGATTGTAGCGCGAAATTTAGGTGGCTTGGCAGTGAGAAAGACCCGTCTTAGCGCGCAGAGGTTGCACTGCTAAGACGGGGGCTTTTACGGTTTAGTATCCGTGATCGCTGCCGGCTTCCAGGTTCACTTTGCCGCGGAACATCCAATACACATACACGAAATAGCCGATGGTGAAGACCACGCCGATCGTCCACCACACAAGGCCTACGGTAAGGCCGTAGTGCGGGGCCGCGGAGTTCTGGATGGTTAAACTCCAGTTGGGATTGGTGCTCGCCGGAAGTACGTTTGGGTACAAGGCGAACACTGCGCCGACCAACATGATCGTGATGTACACCGCGGACGAAACGAATGCTGCCTTATCATTGCCCTTGGAGCGGAACAGGAACATTCCTACCAAGGTGGCGACAACCAGGGTTGGGATAAGCCACGCGACCGGATAGCTCTTGTAATTGGCAAGCAATTCCGGACGAATGCTCACGGTCGCGATCAAGCTCACAATGGTCAGCAGCAACTGCACCGGCCACAAGAACGAAGCTGTTTTGCGGCAACGTTGATTCAGTTCACCCTCGGTCTTGGTCGCGACATAGAAGGCGCCGTGCGCGGTCAGGGTGACGGCTGCAATCACCCCGCACATCACGGTGTACCAGTCGAGGATACCGGGATGTGCGCCGACGCGCCAGTTGGTCCACAGCGGTTCGAAGAAGTAGTGATCTTCGGCAAGTGGGACGCCGCGAATCACGTTGCCCAACGCGGCGCCGAAGAAGATCGTCAGCAACAGGCTGGAGATGGAGAACACGACATCGAAGAAGCCGCGCCACACGTCGCTCTCGAGGTGGGTGCGGAACTCGATGCCGATGGCGCGCAGCATGAGAAGCCAGAGCACCATCATGAGGGGCAGGTAAAAGCCGCTGAAGCCCGAAGCATAGAGTTGCGGGAAGGCGAAGTACAGTGTGCCGCCAGCGGCGAGCAACCAGACTTCATTACCGTCCCAGACCGGGCCGATTGAGCGGATGATCTTGCGGCGCTCGTCATCGTTGCGTGCCACGAACAGGTGCAACACGCCTGCGCCGAGATCGAAGCCATCGAGCACGACGTAGATGGCGATCATTACCGCTACGATACAGAACCAGAGTGTCGGCATGATTAGCGCACCTCCGAAAGGAATTCCTGTTTCGTCGTCACGATTGGTTTGATTGGTTGTGGCGGTTCTTCGGGGCCGTGCTCGATCTCACGCCGGACGAGGAAGATGAACAGGATGGAAAGAACGGTGTACATGCCCATGAAGCCCAGCAACGTGAACCAGCCGTTCGCGGCGGAAACATTTTTGGAATAGCCTTGCGCGGTTCGGAGCAGACCGTAAACCAGCCAGGGTTGACGGCCTATCTCTGCGGTCATCCACCCGGCGGTGTTTGCGATGTAAGGAAGCGGCAAAGACAGCATCAGGATCCAATGCATCCATCGGGCAGTCCACAGCGTTCCGCGCCACCACAAGAATGCGCACGCTACCATGATTACGGCGAAGATCGTTCCTAGCCCCACCATGATGTGGTAGCTGTAATAGAGCAGCGGGATGTTATCGGGACGATCGGTATCGGGAAAGGCGTCCAGCCCTTTCACTTCCGCGTTCCAGCGGCGATAGGTGAGGAAGCTCAACATCTTTGGTACGTAGATTGGATTGTCGATCTTCTTCTCTTCCTGGTTGGGTTGGCCGAGAATGACGAGTGGCGCGCCGGGGGTCGTCTCCCAAAGCGCTTCCATCGCGGCGAGGGTCGCCGGTTGATATTGGCTGACGAGGCGTCCCTGGCCATCGCCGGTTGGCCCCATCACCATGGCGGTGAAGAACAATCCGGAAACGATGCCGACCTTGACGAAGATCTTTGCCTGCTCCACATGCGTCCTGCTTAGCAGGTAGAACGCGCCGAGGGCACACATCGCAAAGGCACCGCAAATCGCAGCGCCGCACATGTTATGCGCATACTGCCACACCGCCCACGGATTCAGCACGAGGCTCCAGAAACTGCTCACCGCCACGGAACCATCGGCACTGGTGGCATAACCGACGGGGTGCTGCATCCAGGCGTCGGTACAGATGATGAAATAGCCGGAGAGCCAGGAGCCGAGAAAAACCATGAGTGCGGAGAACCAATGCGCCTTCGGACTCAGTCGCTTTTCGCCGTAAAGGAATAAGCCCAGGAAAGCAGATTCCAGGAAGAAGGCGAACATGCCTTCCATCCCGAGGGTTTGACCGATCACGCCGCCGGCAAAACGTGAGAAATGCGACCAGTTGGTGCCGAACTGAAATTCCATGGGAATTCCTGTCACCACGCCGATCACGAAGTTGATGCCGAAGATCTTGGCCCAGAAACGCGCGGCCCGGGCATAGGCTTCATCCTTCTTCCAGAGCGCCATGGTTTTGAGCGCGACGATCAATGGCGCCAGTCCCATGGTTAGCATCGGGAAGAGGTAATGAAAGGTCACAGTGAATGCGAAATGCAACCGGTGAACGAGAAGTGCACTGTCCATGAATGACCTCGAATGGAAGACGATGCGGCCTTGGCTACGGAACGTCGAACGGACCGAGGAAGCCAAAAAGCTTGTCACATTTTGCTGGCTTGCTGTGCGGCGAGGCTGTGACGTGAATCACTTTCTTCATCGCGACGCGGCTTAAATTCCTACTTTATATCTTTGATCCAAAAGAAAAAAACCCGCCTCGCGACGGGTTTTTTTCAAGATTCGTTATTGCTGGCGAGCTGCTTTCCGGTGTTCGAGTTCGGAGCGACGTGCCTCGCGACGCCGGAGGGCGCCTGCAAAGCGGCGCTTTTCATCTTCGGTTTCGGGCAAGAGGGGCGGGACAGGCAAACGCCGGCCGTGACGATCGACGGCCACAAATGTCAGGTATGCCGAACTTACGTGTTGCCGGGAAGACGCGATGTAATTCTCGACCCAGACCTTTACGCCGATTTCCATCGACGTATTGAACGCACGGTTGACGGACGATTGTAAGATCACGAGGTCGCCGACTTGCACGGGAACGAGAAAATCGAGGTGATCGATGGATGCGGTCACCACGTAATTGCGACAGTGGCGATGGGCTGCAAGAGCAGCTGCAATGTCGATCCAATGCATCAGGCGTCCACCAAGCAGGTGGTTGAGCGGGTTGGCGTCGTTGGGGAGAACGATCTCCACCATCTCCGATGCCGAGTCGCGCACCGGCTTAGGCTGAGGATGGCTCTCGTTGGGTGAAATCATACGTTCCTCAATTTACTAGGATGAAGGCAAAGGAGCCAGAGTTTCAGGAATATGTGGCTGCTGCTGCCATCGGACGATGGCGTGAGCGCCACGATTCCAGAAAACATTCTGCCTGGCGCTGCAACTTCTCATCGGGGATGTCGGTGCTCCATCGGCGCTCGCGCTCGTCGTATTCCAGGATGCCCCCGCCCGCAGGCCGGCAATCTTTCTCATACACGTATTGAACGCTGATCTTGTGATTCTCCGCACCTCTCGCGGAGAAGCGTATGGAATCGGCATGGCGTTGCTCGGGCAACCGGGAACAGGCGGCATGGCCGAGGTTGCAGTGGTCGCGCAAGTCGTCGTCAGAGGGACGCACGAGCATCTGCTCCGGCGCGCCGCATACGCCACTGAAGCCCGGAGGCAGCGGCAGGCGGTCGGGAAACTTCCACGCGCCATCGAGGCGGACAGTCGGAATAAAAAACGGGCAAGCCATGGGAATGAATGCTCATTGTAACCGCATGTCGGCGCGATTCCATGCACAGGCCTGTAGTAATCTCGAAGAGAGTCAGGAGAGACCCAATGGATCGCGTTGCCATGCTGAAGGAGATTCTCGAACAGGCCCCCGAAGATGCGTTTGCCCGGTACGGCCTGGCACTAGAGTACGCCAACACCGGTCAGACGGCAGAAGCGTTACGGGAGTTCCAGAATCTGCTCACGAAAAATCCCGACTACGTGCCGGCTTACCAGATGGGTGGGCAGACCCTCATGACCGCCGGGCGTAACGATGAAGCTCGCGCCATGCTGGAAAAAGGCATCGAGTGTGCGATTCGCATCAACAACGGCCACGCGCGCTCTGAGATGGAAATGATGCTGCAGGATTTGGAATAGCTACTTCACCGGCCTCACCGCTCGTTGCAGCGCCGCTTCGATCAATCCGGGCCAGAGTTGATAGAGAACGAAAAGCGGTCGGTAGTGCCACGGTACCGCAATCTCGCGCGACTTCTTCAAACATCCCTTCAAAACCGCCCGCGCCACGCGCTCGGGCGAAATACCATGCCGCGTTGATCCGCCTACGCGACGGCTCTCGCTTCCCTTCACCGCATTCTCCCCGAATGCAGTTTGAACATAACCCGGACAGACACTGACCACACTTACGCCCGTGCCTTTCAATTCCAATCGTGACGCGTGGCTGAACGCATTGAGAGCATGTTTGCTGGCGCAGTACGCCGGCATGTACGGCACGCCCACGTAACCGGCGCCGCTGGAGATATTGGCGATCACGCCGGAACCCTGGCGCTTCATCACGGGGATGACGGCCTGCATGCATTGCACTGCTCCGAAGACGTTGGTCTCGAACAAAGCGCGCGCAGCGTTGAGATCGAGTTTTTCGGTGGAATCCAGCAAACCGTAACCGGCGTTGTTGATCCAGAGATCGATGCGGCCAAAATGCGATAGCACCCGCGCAATCATGTCATCGATGCTCTTGCGATCGCGCACATCGCAGGCAAAGGACCCCGTCTGCTCCAGGTGCCCGATCCGCTGCCGCGCCTCTTCGCAGCGCACCACATCGCGCGAGCAGAGAACCACCTTCGCGCCTTCGGCGACAAACAGCTTGGCGATGGCTTCGCCTATTCCCATCGACCCGCCGGTGATGACAGCAATCTGATCTTTGAGTTTCATATCCTTCAAATCGCGATAGAAAATTGCGGTGAATTGGCGACGTGCGCGCAAGTTTCGCGTCCAATGTAACACTCGACGCGCGCAGCGTGGCCATTGAAAACCGTTTTCATTTCCCGGCGTATAATCGCCAACAACCGGAGGCACCCTCCCTTGAGTTCCCTTCCCGAGACACTGGGCCAGTTAAAGAAGAGTTCATTTTCTGAAAAGCGTTTGGCGCAACGCCGCGTGAAAGACGAGATGCGCGAGAACCTGCTGGATCGCCTGCGGGCGGGCGGGTCGATCTTCCCGGGCATTGTGGGCTATGAAGACACGGTCGTGCCGCAGGTGGTGAACGCACTCCTATCGCGCCACAACTTTATCCTGCTCGGGCTGCGCGGACAGGCTAAGAGCCGTATGCTGCGGGCCTTAACGACGCTGCTTGATGCAGAGACTCCGTACCTGGCGGGTTGTGAGATCCACGATAATCCGTACGACCCGATCTGCCGGCGCTGCAAAGACATGCTCAAGACCTTCGCCGACGACGCGCCTATCGCGTGGCTCTCGGCTGATGATCGCTACGTAGAAAAACTGGCGACACCTGACGTCACGATCGCGGATTTGATCGGCGACATCGACCCGATCAAGGCCGCGAAAGGTGGACACTCGCTGGCAAGCGAACTCACGGTGCACTACGGCCTGCTTCCCCGCGCCAATCGCGGCATTTTCGCCATCAATGAACTGCCTGACCTCGCGGGGAAAATCCAGGTGGGCCTCTTCAACATCATGCAGGAAGGCGATGTGCAGATTAAGGGTTACCCGATTCGCCTGCCCCTCGATGTGGCGATGGTGTTCAGCGCCAACCCTGAGGACTACACGGCGCGCGGCAAAATCATTACCCCGCTGAAAGATCGCATCGGCTCCGAGATTCGCACGCACTATCCGTCAACTCTCGAAGAAGGTATCTCGATCACGCAGCAGGAGGCTTGGACACGTCGCGACGGGACAGCGGTACACATCCCGAATTTCATCCATGAAGTCGTGGAGCAGATTGCGTTCGTTGCGCGCGAAGACAAGCGCATCGATAAACGGTCAGGTGTGAGCCAGCGCCTGCCGATCAGCACGGTGGAGAATGTGCTCTCCAATGCCGAACGTCGCGCTTTGCGAAACGGCGAAAAGACGGTGGTCCCCCGCATCGCGGATATCTACGCGGCGCTGCCCGCTATCACCGGCAAACTCGAACTCGAGTACGAAGGCGAGATCAAGGGCGCCGATGCGATCGCCCGCGAAGTGATTCGCACGGCCATCGCCCGCGCTTACGATCATTACTTTCACGGCAATAACGGCAACCTGAAGCAGGTAGTGCAGTATTTCGATCTCGGCGGCGAGGTGCAAATGCTCGATACAGCCCCGGCCACCGAGGTGCTCGAAAGCATGAAGGGCATCCAGGGACTGATGGAGAAGATCGAGACCGTCGGGGTGAAAGAAACCGACCCCGTGGAACTGCAGGCCGCCGCCGCCGAGTTCATTCTCGAGGGCCTATACGCCCACAAGCGCATCGGCCGCACCGAGGAGCGGAAGTTCACTGCCGGGGAAAAGCAAAGCACCAAGAAGGAACAGCTCTTCCGCGAAGAAGAGGATTTGTTTCGCGAGCGCGATCGCGGCGGCCGCAGGAACCGCGGGTTCAACTAGCCATGAAGTTCATCAAGTACAAGAAGTACGTTCCCGATCTCGCCGACGACATTTCGTTGGAAGACTTGATGCGCGCGCTTTCGGACGACCTGCTGCAGAGTGGGTTCCAGAACCCGTACTCCGACTTCTACGATCTAGGCGACGAGCAATCGCTGGAGCGACTGAAGCAGGCGATCGCACAGGCACTGATGAACAGCGAACTCTTCGACGAAGAAACCAAAGAGCGCTTGAAGCAGATGCAGGCGGATGGGTCGTTCGACGAATTGCTGGAAAAGCTGATGGAGCGCATGGAGCAGGAAAACTACATCACCGTCGATCAGCCGTACGATCAGACGCATCAATCGAACGTGGAAGGCCAAGTCGGCGAACAACAGCAACCCCAAGGCGAAGCGAAATTCGAAGTTACGGACAAGGGCCTCGATTTCCTCGGCTATCGTACCCTGCGCGACTTGCTTGGGTCGCTGGGGAAATCCAGCTTCGGAAGGCACGATACGCGCGATCTCGCCACGGGCGTCGAAGCCAGCGGCTCTTCGAAGCCGTACGAATTTGGCGACACCTTGAATCTCGACATCACCGCGACGCTTTCAAGCGCCATTCAACGTAACGGGCAGGAACTCCCGATCGACATCGAATACAGCGATCTGCAGGTGCACCAGTGCGAATACCAGTCCTCCTGCGCGACGGTGTTGATGCTCGACTGCTCGCACTCGATGATTCTTTACGGCGAAGACCGCTTCACGCCGGCGAAGAAAGTTGCAATAGCGCTGTCGCAACTCATTCGCACGCAGTATCCCGGCGACAGTTTGTCCCTCGTGCTCTTCCACGACTCTGCGGAAGAGTTGCCGATATCGCAACTGGCGCGGGTAAAAGTCGGTCCTTACTACACCAACACGCGCGAAGGTCTGCGCATGGCGCAGCGCATCCTGCAACGCCAGCGGAAAGATATGAAGCAGATCATCATGATCACCGATGGCAAACCGTCGGCGCTGACCCTCGAAGACGGGCGCATCTATAAAAACGCCTTCGGACTAGATCCGCTGGTTGTGAGCCAGACTTTGGAAGAAGTTTCCAAGTGCAAGCGTGCGGGAGTGATGATCAACACCTTCATGCTGGCTAGCGATTACGGTTTAGTGCAATTTGTGCAGAAAGTGACGCAAATGTGCCGCGGCAAGGCCTACTTCACCACACCTTACACTCTCGGCCAATATCTGTTGATGGATTACATGTCGCGGAAGACGAAGACGGTCCACTGAGACCGTGGGCTGAAACGCCCTGACACAAATTAGCCCCGGAGCAAATCCGGGGCATTTTTATTTGTCGAGAAACCGTTCAGCGGCTACTGTCCGAGCGACTACAGCGTAGTCTTCGGGGGCAACTGTTCGCCTTCGACGGCCTTCTTCACGGCGGCTTCCGCTGCCTGGAATCCGATCTGCGAGTGGGTTCCGTCGCAAAAGGGTTTGTTGGTCGAACCGCCGCAGCGGCACAACGAGAAGCCCGTCTTGCCGGTGAGATCGTAGGAATTGCCATCCGCATCGACCAGGCTCACTGCGCCCTCCGGGCACTCCACACGAAAGGGACCATTTCGCTTCACGGTAATCTTCACATCTGCCATTTCTTTCTCCTGTTGAAATTATCGTTTGAAGGCTACGTTCACCAGCAACTTGTCACCTTCTACATCTACCACATTGCAGAAAGTTCGCGTTCCGCGGCGGGTAAAATCCAAGCCGACGCGGCTATTGCCGATGCGCAGGTTGCGAAGATGCAAATGCTCCAGCCAGTCCGGCAACTCGGGGTTCACGATATTCAACTCCTTGCGCTGCGCGCTGGGCCGGATGCCAAGCACGGAGCTCAAGATGAGGAACATTGCGCCGGACGCCCAGGCTTGTGGCGAACATGAGACCGGGTAATGCACCGGCTCGTCGTTGATGCGACGCTGCACTCCGCAGAACAATTCAGGCAGACGGTAATCACGGAATTCCAAGGCAGCCTGGTAAAGCGTAGTGAGCAGTTGCAGGGCGGGCTCGCGATGCTCGTTGAGCGCCATGCCGTGTGCGATCAGAGAATTGTCATGGGGCCACACCGATCCGCGGTGATAGCTCAGCGGGTTGAAGACCTTCTCCGACTGCGCCAGCGTGCGCCAACCCCATCCGCTGAACAGGTCGTCACTCATGAAGCGTTGCGTGACTGCGCGGGCACGTTCACGGGTCAACATGCGGGTAAAGAGCAAGTGGCCGGGGTTCGACGAGATTACTTCCAGTGGCTTCTTGTCGCGATCGAGGGCCATCGCATAGAAGCCCTGCTCCGGCATCCAGAAGGCTTTGTCAAAACGCTTGGCTAGTTCCGTGGCTTCGCGACGCAGGCGGTCGGCGGTTTGCGTGTCCCCGAACGTGCGCAGCAAGGACGACATGCGGTACTTCGCTTCGTAGACGTAGCCCTGCACCTCGCACAGCGCAATCGGCGGCTCTGCCACTTTGCCGTCGCGATGCATGTTCGCATCCCAGGAATCCTTCCATCCCTGGTTGATCAGGCCCTTCGGGGACTTCCGCTCATACTCTACGAAGCCGTCGCCATCCTTGTCGCCGTAGCGATCAATCCATTCGAGTGCGCGATGTGCTGCGGGCAAAAGGTCACGGACGAGTTGTTCGTCGGCTGTCCAGTTGTAGGTTTCGCTCAACAGGATGAGGAAAAGAGGCGTGGCATCCACCGATCCGTAATAGGGGCCGAAGGGCATCTCGCCGCAGAGCGTCATCTCGCCTTCGCGGTATTCGTGAAGGATTTTCCCTGGCTCTTCGTCCTGCCAGGCATTGTCTTTGGTGCCCTGGTAGCGAGCAAGAACACGTAGAGTATCGACCGCGAGTTGCGGATTCAACGAGAGCGACTGGTAAGCGGCGATGATGGAGTCGCGGCCGAAAATCGTGGCGAACCACGGAATACCGGCGGCGATGATGTGCTCATTGCCATCCGGAACTTGCAGGGCATGGAAGTCACCCACGCCAGTATTCAATGCGGCGTCGAAGACTTCGTTGTTCGTCTTAAATCGTGTGCTGCGCCGCTCCCACTCCGCGAACGTGTGCCGTCGCTGCTCGAGGTTCTTCTCCATTTGGTAGCTGGAATCTCGGGTTGAAGCGCGATCGGAACTTGGGGTAATGTGCACTTCCAGTTGGGTTCGCTTGGAAGGCTCGAGTCGCAAATGCCATCGTCCGACGCGCGGCTCGATTTCCGTCGGCTTCGGGCTCATCTCAACCAGGGTTTGGCGCATGACATTATCGCGACCGCGATAGTTGAAACAGATCGAGGAGTCCGTGGTGACCGGCTGATAGAACTGACCCTGCACGGAACGCGCGACGCCGCGCACCTGGAAGACGTCGACAAAATCGGCGTCATACAGCAACTCCACGGTAAATTCCACGGCCGTCTGGTTGAAGTTCTCAAAGGTGAACCGGTCGAAGAATACGTCGCAGGCAAGCAATTGCTCGCGCCGGATGTGCACCGTGTTCTCCGGCAGATCGAAGGAGTCGCGCAACGTGATGTTGCCGGTGGTCAATTCAATCTGAGAAGAAAACGTTTTTTCTGTGCTCGAGGAGAGCACCACCGCGCGGTGACCATCGATACGGAATTCGAGATAGGAAAGAAATCGCGTGTCCTGATGAAAGAAACCGACGTCCGGCGCGCCCGCCGGCGCGATATCACCCGACACTAC
Source organism: Acidobacteriaceae bacterium (assembly GCA_003151155.1). Lineage (GTDB taxonomy): Bacteria > Acidobacteriota > Terriglobia > Terriglobales > Acidobacteriaceae > Korobacter. The sequence continues at coordinate 38,053 of PLWX01000057.1, forward strand.
GGTAGAAAGGAAGGTTTTTCCATCGATCAGGGTAAGGTTGTTGACTTTGCGCGGCTCAAGCGATTGGAACGCGATTCGCGGCTCAAGGTGCGGGGACGGAATCGGAACCAGCTGTTTATCCTGAACGTTCGAACTCATGCGACGATGCTATTCTCTCCCGCGAAATTCGTCATCGCGTCAGCTTCGTTGACTTCATTTTCCGACGGAAGCAGCTCGCGGGCAGCGATCGTTTCGCGAAAGAGATCGGCATATTCCATTGCCATTCTCTGGGTCGAGAACTTTTCTTCCACGTAGGCGCGTACGTCATCGGCTTTCAACGCGGCGGCATTTTTCATGCGTGCAGCCATCTCTTCGACATTTTTACAAACATAGCCGCTGACGCCTTCGGCCACCACTTCTTCCACCGCGCCTCCCGATAACGCCACCACCGGCGCGCCGCAAGCCATGGCTTCGATCATCACCAAACCGAAGGGCTCGTTCCATTGAATCGGGAATAACATCGCGACGGAGTTTTTTAGAAGCTCGTTCTTCGCTGCCATGTCCGCTTCGCCAACGTATTCGATAAATTTGCCATCTACATGCGGCTTCACCTGGCTCTCCCAATATTCGCGGAAGCAGGGCTGGATTTCACCCGCGATCTTGAGCGGAATACCGGAACGTTTAGCGACTTCGATGGCCAAGTGTGGACCTTTCATCGGAGCAATGCGACCGAGGAAGCTCAGGTACTCGCGCTTTCCGCCCTTCCAGGTATAAAGATTCGTATCGAGGCCGTGATGGATGGTGCGCATCCTGGGCATCTTCTCAAGCTTGCGCTGGAAATCGCTGATCGCGACATACTCGATGTTCGGATAGTGCGCATAGAAATTACTGAGCATCTCTTCGTGCACATGATGGATCGTGTATACCATCGGCGTCGAGATGAGCCTCGACATGGCAATCGCCGGCACGCTGTTTACATGAATCAGGTCGCAGTGCCGGACAGCATCTTCAATCGCCCAGGCGCTGTGATTGATGTCAGTGAGATTGGAAAATACTTCGCCTTCAATCGGCCATTGTTGTTTTTCATACAACCAGCGTTTCTCAACCCCGACGGTGGATTCACCGTTGGTATACACCACAACTTCAATGCCTTGCTTCTGAAGTCCCTCGGCCAACTGCGCCACGAATAATTCCGTGCCACCGTATTTTCTCGGCGGTACTGGAATAAAGGGCGGGGCGATCAAGGCAACTCGCATTTACATCTCCTCATGTCTTGCGGGAACGCAAAAAGGTGAACGGGCTACTACGATCAAAAATGAATTGAGGTCTGTCCTATTGATAAGGATGCGCGCTAGCACACCCGTGTTGTGAGCGCCCGCAGGACTAAGTACCTTTTCGCGAGTAGCTCAATCGCTGGCGAGGGCCGGGAAACGATGCGACGCAAGGATATTGGAAATTTCATCTTCGAATTGTTGCGCTCGCCGCTGACTGGTGTGCTCTGCCAATACACGAGCCTGCGCCGCCGCGCCAATACGCGCCACTTCGTCGTCGTCGAGGTCGGTGATGTAATGCAGAACATCACGATAATCTGCAGAAAGCAGGATTTCGCGACCCGGTTCAAAGAAAGAATCGAGGCCCGGCCAATTGTCAGAGATGATCGCTGTGCCGCAGGCAGCGGCTTCGAACAATCGCACCGAAGGTGAATAGCCTGCCAAAACCATGTCGCGACGAGTAACGTTCAAGGTGAAGCGCGACGAAGAATAGAACCGGGCGTGCCAGCGCGGATTCAGGTGCATGATGCGCTTCACGTTGGCAGGCCAGCGAACCGATTTTGGATATTGCGGACCTGCAACTAGGAACTTTCGAGCCGGTAACATCGTGGCTGGCTTGCAGAGAAGATCGTCAATCTTAGGCTGACGGTCGGGTGCGTAAGTACCCATATAGCTCAGTTCGCATGCGAATCGTTCGTTGGTTGCGAAGCGCCTGTACCCTTCGGGATCGAACGAGCAATAGAGAGGAACGGCACGCCGCGCACCGAAGCGCGTCTGCAGTTCCTGGAGCATCGGTCCGCCGGTGAAACTGAAATAGATATCAAATCCCGGGATCTGTGCAGCCTTCAGATAATCGGTTTCGCCTTTCTCCCGGAGTGCAGCCACCGTTATCGGAGTATCGATGTCGTAATAAGTCTTGACCTGTGCGCGGGAATCAAAGATTTCTTGTGCCGCCGCAACGCCATCGGGAAAATACGATCCGAGGATTGCAACGTCGGCATCACGTAACTCCGCGCGGACTGCCGGAAGCACTGATTGCCAGTCTTCATAGAGTCGTACGCTGCAAAACGGGGGCTGGGGAAGGTCACGATTCGACGAGTACCACTCGACGTTCTTTTCAAAGAATAAAATGCGGTGCCCGCGGGCATGCAATGCCTGGCATAGGGCTCGAAACGTCGTGGCGTGACCGTTGCCCCACGAGGATGTAATCGAAAGCCCGAAGATAACGATCTTCATGTTGCTCGTCTTCCTAAACCGCCCGGCGCAGTGCCGGCTCTTCCGTTCGTCCAGTTGAGCCGCGAAGAATCTCCATGGCCTCTCGTGCACGCTGCGCGTAGAGATGGTCATGCAGCGCCCGGGCGCGCATTGCCTCGCCGATCTTCTGTGCCTTACGCGGAGGCACGGTACGAAGATAGTGCACAATCTCTTCCGCGCTGCCCACGACAAGGATCTCATTGCCCGGTTCGAAGAATGCTTCTATGCCAGTCCACTGGTCGGTGATCAGGCAAGCGCCAGCGCCGGCAGCTTCAAACACGCGTGTGGGCGGCGAGAAGCCCACGTCCGCCATTGACTCGCGATTGATGTTCAGCACCATGCGGGCCGAGCAGTTCACCCGGTTGTGGTCGCCGGTTCCGACGTGCCCAATCCAGCGCACATTCGAGGGTAGCTTCTTGTTGCCCCAACCCTCGCCGCCAAGGATGAAGTTGCACTCCGGCGACAACTCCGCAGCGCGAAGAAAAAAGTCTTCTACACGACGCTCGCGATCAGGTAGCCGATTTCCTACGAAGACCAAGTCGCAGTCGAGTTGAGGATCCGGAACAACCGGCTGGTGAGACTCCGGTTCGAGAGCGTTATAGATTGGGTGACAATTACGCGCACCGAGCTTCAGGTATCGGTCCACCACCGGCGGGCCGCCGCCATAGGTAAAAATGAAGTCGTACTCCGGAATGCATTGCCGAAATGGATTGTCCGGATCACTCTCCACCGTTGCGAGCGTGGCGGGCGCATCGACATCCCAGAAGATCACGCTGGTCCGTTGCGATCGGCAATCGAGCACGCGCTGCTCCAGCAGCGCATCGTCGGCGCCTATGCCGCTGTGTTTGATCACGACATCGGAATCGCACGCCAGGCGCAGCAGCCAGTCGATGTCGTCGGGAGTGTTGTACACCAACGATTTTGCGTAGCTGTAATCGCCGGGGTCACGATGTTCCTGGCGCTGGTAGATGCACGGCTCCGCGAAGGTAACCTGGCAGCCCAAAGCGGCGAGATTTTTATAGATGCCGCGATAATAGGTAGCCGCCCCATTCCAGTACGACGAAACCAGGCTGGACCCAAAAACGAAGACTTTCACTGCACGATCTCCTTGCAGATCTCCTCGAGTTGCTGCGCGCGATGAGTACAGGTGTGCCGGGCCAACACGGTGCGCATTCCGTTCTCGCCCAGTTGCCGTCGGGCAGCGTCGTCTCCGAGCAAATGGTTCAGTTCCGCCGTCATCGCTTTTCCGTCCTTCACCACGACGTAGTCTTTGCCCGGATGAAACAGGTTCTCTACATCCTCCCAGGGCGCACATACCAGCGGAACACCGCATGCCAGCGCCTCAAACACGCGGATGGTTGGAATGCCTGCCAGTCCGTTGGCGTATTCGCGACGAGGTACGTGCAACGCTATGCGCGTCTTGGAAAACGCCTCGGGCGCACAGAGGTTCGGAAGATACCCGTGATACTCGATGCCCGCCTCCAGCAGGGCCTTCACGCCCGCGTCAGGGTAACGCACCCCATACACCTTGAAATCCCGTTCACGCATTGCGGCCGCGGGCTCCACCAGGAACTCCTTCAGTTCCTGGGTACGCTCTTCGTCGCCCCAATTGCCGACCCAGAGCACGTCGGTCGTCTGCTCACTTTCCATGGGATGAAAATTCTGTACATCGGCTGCCTCGTGAAAGGTCCACACATTCGAAATCCCGAAACCGTCACGATAGATGCGCGTGATCGGCTCACCGAATGCCAGCACCCCGTCAAACAGATGCAGGGGGAATCCGAGTATCTCCCCAGCGCGGGTATAGGCGCGATGGTGAGTGTCGTGGAAGAGTGCCCGAAACCCAAACTGACTTTTACGTGCCAGGATTGCGCTCACGACTGCAGGGTCATTCCACTCGTGAATAACAACGATATCGGCTTCTCGCAACTCTTCATCGAGAAATTCGTCGAAGCGATTATTGCGGTCGTAGAAGCGAACGTCCAGCATCGAAAACTTCGCGCGGAACTGGTCGATGGCGTCAATGGCGCGTTCGCCTTCCTGGCTCACCAGGTTCGAAAGCGACCACGAGCCCAATTCTTCGTAGCAGCGAACTCCGTTGCCGAGTTCGCCCAGTTCACGCGCCAGGCCGCGTAAAAAGTGGGCATTGCCATGGTTCCAGTCGGACACCCACGAGTGGGCAAACATGCGGAATTGCAAACTATCGATCATGCCGCCTGCGAGCGTGCTCCCAACTTCTGGTAGAGGTTGAGGTATTCATCCACCATTCGGTCGGCATTGAAATACTGGCGAGCCCGGTTATACGCAAGGTTCGCGTAGGTGAGCCGACGCGTGCGATCCTCGACGAGCCGGTTTAGTTCCTCGAATAACGACTCTGACTGGTTCGTGTCGAAATAACAAACCGCGTCGCCCCAAATCTCGCGGAGGCTTGGAATATCGTTGACGACCAGCGCGCAGCGCGACAGTGCCGCTTCGAGCGGTGCCAGTCCGAAGGGCTCATAACGGGAGGTAGCTGCATAGATCGAGGCTCGCCCGAAAAGGTGACGTAATTGACTTTCCGTCCGCGTTCCCAGCATGTGTACGCGTTCCCGATCAACAAACTCGAAGGGTGAGCCTTCGCGAAATACTTCGTCGGGATGCTGTTCGGTTCCCGCAATCGTGATCGGCATCGAGGTTTCGCCATGCAGTAAGAGTGACACCTGTTTGCCTGAATCCCACAAGCGGCCCACCGACACAATGCCGTCTTCCTTACTCATGTGAGGGTTGAAAAGAACGGGCGAACGCCCGTTGTAAATCACGGTAGCCGTGCGCGGCTCACAGTAGTACTGCCGCACGCATTCCAGCATCCATCGCGAAGGCGCAACCACTGCGGTGGCATTCTCCAGCCCTGCCTGTACCACTTCGCGATACCACGCCATCCATGGGATGTCGCCCGGTACTTCACCTTTTACCGAGGCCCACCAACCCACCACGTCGCTATGCGCCACCACCAGCTTCGGGATATCGACACCAAGAGCACCGTAAGCGAACTGGTTGAGGTGCAGCAGATCAGGTTTCACTTCGTCGATGATCGCTTTCAGAAAGTCCGACGAGGCCTCGAGATCGTCTTGCGCTTCCTGCATCCACTCCAGGCGGAACGCAGTGGCGCGAAAGTCGACATTGCGGATGGAATCCAGCCATTGGGTCTGTTCAGCGGTAGGAATTTCCCCGAAGCTCACCAGGGTCACGCGAACGCCGCGGCGCACCAGTCCGGTGACCAGTTCCCGGGCGTAGGTCCAGACGCCGCCGATCGTGTCCGTCGTGACCAGCACGTGCATGTTTGCCAGTTCTCCTAAGCTGTCAGCCCGTGGGCTGTGAGCTGTTGTGTCGCATCCGAAACACGATCCGAAGCAGATTGCGAACGCAACCACTCGACTAGCTCGTGAATGCCATCCGCAAACTGAAACTGTGGTTCAAAGCCAAGCACTTGCCGGGCGAGGGTGATATCTGCGAAGCAATGACGAATGTCGCCCGCGCGATACTTGCTGGTGATCTCCGCATCGGCGTCTACACCTAACGATTTCGCAAGTGCCTTCGCCACGTCGGCGATCGAGATCGGCGAGCCGGAACCGATGTTGATAGCCATGCCATCCGCCTTCGCACTTTCGAGTGCAAGCAGGTTGGCGCGCACGATGTCGTGGACGCTCACGAAGTCTCGCTGCTGAGCGCCATCCTCAAACACCATTGGCGCATTGCGATTCAACAACCGCGCCGCGAAGATTGCAGCTACGCCGGTATAAGGATTGGAGAGCGCCTGCCGCGTGCCATAGATATTGAAATATCGCAGCGCTACCACCGGCAGGCCATATGTGCGCCCATAGAGCAGGCACAGTTCTTCCTGATCTTTCTTCGACAACGCGTAGATTGACGTGCACTGCAGCGCCTTGGTCTCGTCGGTGGCGACCGGATTTAACTCAGCGCCACATGTCGGGCAAAGCGCCTCCCACTGCTTACGCTTCAATTGCTCAAGCGGACGTGGCGGCGGTGCAACTTCACCGTGCGTGTCGCAGCGATATTTCCCTTCCCCATAAATCGACATCGAGGAAGCCACGATCAATTTCTCAAACTGACGCTTGCTATCGAGTATCGCCTGCAGCAGGTTGGCGGTTCCTTGTGTGTTCGCGCCCATGTACTGCGCGATCTCATACATTGATTGCCCCACCCCGACAGCAGCGGCCTTGTGATAAATGACATCGATGTCTGTCAATGCGCTGCGCACTGCATCCAAGTCGCGCATATCGCCTTGGACAAACTGGGTATCGATGGCGAGATACGCGGGCAATCCCTGCGGGTGGACTTGCGGCGAGAGGCTGTCAAACACGCGTACTACGTGGCCTTCGCGCAGCAGTGCGTCCACCAGGTGCGATCCCACAAAGCCCGCACCACCGGTCACCAGGACACGCTTGCTCATTTCCGTCCTACTTTCATTTCTTCATCCCGGGCTACCGTACGCGACGCATAGCGCGTTACCGCCCAGCGCGCAAACTCCGCAAAATCCTTCTGATCTTTTGGAGGACTGGTGTAGTGGGGCTGTACGCCAAGATGCGCTGGCGTAAAACACAGCGTCATGGTGGTTGCGAACTCCTGCAACCCACTCATCTGCACATCGAACCACGCCTCCGCGTTCGGACGATACCAATCCGCCCAGCTTACACCGGTGCGCAGATACTTCACGCCAAGTTTGCGCAGCCATTCCACTCCGAGTTCCAGTCGGTGATCCTCATAGTGGAACCACTGGCAGATCCCTAATCCCTCGGCAAAGCTTTTCGCAGCGGGTTTCGGCGAGCCGTCTTCCCGCAATAATCCCATGTAATAGTGCCGGTAATAAGAACTGCCTTCAGCTTCCTTATGACGAGTGGTCGCGGACCAGCTCGCCGGCAGATCGAAGAGGCTGTACCAGTACACGCGATCCACCACCGGCAACAGTAGCTCGGCGGTCTTGCGCATCCCCCACTCCTGCACCTCTTCGGCACCAAAGGATGACGCGCCCACTTCGGTAACCCAGACGGGCTTCTTCGTGACGGCGCGAATCTCGTCGACTTTCCTTGGCCACTCGTGGATGCTCCAGTGGTTCCAGTCCAGTGGGAATCCATGTACCGCGACTACGTCCACCGCGTCGATCACCCCGTGTCCGGTAAGCAATTCGATGAAATTCGGGTCGATCGGAGAGATACCTCCGAGAATGATCTTCAAGTCAGGATTGATTTCGCGGATCACGCGCGCCGCAGTGATTGTCATCTCCGCAAATGATTTCCACTCCGGATCAATCTTGAAATCCCAATGCGAGAGGTTATTGGGTTCGTTCCAGAGCATCACTGCTTCTACCATGCAGTTTCCCCACCTAAGGTTTGGCCAAAAGATATGACTTAAAAGCTAGAGCGTTCCCGCAAGTTCGTGATCGAGAATGTATTTTCCATCCGCGCGCAAAGCCGTCTTCGGTTCGCAGATCCACGTCTCCGTCTCCGGATGATCGATAATCTCGAGCCCCGAACTGCGCAACATGCCTTCAGCCGCGGCGCGATTCGGGATCCACCAGTTCGTCGGATCGTTGGCGTAGCTGTTTTCGATGAAGTACATTTGCGGAAAATGCGGATCTGAAAAAATCTCTTTGTTCCAGAAGTCATAGTCGCTGTCCACTTGCTTGGCTTCTTCGGAGCCGCGAATCATAGTCTGGAAAACGAGCTTTTTCTGGACCTTTTTGATCACCTTGTCGAGCGCGAATAACGGATAGCGAAGATGATAAAAGACGCCCATGAAGAACACGTAGTCGAACTGTCCTTCGATTTGATCCACGTTATACACGGATCGTTTTTCGAACTCGATATCCATCCCCAGGGTTGCGGCGGCAAAACGACCCTGGTTCAGGTAGCGGTCGTCCACGTCAATGCCAAGCACCCGCCCGGCGCCACGTAATTTCATCTGAATGGAATAGAAACCGCCGTTGCAACCGATATCCAGCACGCTCGCGCCGGACAGGTCCTGCGGGATAGATTTCTGGATATGCTTCCACTTTACGTTCGGAAAATCTCCGAGAAAGTGGTTGGGGGCAGTTCGCACACCGTGAAGATCGAGGTTGTGGAACCACTCCCCCAATTCCCCAATGCGCTGGGTCAAACGATCGCGATCGATTTCATCTAAGTGTGGCGTTGTAACCATGTCTTGGCGGCAAGTCTAGCTGCCGTAAGGCATTAGAGGCAACAGCAGCTACGTACGTTGCCCTGAACACGGGCCAAATGGCAGGCGAACGCGTTTTTGCACAACTCTTGGGGCAGTGAGACCCGCGTCGCGCGGTTGGGCGCGAAGTGATTGGAAGAAGGTGATACAGCACGCCGCACGATCGAAAGTCACCTCCATTTGCGCATGCGTGCCGTTCCACTTCCGCGCTGCTAAACCGTTCTGCGACCGGTGATCAGGTTAATCACCGCAACCACCACGGCAATCACCAAAAGAACGTGGATCAGACTGCCAGCTATGTGGAAGCTCCAGCCCAGTAGCCAGAGGATGAGCAAAATCGCAAAGATAGTCCAAAGCATGTCGGTCACCTTGGGCCAGAATGCTGGCCTTTTCATGGGAAGCAACCTGCCTGCTCTGAGTTGTCCTTCGTTCAAAGCTTTGCTACTGAATCATCTCGAAGCGACCACGCATCCTGGTTGCGAGTTGCTCGATGTCGCGTAATTTGTCTTCCACGAAAGGTGCAAGGTCGCCGGATGAGAGTGCCAGTTCCGCCGCGATTAGGATTCCGGTGATCTCGCCCTTCAAATCGTTGCGCAATAGAGCTTCTGCTTGTCGGATCGCCAGCCTCTTTTCGCGTTCTACGCGCGCGAGAGCCGACCGGACTTCGGCCATGATGCGACCCTGTGCCATCAGCGCCGAGTTTACGAATACGGGGACGGCGAGACCAGCATTGCGAAGAATGTTCTCAGGAATGATCGGGTCAGGATGGAGACTGGCCTGGTCAAAAATAACAGCAGCATATTCACCACTCCGCACCAGGGTGGCGGCCCTGACGACATCACCGCATACCGTGGTTGGAACCTGAGTAGCTTCTTCGATTGCCGCCGCACAGTCGTGGCTACGCGGCGATGCACTAACGAGTAAATTCATGAGAGCTTCCTTCCCCGTGCGGACACACTTCGGCGCCCGCACCGCTGCTGAAAATCGCGTGCCGAACTAAACTGCTGAGCCGTACTCCTTCAATTTGCGATACAGAGTTGTCTTACCGATGCCGAGCAACCGCGCTGCTTCGAGTTTGTCGCCGTGGAGCCGATCGATCGCTTCAAGGATCGCCTGTTTTTCCATATCGGCGATCGGCACGATGCCATTCGTGGGTGCCGTCACGGCCTGTGGCGATGCTGCCGCCTGCGTCTGCACGTGCCAGTTTTGAATTGAGGTCGGAAGATCGCCGACATGAATGGTGGGGCCCGAGGTCAGGGCGCAGGCGCGATCCAGGCAGTTCTCTAGTTCGCGCACGTTTCCCGGCCACTCGTAGGCCAGCATCAGTTTTAGAGCCTCATCGCTGATGTTGCGTTGGAAGCCAGTGGACCTTTCCGCGCGCTCAAGAAAGTGTCCGACGAGGAGTGGCAGGTCCTGTTTGCGCTCACGCAGTGGCGGGATGCGCAGGGTCAGTACGTTGAGACGGAAGTACAGGTCACGACGGAAGGTTCCCTGTTGTACAGCTTGTTCCAAGTCGCGATTGGTGGCTGCCAGAATGCGCACGTTGATCGGTACCGCCTTGGTTCCACCCACCGGACGAATCTCTTTCTCCTGCAGCGCCCGCAACAACTTCGACTGCAAATCGATAGGAAGTTCGCCGATTTCGTCGAGAAACACCGTGCCACCATCTGCCATGGAGAGCAGTCCGTGCTTGGGATGCTGCGCTCCGGTGAATGCGCCTTTGACGTAACCGAACAGTTCGCTTTCGATCAGCGTAGGCACGAGCGAGCCGCAATCGACGGGGATGAAGGGTTTGTCTTTATAAATGCCCGTATAGTGCACCGCGCGTGCAACGACTTCTTTGCCGGTACCGCTCTCGCCCATAATCAGCACCGGATGGGTGCTATTGGCCGCTTTGGTGATGATGCGATAGAGTCGTTCCATTTCAGGAGCGCGTCCGACTAGGCCCCCGAAGCCGTGCCGCGCCTTTACCTGCTCACGCAGGATGCGATTCTCGGTGGTCAGTTTCAAATGCCCGGTCACACGGTCAAGCAATAGGCGTAATTCGTCCATATTGAAGGGTTTGGTGACGTAGTCATAAGCGCCATGCTTCATGGCCTGCACCGCAGACTGGACGGTCGCATACCCGGTGACAACGATCACTACCGTTTCAGGACGGCGCTGCTTGATCTGCCGCAACGCTTCCAGCCCACCGATCCCCGGCAGGCGCAAATCCAGCAGGATGACGTCTACGCTCGTGCTGTCGAGAACCTTGTAAGCCTGGTCGGCGTTCTCCGCCGTGAACGTCGAAAAGCCGAGGGCTTGGGCAACGTCCCTGCAGCCTTCCCGCACAACCCGCTCGTCATCCACAATCAGTAAGTTCAAGAGGTTCGCTTCGGTGATGCATTGTTGTACGGTCATTTTCGTCCAACCGAACCGGTGGGCCTCAATCCCAAAAGGGAATTTCGGCACCTCGCCGGGGTCTCCTGGGACCCGCTGTTCTTCTGGCATCAGTCTTCTCTACTCTCTTGTCCCAAACTAGGACGGACATCACACACCTTTGTGTTCTCGTGGCCGTTCAAAGCTTGCAAGCGATGAACTTTTCCGCAGACCTCACAGACCAATTCCGCCGCCCGCTCAGCGCTTCCCTCAATGTCACTCGCGTACCGCCCGCCGTTCCCGGTAAGCGGTACGAAGTTTTTCAGGAGGCCGGCGGTGATCAACAACCCGGTTAAGACGTTGCTCAAGTCGTGCAGCAGCCGGCGCACTTCCAGAATGTGTTCCAGCCGTGCTGACCCAGCTTCCGTCCACTCCGAGTTGGTCGAGATCGGCACGCTATTCTTATTGCAGGCAGCGTTCCAATTCGATTAGGGATTTCTAAATACTTATGTAATAGAGACTTACGTCCTCAGCGAGCCGCTCGATCGCAGACCGCTATTCCCAGGACGAAACTCGCGATCGCCGAGCCTTGTGGAACTCACAGCGATTCAGCTACTTAGGAAATTGTTGATTTGGGTCCGAATGCCAGAGTGGAACCGCCATGAAAAAGCCGCTCCGAAGAGCGGCTTAGCCTATAGAACGTTCTCCCCTGTTATTTCGATCCGCTCCCATGACTGCTAGCCCGGGTAACGGTCGCTGCTGCTGCATTCGCGGATCCCACTTCGAGACCGTTGAACGCCGTAATCGCGAGGTAACCTCCGCGGAAGCCTACCGCTCCGCGTACCAGCAGTTCGGAGTCCGCCGAGTACTTCCAGGTGGCTCCGTTATCGGTGCTGGCATAGACGCCGCGTGCATCACGTGCTGTTGCCAGCATGCGACGGTTGGGCGCATCCACGGATACTTCCAGAATCTGCTTCCAGGGCAATCCGCCGGTGACGTGATCCCACGTCTTACCATCATCCGTACTGCGCATCGCGCCCTGCTGGGTAGCCATCCACAGGCTGCCATCGGGGGCAACGGTTGCGCTGTTGATCACGGTGATGAAGTTCGGCACCGTGACCTTTTCCCACTTCTCGCCCTGGTCGATTGACAGATAGCCTGAGGTCGCCGTCACTGCGAGCGCCTTGTCATCGTTCGCGCTCACCGACAGGAACCTGCTGTCCGTATTGATCGGCCCACCGTGCCAGGCCTTACCTGCATCGTGACTGCTATAGACACCGGAGCTCGTAGCGGCATACCAATGCGAACCGGCGAATGCTAACTGCGAAACCTGCGCCGTCAGCTCAGACTTCTCGTATTCGATCTTCGGCTTTGCCGCTTTTGCAGCGGCTGCTGCCGCCGCCTTTTTTCCGGCAGCGGTCTTCGGTGTGGCCTTTGCGACGACCTTCGGTGCAGGAATGATCTTCTCCTTCACCACTTCACTGGCCTGCTCCCATGTATCGCTCTTCCCGGAGAACTCCATGATGCCGTGATTTGTACCGGCCCACAGCGTTCCGCCCTCACTCTGCTGCAGGGTGAAGACGTCGCGGTCTTTCAGCCCCTTGCTCATCTGCCTCCAGCTCGCGCCCGCGTCATGCGACACGTACACGCCGCCGAAATCGCGGTCGTTGAGCAGACCGGCATAGATCGTGTCAGGATCTTTCTGGTCGACCACCACGGTAGCGACCTGGCGATGCGAATATCCGCGGTTCGATGGTTCAAAGCTCTCGCCGCCATTTTCGCTCATGAGCACGCCACTGCGGTCCGTGGCTAGCAACACCCGCTTGGGGTCGCGCGGGTCAATCGAAACATCATTCACGATGGCGTTCTTCACTCCCATCAGCTTGAACGTCTTGCCGCCGTCCACCGTCTTGTAAAGGCCTTCGGTCGTACCCGCGTACACGATCTGCGGATTCACCGGGTCCTGCATCAAAACGCGCGTGCGACGCGCCGTCATGGGAATTCCCTGGATCTTGTGGAACAGTTGGCCAGAGGTTTCGCTCTTGTAGATACCCGAGCAAGCACTGGCGAACACGTTGGATGGATTTGAAGAATCGACAATGATCGAGAACACGTCGGAATCGTCGATCACGCCCTGCTTAATGCTGTGCCAGTTCTTACCACCGTCTTCGGTTTTCCATGGCAGGTGCCAGGTTCCCGCGTAGACCACGTCAGAGTTTTTCGGATCGATTGCGATCGACTCGATGTTCTTAATTTCGGCATGATTTTCCGGCGAGATGCGATGCCACGTACTGGCGCTGTCCTCGCTGCGATACACGCCATCCAGCGCACCTGCGATGAGAATCTTCGGATTGCTGGGCGCGATGGTCAGCGCGCGGATTGATTTCCCGCGCATCGACTCGATCGTCTTCCAGCTCTTGCCGCCATCGCGCGTTACATAGAGATCGCCGGCGTCGCGCTGGTGCTCCACGCTCCATACCGCGACGTAGATGGTGTTGGAATCGTTCGGATCGAACGCCGTGTTGTCGAGAACGTAGTCGTCGCCGAGCCCGATCTGTGCGAAGCGCGTCCAGCTTTTACCGCGATCTTGCGACAGGTAAAGCTGACCGGAACTTGTGCCCAGCAGGATACGATCCGGGTTATGCGGATCGTAAGACAAGCTGCGGGCATCGCCGCCCTCCGGACCGAGTTCCTTCCACGGTGTGGATGAGGCAAAGGTTACGCCAATTGCGAGTACAACAAACAGACTGAGCAGCGAGCAAAACTTTTTGGTGGACATCACGATTGATGATACCGCCCTTCCCCTGTGAATGGACGCTGTGGTTGGGCCTATGGTTTTACAGAGTAGGTACTTTCCGCAACGTTACGTTAGACCGGGTACTCTGCTGCCTACACTGGTATATGCGAGCGACTTAAGTGCTTGCTAACGAAAAACTTGACGAGTGACACGATCACCACGTTGTATTTCCAACTGAAGAAAATCCGTCGTCCTTCCGATAGAAGCCTCGAGTGGCCAGGTGCGTCCGTCTGCCGATGGACCACCGACTCAATCGAGGACAGGATGATTTCGCTCAAGCGATATCTCGACATGGACCTGCACGAACCGCCGACTACGCCTTCTGCCGATGCGAAAGAACTTTGGCCGCAAGTCCTGCGCGCTTACCGCTCGGCGCTCAGGGCCATGGGAGAGTCTGCGGTGCAGGCCTTCCCTCCGGTCGGATCAGAACTCAAACAACGGCTCGACAGTTTGGAAACGAAGCTAAAAGATGACGTCTCGGGCAAGCTCATCGACAGTACCGAAAGCAGCGTGCGTGACTCGTTGTCCAAGTGGGGACAGCGTACAGCCTTGCACCTCGATGCGCAAGCCGGCGAGATCAAGGAATTGTTGCTGGTTCTCGCACGCACCGCAGAGGCAGTGGGCGAACGTGATCAGCGCTGTGCCCTTCAGTTGCATGAATGCACCGCGCGACTCCAGACCATCGCGAAACTGGAAGACCTCACAGCGATCCGTGCGTCCGCCCTGAAGACTGCATTGGAGTTGAAGACATCCGTGGATCGGATGGCGCAAGAAGGTCAAGCCGCCATTTCGCAGTTGCGCTCGGAAGTTTTGAACTACAAATCCCGACTCGAAGAAGCGGAGAAGGTAGCCTTGCGCGACGGCCTCACCGGCCTGCGCAACCGCCAATGCATCGAAGACCTCATCGATCGACGCGTGCAATCGGTACTGCCGTTTTGCCTGGTCCTGCTCGATCTCGACGGGTTCAAGACAGTGAACGATACGTATGGTCACCTGGTAGGAGACGAGCTCCTGAGGCAATTCGCTTTCGAGTTGCAATCCGCCTCCCGCTCAACCGATATCATCGGCCGTTGGGGAGGCGATGAGTTCATCATCGTTCTCGACTGCAACTTACCACAAGCCGTCCAGCAGACCGCACGTTTGCGGCAGTGGCTCGACGGCGACTACACGCTGGAATCGAATGCAAGAACGATCAAGCTGCGCGTCGCCGCATCGGTTGGATTGGTAGAGCGACTTCCCGGGGAGTGTTTAAAGGACATCATCGCACGCGCCGACGAGGCGATGTACTCGCAGAAGGCAGTCCACAGGTCCAGCCATTCCATCGCCGCCAGGGCATAGTGCCCCAAATGAAAAACCGGTAAGTGCCGAAGCACTCACCGGTAGTCTTACAACCAGGACAGCCTACTGAGCAGCAGGCTTCTTGGCGGCCTTCTTGTGAGGAGCGGGCGCAGCCGTACGGGCCTGTACCTTAACCTTCGACTCATCGACCGGGGTCGTGCCCTCTCCGGTGAAGCTAGCTCCGGAAGGTACGATCCAGATCTCGGCCTTGTTCTGGTCGCCCGTGCCGGTACGAACTTCAATGCGGCTCGGGTCAATCTGCTTCCCTTGGTTTTCGCAAGAAACTTCTACGCCGTCGAGGCAAGCCTTGGTGTTGATGGCACGCTGTTGGGCGAGATTCTTGTTGATCTTCTTCTTGGTTTCGTCCGCGGTGGCATAACCCACGACGACGGCCTTGGAATCCGGTTCACGCTGCAGGCGCAGCGCCACGTCATCCAAAATCGCCTTGGCAGTGTTGTCCACACGGGCCGGCTTCTTGTCGTTCGGGAAGGTGATCTCGTTCAGCTTGCTGCTGGTCGGCGGCGGCGGCGGAACTTCAATGTTCGCGTTCGTCGTTGTCGAAGCGGTCAGGTTGCGATCATCGCTCACCGAACAGTTGATCGTGACCGGGCCAGCGGATGCGCCGGTGGTGTCAAGGGTGGCGGTGGCGCCGTTGGGCGTCAGTTTCCCACCAGTCGAGGTGTAAGTGTAGGTCAACGGCCGACCGTCGGGGCTGTTGCCCGTGGAATTGATTGTGACCGGATCACCCGCGCGGACCGTAGTCGGGGTCGCGGTGCAGCTGATGGTCGGCGGATGCTTCGGCGGTTCGTTGATGGTGAATGCCGCGCTGCATTCCGCAACCGCGGGATTCTTCTTGCGACCATCGCTCACCGACGCCTTCACCGTATAGCTGCCCGGCGCAAGGCCGTTGGTATCGACTGTCGTGGAAGCGTCGTTGCCGGCCACCTTGCCGCCGGTGCTCGACCAGGTGTAGGTCAAGGTACGCTTGGGATTGAAGTTGGTCGGCGTGACCTGAACCTTAACCTGTTCGCCAGCCATCATGGACGCAGGCTGCGCGGTGCAAGCTGCGGAGACCGGAAGCTCTTTCTCGAGTCCGGCGTTGAACACGATACCGCCCTGCAGGCGAACTGCATTCCAACGGCTCGGCTCACCGGTCGGAAAGTCCGTCTTGAAGTTGGTGTACATGTAGTCGGCTTGGAAGATGCGCAGGGCAAAGCGCGGGGTCAGAAGCAAATCGATTCCACCGCCGCCTGCCAGCACGGGCCTCCACTGCGACGATCCGCGCGTGATCTGCGGAGCGAGATTGGCGCCACCGGCTAAGATGTGCGCGAAGGGCTGAAAATGTTCGGAACGTGATTTGATCTGGGGACCAGCCATGAAAGTCTGGGCCTGGAATGCATCGGTCCAGTGGTAGCTGTAGTCGACGGTAAACCCAAAGACGTTTCCGAAATTCTTTGTGCCCGCGACGCCGAAGCCCTTATTCATCGTCGGGGCCTTCAACGCGATACTTGGATTTTCAGGTACGCTGTAAAACCCGCGCGGATCGAGCCACGAATATCCTGCAAAGAGTTCAAACTTGGGGGCCGCGTTGTCAGACGTTGCGGCAGGTTGCGGGGCGGGTTGTGAGGGGGCGGGTTGTTGTTGCGCGATGGCTGCACCGGAACACACTCCGAGAGCCATGAGCAGCACCCCGACGAACTTCTTCGTGCGGCTGGGGGCTACTTCACTTTTGATGGACATTCCAATTCCTCCGGAACTCTTGCAGTAAATCAATAGATAGCTTGCAAGGTCTACGAGCGGGCGGTTACGACGGAGCTAACGACGCTCTAACCGTGCTGCAGAATTGTACCGCACAGACGGCTAGAGACGAAAGTGAACCAGCTCCTTTTCCTAAGGTTACTGGGGAAGAACACGTAGCAGCAGCTGAGTACCTTCTTCCAGCTTCACGGATTTTGAATCGGACGAAATGACAGCTCCGTTGGAGTGAGAATCCAGAGTCAGACCGTTCATGCCCACGGCGCCAGTGGCATTTTG
>PLWX01000067.1 GCA_003151155.1 Acidobacteriaceae bacterium
TTTCTCCGGACGCGGATACAATTCAGGTCATCCGGTTTAAGTCAGTTTTCGGGAACACCGAGTTTTTCAACATCTACAGCCCTTACCGCTCCCTAACCTGCCACATTGGCATTATCTTTGGTATGAGGGTTTGTCGATAACATTCTAGTTGCCGGAGTAAGAAGGCGAGTCTTCCCAATTTGCGACGGATACGCCGAACATCTCCAAGCCTGCGGCAAGAAGCGTTGCGAGCATTGTCTCCTCCGACCATGTCGGAACGAAACACTCACCCTCGGGCGTCACAGCGGGTAGATTGTTTTCCCCAAAACAGCTTGTCGTAGAGCGTGTGAGCGCGGGAGGCCATAAGCTCAAACCTGAACTTCGTACCAGACCTGGTGTGGCCGCAACATCGCTGAACAGAATCCACGCGCTCAGTGGAGATCGAGGTACCTCAGGGGCTAAAGCCCCGGTTTTTCTTGCCGGGGACGCGGCGCTGAAGCGCCGCTCTACCTCACGTCAAAAAGAAAAATCTCATTCTGGTTCGGAGACGTGGGATGGAGCCCTCTCTCTCACGTCAAGAGCGAGACGCCTTTTTAGTTCGGGGATGCGGCACCGGGGGCGGCGTCAAGAGCTAAGCTCCCAAAAACGTCCACTGCATTTTCTGAGAATTGAATAGACACCGAAGAACCTCAGGGGCTGAAGCCCCGGTTTTTCTTGCCGGGGACGCGGCGCTGAAGCGCCGCTCTACCTCACGTCAAAAGCGAAATCTCATTCTGGTTCGGAGACGTGGGGAGGAGCCCTCTTTCTCACGTCAAGAGCGAGGCGCCTTTTTAGTTCGGGGATGCGGCGTTGGGGCGTCGTTCTACCTCGTGTCAACAGCGAAATGTCTTTTTGGTTTGGGGACGCTGGGGCGTCGTTCTAATCTCACGTCAAGGGCAAATGCGTTTCTGGTTCGGGACGGGGCGTTGGGGCGCCGGGCTATCAAACGACACCACCCGCGTGGGCTGCGAGCAGCAGAGATCGAAGTACCTCAGGGGGTAGCCCCGGTTTTCTGACCTGGGACACGGCGCTGAAGCGCCGCTCTACCTCACGTCAAAAGCGAAACAAGAACTAACAATCCGAGCACCAGTAGATTCGATTCATCCGATTCACGGTTCGACCCTTGCGGGATGCTGTTCATCCCATGCTGTGCGCAAAAGGATAGGCGAAACGTCTATACAGGAACTTTCGCGCGGGCAGGCGCGTATTGCTCTCCAGGGGAGTGATCCATGCGCGTTGCCCTCGACATCATTGGACAGACCTTTCGCACGCTTTGGGCGCACAAGCTGCGGTCGTTCCTCACCATGTTCGGAATTGCGTGGGGCGTGGGGTCGCTGCTCCTGCTGGTGGGTCTGGGCGAAGGATTTCGCTCGGGCAATGTCCGGGAGATGAACAGCTTCGGCGAGGACATTGAATTTATTTTTCCGGGCCGCGCGCCGGCGGTTGCCGGCAACATGAGCTCCGGCCGTCCATACAAACTCACGATCCAGGATGCGCAAGACATCGCGATGAGTGCGCCACACGTGCGCGCGACCTCGCCGGTGTTGATGCGGGAAGACATCCGCGAGGTGAGCCAGTTCGGCAGCACCAACGGACAAGTCACCGGCATTCTTCCGAATTTCAATGTCATTCGCTACCTGCCGCTGGCCAAGGGGCGCTGGCTGAACGATCTCGACGAATCGCAGCGACGCGACGTGGCGGTGATCGGCGACGAGATGGTAAAGAACCTCTTTCCGGAAAAACAGAATCCGCTGGGAACGTCGATTTTGCTGAACGGGCGGAGCTTTGAAGTGATTGGCGTTGTGCAGCGAGTGGGGAAGGGCGATGAGAACTCCACCAACAACCGCGTGTTCATTCCGTTCGCGGCGATGCATACGTATTTTCCGCTGAAGCAGGCGCGAGAAGAAAATGCGGTCAGCTTTATTAATTTCCGCCCGCGGACGCGTGAAGAACATGCCATCGCGATGACCGAGGCGAAGGCGATTGTGGCGAAGAACCACGGCTTCGACGCCGCGAATGAAGATGCATTCGAAGCGTGGGACAGCGTGAAGAGCGCGGAGATGGTGGGGAAGATCTTCGACGCGATGAATGTGTTCCTGGGGAGCGTGGGGATCGTGACGCTGGCGCTGGGAGCGATTGGGATTATCAACATCATGCTGGTGGCGGTTACGGAGCGCACGCGCGAGATTGGGTTGCGCAAGGCGCTGGGCGCTACCAATCGCAGCGTGCTGGCGCAGTTCTTCCTGGAAGGGACGTTCTTAACCTTGTTCAGTGGCGGCATCGGGTTGGCAGGGGCGATTGGGTTCTGCGCTCTGCTGGCGCAGCTGCCGTCGCCGGAGGGATTCGATACGCCGCGGGTGGTGCCGATGTCGGCGGCGGTGGCGATTGGGACGTTGGCGCTGGCGGGCGTGGTAGCAGGGCTTTATCCGGCGCGCAAGGCAGCGATGATGGCGCCGGTGGATGCGCTGAGGCAGGAGTAACGCCATGATGAAAGATCTGCTGCAACAGGCGAACAGCGCGATGCGACACAATCGACGGCGAACCGCGCTCACCATGCTGGGCATGGCCTGGGGGATTGCGACGGTGGTGCTGCTGCTGGCGTACGGGTCGGGATTCGGGCGGGCGATCACGACGATCTTCTCGCACTTTGGAGTGAAGATTATCGGCGTGTTTCCGGGGCGGACTTCGCAACAGGCCGGAGGACAGAAAGCGGGAACGCAGGTTAAGTTCACGCTCGATGATCTGGATCGGCTGGCGACCAATGTTCCGATGATCAAGCGGATTACGCCGGAGGTGAACAAGCAGGCTACGGTTTCGAACGATACCCGCTCGTACACGATCAATGTGAACGGCGATTATCCGTCGATCCAGCGGATCCAGGTGATCAACGTAGACAAGGGGCGCTTCTTCAACGAAGAAGACCTGGCGCAAAAGGGACGGGTGGCGGTATTGGGATCGGAGGCTGCGACGAAACTCTTCTCCGGTCAATATCCGTTGGGCCAGAAGGTGCGTATCGACGGGATTTCGTTTGAAGTGGTCGGCGTGGTGGAACCGCGCATGCAGGAAGGCGACAGCAATATAAACAAGCAGGTCTACATCCCGTTTTCCGCGATGGGCGATTTGAAGGATACGCATTATCTCGACGGGATCTGGCTCGACTACGAGACGGATCAGTACGACCTGGTGGAACGCGGCGTACGCAGCACGCTGGCCGAAAGCCATGGATTCAAGCCCGAAGATAATCGCGCAGTTTTCGTGTTCGATGCGATGAAGCAGGTGAAGCAATTCGGGATCATCACCATGGGGTTGAAGATCCTGCTGGCGTTCATTGGAACCCTTACGCTGGGGATTGGCGGGGTGGGGCTGATGAACATCATGCTGGTCTCGGTGACGCAGCGCACGCGGGAGATCGGCGTAGAGAAAGCGCTTGGCGGACGGAAGCGCGACATCCTGCTGCAGTTTTTGGCCGAGGCGCTGGCGATTACGTTTATTGGCGGGGCGCTGGGAATTGCGCTGGCTTATGTCGTGTCACTCAGCGTGGGCAGGTTGACGTTCTACAGCGCGCTGGCTAAGAACGCAGAGGCGGCGGATATTCGGCTGATCATCGACCCGAGTACGTTGGTTGCGGCTACCGTAATTTTAGTGTTTGTCGGCATCATTAGCGGGATGCTCCCGGCCATCAAGGCGGCGCGTCTCGATCCCATTGAAGCTCTCCGCTACGAATGATTTCTGTTCTTCTCCGGAACAGTTGGCGGGTGGAAAGTCCATCCGCCTTTTTTCTTGGGCTTTTGCTCTTGACTTGGCCTCCTACAGAACAGCAGATTGCCACGTCGCTGCGCTCCTCGCAATGACAACAAGAGAGAGAGTCGTTGTGCGGGGAGCGACGCAGCTCGCCGTCGAGAGGGAAAGACTACTTCGCCCCCGGGGGCAACGGGTGGGTACAATCGGAGGGATGACTCAGACTCGGCTGGAACGCGTACTTGGACACCTGCGGCAATACGAGCATCCGCTGCTGGCGTTTGACGCGCGGGCGAAGGGCGAGACGGTCGAGGTGCTCATCAACTTCAAAAGCCCGCCGGTGCCGGTGCACACGTATGTGTTCGAGGTGCACCCGAGGGATTTGGATCATCCGCAATTTGCCTGGACGTTTCAGCGCCAGCTGTACGACTGCCTGCACGATTACTTCATCGAGATGTTTATACGCACGCCGCAGAGCATTCGCGAGGCGAAGACCAAGCCGTGAGTCTTCGCGATGTCATTGTCGGCATCATTCGCAAAGAAGGACCGATTCCGTTTTCGCGCTACATGGAGTTGTGTCTCTATCACCCGGAGTTGGGGTATTACGCGCGGCCGAAGGAGAAGTTTGGGAAGTCGGGGGACTTCTATACCTCGAGCGATGTGCATGCCGTGTTTGGACGGCTGCTGGCACGGCAGTTCGAGGAGATGTGGCGGGAGCTGGGATCGCCGGCGGAGATCGACCTGATTGAGTTGGGACCGGGGCGCGGGTTGTTTGCGCAGGATGTTCTCGACTGGTCAGGGAAGAAGTTTCCCGAGTTTGCGGCGGCGCTGCGGTATCGGCTGGTAGAGAGTTCGCCGAGTTTACGGTCTCGGCTGGAGCAGAGGTTTGCTTCCGATACGCGGGTGAAGGTTTATGCAGAACTGGAGGAGGCGGCGCAGGAGTGCGGTTCCGCGCTGATTGTTTTCGGCAATGAATTTTTCGATGCGATCCCGGTGGAGATTGTTTCGGAGTACGGCGAGCTGCGGATCGGAGAAAAGAACGGCGAGTTCGTAGAAGTGTGGACGGAGCAGTCGCGGCCGACGACGGATTTTCTCTATTGGTATGGGGTGAATCCGCGGCCTGGTGAACGAGTAGAAGCTCCGCGGCTAGCGAATGGTTGGATGCAGCGGATTGCTGCGGCCTTCGCCGAACGGCGCGGGTTCGCGTTGTTCATCGACTACGGCTATACACGCGAGCAGCAGGTTGCGGGACGGCATCGCGATACGCTGATGACTTACCGCGAACATCAGACTTCTCCGAATGCTTACGAAGCGCCCGGAGAGCAGGACATCACGGCACATGTGAACTTCACGGCTCTACAGCAGGTCGCGGAAGCGGGCGGAATGACGAGCTTGGGGTTGGTAACGCAGTCGTCGTTGTTGCTGGGGATTGGGCATGAGACCGAATTTTCCGATGCGTTCGAAGGATGCGTGCTGCCGCAGGAGCGGGTGAAGGTCACACTGCAACTCAAACATCTGATTTCGCCGGAGGGACTGGGAGAGAGCTTCCAGGCATTGGTGCTGGCGAGGGGAGTGGAGAAGGTGGAGTTGAGCGGGGTGTCGTTCTAGGACAGGTACCTCAGGGGCTGAAGCCCGGAATCTTCTTGGGCTTCGAGTCGCGGCGCTGAAGCGCCTCGCTACCTCACGTCAAAAGCAAAGGTCGAATCGAAACCAGAAACAGTAGTCAAAAGCAGAAGCAGAGGTGTTGGTGCGCCTGCGGCCGGCGTTTATAGGCCCACCCTAGCGCGCCAATGGAGGCGCGTTCGAATGGGGCACCCGGCTTCGAGATTGTTTATACCCATGTCTCGAAATTCGCGAGACATGGGGCACCCGTATATCGCATTACTGCGTCGGTTGCTTTTCGCGTTCGTAGGGTTTGTTGAGGTACTTGCGGGCTTCGTCCAAGGCGCTTTGGGTGTTGTCGTTGGTTTGCAGGGCCTGGCGATACGAGTTCACGGCGCGCTCGCGCTGGCCGGTAATGTCGAAGATTTTGCCGAGTTGGATGTAGGCCCAGACTTCGGTCCAGCGGGGTTCTCCGTCGCCGTTGAGGGAGTCGCGATACTCGTTGGCGGCGGCCTGGTAGTTGCGCTGGAGGTAGAAGACTTCGGCGATGCGATAGTGGGCAAGGGAACTGTTCTTGCTGATCGCAAGCGCTGATTGGAATTGCTTCAAAGCTTCGGCGAGGTCACCCTGTTGGATCAGCGCCTGTCCGCGGAGGATTGCGGTGCGGATCTGGATGTCACTGGAGTTCTTCAGCACGTAGTCGTTGGGGTCGATGGTGATGCGGCGCGGCTTGCCGAAGGTTTCGATGGCGTAGGGCGAGTTGGTGCCCACGACATCAATCTGCTTCATTTCGGTTTTGCCGTCGGTATCAACCTTCACTTCGACGGGCATGCGGAAGAGATCAAGGTCCTGGCTGATTTCGCCGACGATGCGGAAGCCCTTGCCATTCCCCATGCGGAAGACGGTGTATTTATCCTTGAATTCCGGTGCGCTGGTGGAGTCAACCCACTGAGAGAAGAACCAGGTGAGCTGGTCGCCGTGGATTTTTTCGCAGACCGCTTTGAAGTCATCCACAGTCACCGGTTTCAAGGAATACTGCTGCGCGAATGTGCGCATGGCGGTATTAAATTTCGAATCGCCGAGGACGAAGCGCAACATGTGCAAGATCATTGCGCCCTTGTCGGTGACCACCGACTGGAATTCGGGCGAGAAGGTGTCGAGGGTGCCGACACTGGAGAGCGGCACGGTCTGGTAGGCGAGAGCGCCGACCGACATGTCTTTCACGGCTTCGTCGAAGCCGGCGCGGCCGACGAGGTGCTCGATGTAGAGAGCTTCGGTATAGCGCGCGAAGCCGTCATTCAACCACCAATCGTTCTTGGAGGCAGGGCTGATTTCCACGCCCCACCATTGATGCGCGATGGTGTTGGCGAGCAGGCGATAATTTGTCTTCTGCGAAATGTTGCGGCCGGCGAGGGCTGCGATCTCGGGAGCCCATGCAGCGGGCACGGTGTCGTCAGGAAGTTCCACGACGTTGAGGGTGCTGGAGACAGGCGGCGCGAAGAGAGTGATGTCGAAGAAGAGTTCCTTGGTGGCGGTGGCGGCGTATTCCTGCGCGAACGCTTTCTTGTCGGGCAGCGTATAGACGGTGAGGTTCAAGCCGCCTTCGCTGCTGACGGTTTTTACGAACTTTCCGGCAATGATGGTGCCGGGGAAACTGGGCTTATCCCAGGTATAGGTGACGGTGTGCATGCCGGTGGCGTTCTTGATTGCCGGTTCCTTGGCAGCACGAACGGCGCGAGGATTGCCTAATTGCTTGCGCGTTTTCAGTGCGGGAGCCGCGGCAGGTTCTTCTTTCTGCTCTTCGATCGCAGTGGGTGCAGTGGACGATGGGGAAGATGGCGTCGCCGCAGTACCGGAGAACTTGCCGCTGCCGATGATTTCGAAATCCTGGGGCGCGGTGATGTTCATGGTGGCGGTGAAGCGGTTGATGCCGTAATTCGACATCGGGAACCAGCGCGAAGCGTACAGCAAGTACGAGATGTCGTTTCCGATGTAAGCAAGTTTCAAACCCTGAACCGGGCTGTCGTCAGCGGATTGCAGCGTGCCTTCGTAGTCAAAGGTCAGGGTGGCGCTACTGCCCTTGGAGAGGCCAGCGGGAAGGGCGACGCGCACGGTGCTGTCTTGTGAGACGCGTTCGGCCTGCAGCTCTTTGCCCTGGTCGTCGGAGACATGGGTAACGCGCAGCGCGTTGTTCAACTCGAAGGTCGCGGTGGCGAGATCTTCGAGGGCTGTGAACTTCACCTTGGCGCGCGCGGTCAGTTTGTGCGAGAGGGGCTGGAGCTGGGCGTCGATAACGTAGTCGTCGACGTGCAGGCGGATTTTTTCAGGAGCAGCAAAGGCCGGGGTCGCCTGGAGGGCGAGCAGGCAAGTGAGGGTGAGAAGAAGGAAACCAACGGCGCGACCAGCCGAACGCCTAGCAAATTGCATGGGGAACAGGTGTGCTCCTGCTGAACTCAGTATCGATAAAAAATCTACACGAAAAGATGTGCGGGCACCAAGCCACTCCGGCGAAGGCAAACGCCGTGCCTCGTGTCGAACCCGATATTTCACGCCTAATGGGCACAATTTGCCAGTCCTAAAACAGCACGCGCCGCTCGTTCGGCGGCGGATTCGGTAGATCGACCAGCCTGCAGATGGCTGCGCACTTCGGCAAGATCGTGAATCACCTGGTTGCGACGTTCGCCATCCTCGACCAGCCTTGAAACTTCACCCGCAACATTTTCGGGTGTGAACTGCTGCTGCACCAACTCGCGGACGATTTCGCGCCCGGCGATGAGGTTCGGCATGGCAAAGTGCGAGAGCTTTACCAGGCGACGACCTACATGCCAGCTCAAACCTGCTACGCGATAAACCATCACGAACGGTGTGCCTAAAACAGTTGCTTCTACGGTCGCGGTGCCGCTGGCGACCATCCCCGCACGGCTCTGTAATAAGGTTTGACGAGCGTCACTGGTTAAGGTGACCCGGGGGGCGCCACGAATTGTGAGTAGCTGCTGGCGCATCCAGTCGGCGGTGAGGGTGGAGGCGACGGGGAGAAGGTATTCGTAGCGCGGGCCAAGAATTTTCGCGGCTTGCAGGAGGGTGAGGAGAATCATCTGCACCTCCTTGCGGCGGCTGCCGGGGAGGATGGCGATCCATGGCTTGGCGGGATCGAGGTTATAACGCGCGGCGAACTGCTGGCGAGGCTCGGTCTCAACGGCAAGTTCGGCGAGGGGGTGGCCGGTGAACTCGGCTTGGACGCCGTGGTCGCGGTAGAACTGCTCCTCAAAAGGAAAGATGACCAGCATCTTGTCCACATAACGCTGGACGAGCTTGATGCGGCCGCGGCGCCACGCCCAGAGTTGCGGGCTGACGTAATAGACGACGGGAATGCCGCGAGCGTGTAGCGCCTTGGCAAGGCGGAAATGGAAGTCGGGGAAGTCGATGAGGACGGCGACGTCGGGCTTGCGGCGGTCGGCTTCGCGCAGGAGTTTGTGGAATTCCTGATAGATGCGCGGCAGGTGGGTGACGACTTCGGCGATGCCGACGACGGCGACATCCTTGGCGTCGACGACGGTATCGCATCCGGCGGCACGCATCTGCTCGCCGCCCAGACCGAAGGCTTCGATGGGGGCAGGCGAGAGTTTCCTCAGCGCTCCGAGAAGCGCGGCGCCGTACATTTCACCGGAGGCTTCGCCGGCGGAGATGAGGATCCTGGGCATCCAGAAGCAGTGTAAAGCACGGGTCCGCTTCCGCAGGGCCTCCGCGGGTAGAACCCTCGTCGGGCGTGGGGCACTCTGATTCGTTTACCCAGCGATGAATCGCTGGGCTTTAGAGGCGAAACGGACTGCGCACTCTTTCTAGGAAGTGCGGGCGGTGTGGCATGGGAGTCGGCAGCGTGTGCGCACTTGGTTAGCCAGCGTGGTAACGCGTCGTTGACAGGGTGGGTTCCCGGGGGTACTCTCTCGCGCGGTGTTAAAAGGAGAAATATGAAACTGCGACATATGTTGTTGTGCACGGCCGGGTGCCTGTTGGCGGTGGCTACGGTTGCGGCCCAAGACCCAGTCAAGGTCGATCCTACGCATTACAAGGTGGAAACCGAAAACGCGCAGGTGAGGGTTCTGCGCATTCACTACGGGGCTCACGAGAAATCAGTGATGCACAGCCACCCCGCATCGGTGGTGGTTTACCTGAGCGACGGAACGATCCGCATGCACATGCCGGATGGGAAGTCGCAAGACATGGACGCAAAGGCAGGACAGTCAGCCTACGCACCCGCCGGAGTTCACAATCCCGAGAACATTGGCGATAAACCGTTCGATGCGATCCTGGTCGAGTTGAAGAGTAAGGCCGCCGGGACACCCGCAAAAGCTGAGAAGAAGTAAGCTTTGGCTTAAGCCCGATGGGTGATGCATGAAAGTTGGGCGGATTGAGCACCGTCGAGCCATGTTCGTATCGGGACACGATGCGGCATGCTTGAACCAGCGCCACCTCGATTTCGTATTGAGGTGAAAAATGTCTTTGAAAACTTCTTGCACTGCCGCGATGCTGCTGGCTAGCTCGACTTCGTTATTTGCGGCGGTTCCTCCCTCCCAGCAGGTTGTGCTTCTCGTGGAAGAAAACCATAGCTACTCGAGCGTGATTAACAATCCCGCGATGCCTTACTTCAACTCGCTGGCGAAGAATTACGCGCTGCTCACGAACTATTACGCAAACGTGCACGGTTCGCTGCCGAATTATTTGGAGATGACGACGGGGCAGATCGAAACGATGAACGATGCGTACACGGGTACGATTTCCGCGGATAACGTTGTACGCGAACTTTTGCTGATGGGGAAGACGTGGAAGTCCTATGCGGAGAGTTTGCCGTCACCCGGGTATCTGGGTCTGTACAGCGGTCTTTATGTGAAGCGGCATAATCCACTGGCCTATTTTACGGACGTGGCAGACAGTTCGGTGGAGCGCCACAACCTGGTGCCATTCACCGATTTCTCTCGAGATTTGGCGCATGGGACGTTGCCGAATTTTTCGTTCATCGCCCCGAACCTCAATCACGATGCGCATAACGGGACGTTGGCAGAAGCAGACACCTGGTTGAAACGGAACATTGCGCCGCTGCTGAATAACGCTGAGTTCAAGAAAGATGGAATTCTGATTATTGTGTTCGATGAATCGGCGAGGAGCGATAAAGCGCGTGGAGGCGGGCACGTGGCAGCGCTGGTTATTGGACCAAGAGTGAAGCGTGGTTATCGGTCGAGTAATTTCTTCCAACACCAGTCGGTGCTGACGGCCATCCTGGATGCCATGGGAACTGCGCCCGATCCGGGAGCGGCGACGACCGCGCTGTCGTTTAACGTTTTCTAATAACATTTTCTAAAGAACTTGCAACAACTTGGCTGGCTCAGAGGGGCTGAGGTGTCGCAACTGTCAGAATTAGTCGGTGGCGGGGCTCAACGCTGTGATGGCGATGCGGGAGACTCCTGGTCCTTGTATTCCAACTGAGCTTTTGGGAGTGAGAGAAAAGGCGCTGGGAGCGGATGATCCCAGCGCTGCTGCTTAGAAGACATCAAAGACGGGAGCGGCTGAGGTAAGCGAAGGAGCGTTGGTGTTGCCGAAGGTGTCGAGGATGGTGCGGAGGACGGACTGGTGTTGGAAGAAGGTGGTCGACCGATAGCCGCGCTTGACGGCTGGTCCAACAACCACAGCGGCAATGTGGCCGCCACCGTGGATCTTGTCTGCGAAATTGGATTCGTCGAAGACGATGATGAGAATGCCGTCCTGCTGGAACTGCGGATTGTTCAGCAGAGGTGCGATGTTTTGCTTCAACCACGAGTCGGCGGCGCCAAGGCTTCCGTTATGGGCGTCGTGGAGGAGATTCGGGGCGATGTAGGAGAAATTGGGAAGCGCGCCACTGCTAAGGTCGCGGGAGAACTCAGTGAAAGGAACCAGATATTGCCGCTCGACGGTGCTGTTGGCTACGTCCGTGAAATAAGCCATCGGATTATGTCGCTTGACGTAGGCGCCGCTGTAAAGACCGAGGAAGCCGACGGAGGGAAGGCTCTCGGCATAGGACTTCCAGGTTTTGCCGGAGATGAGCAATTCGCGCGCAAGATTGTCGACGGCGATGGTGCCGGTGTAAGCATCGTTGCGGGTTGCGATCTGGCCTGTTGTCATCATCATGTAGTTGGGAATCGAGTAGTGGGTATTGGCATAGTAATTGGTGAGGAGGGAATAACCGCGCGCGAGCGAATTGAAGTACGGCATGGCGGGATTATTGATGACGCTCGCATAGCTGTGGTTCT
>PLWX01000011.1 GCA_003151155.1 Acidobacteriaceae bacterium
TTTCAGGGTTCATTGTCGTGCTCCTAGCTTCTAATACTGGGGAGCACAATGGGACTAAACAGTTCATCGGCAACACCCGCTCAGCGCCGACCTCATCTGCTCAATTGTTCCGGCGATGCTCAGCTGTATTTTTTACCGCGATAAGAGGGAGCACTGCTAGGGAAACAGACGGAAACTTAAAGAGGCACAGCTCTCGTCCTATTGGGATTAACTTTAGCGGGGCGAAAATACTTGTCACGCGTGGCCTTTTTCAACGTAGGACAACGGGGTGCAATTAGAAGGTTGAGCGACATGTTGCGCGCTGACATTTTCTTATGACGCCGTTTGCGCACCGAGAGAAGCTCTTCCGCAGTGAGGCCGCGTAGAACAGGGAACGCATCCACAACCTCTTCTAAATCGGCTTCTTTGTATTCGGCCAAAACGCCTTTCAGCGCATGTTGCAAGGGGCCATGCATTTCCTTGAACGCGATCTCCACTCGCGAGGATTTCGGAGGCAGATTGGCCAAGTCTTGGAGGCAGCACGTCGATTTAGGACGATAGATCATGTCGCTGAGTGGTACCTCGGCGGCGACCGCTCCTTTGAGGTCTTCAAGCAAAGCGGTCCAGGACCAGGCACATTCCACGTGTCCCAAGATCCTCCACACCTTCTCCTCGTCTTGCAGACACCACTCTCTGACAGTACGTAACGTGTGAGCTGGAGGATCAGGTTCCACGGATTTGCGAGCCTCTTCAAACACGGCCCAAGAAGTGTCAATTAAAAGGTCCTCAAACTTCGAGCGCCACCCTCTCCAATGCGCGACTTCCGGATCTTCAGCTTCGAGATTAGCGGCCCAGTTGCCAAGATCTATCCATCTCTGATCGAAAGCCTTCTTGAGCGCAGCAATCTTCTTGGCCATAATGAGAGAATCATGCTGTCTTTTTGCGGTTTCGTCAAATTTGCGCACATCTGTTTCCGTTCGTTTCCTTTGATCTGATTTCGTTCCTGCCGTAGAACTTGAACATCACGTTCGGGTCGAGCCCCGGATGGCGATAACAGCGGGTCCGGGCTTAATCCAAGCGCTCGGACAGCGCTGAAGCCAACAACAACACTAGGAACGGCGCGGCAACGTGCTTGATGAGCGCGACGCTGAAACTGTGCCTACGGGGCGAAATCGACCTGCGTTTTTGGGGCAATCGCTAAACCGCAATAGGAAAGAGATGCATTATGAATGAATGCTCTGAAGAAGTACTCGCACAGACAGACGTGCCTATCTCCGAAGTTCCGGCAGGGGAGATTTGCAACCCCGACCCGATCGCCGATGGCGACAACGCGCAGGCCACCGCGCCTGATGCACTTTCCGCCATTGTGGCGAAAAGTGACGCTGTGCAGCTCAGCAGCCTTCCCAAGACTTTTGACGAGAACTTGTTCCTCGCGGTCAAGTTTCCGGCGGACGTTCTCGAGGCTCACGCCAGCACCTTGACGGAGGAAGAGGTACACGACTTCCTTGATCATGCCGCCGAAGTCGCTGACGCGCACGGAGCAAGGATGGTCGACATCATCAAAATTTCCGCCCCGTACATCTTGCGCGAGCGGGAGTTCTACAACAAACAAGGTCAACGCAACGCGCAAGGCAAGAGCTGGACAGACCGTAAGACGGAGCTTGCGTCGGCGTTTGGTAAGAGCTTGCGCACCTTTGAGCGTGCGCTTACCCAGATTAATCCGCGGGAGAAGCTGGTAGCCTTCGTGGTGAACATCGCTGGTCTTGTTGAAGGGCTAGAGGTAAAGGTCTGCGAGGACCGCCTGCCGGACCTCAAGGTTGTCGCCGCTCGTGCCCAAACGCTCGCGCCCGCAGGTGATGACGAACCGACGGTCGGATCCCCTGAAGATCTCTGGAAGTTGATGGATCGCACGCTGAAAAATCAGGTTGATGAGGTCTTACGGGTTGCGGACCCCACGGAATTCGCTTCCCGGTTGCGTGAGTTTGCGCAGGCCGTGGCGGACGGCTTCTTCCCCGGCACCGTTGTCGACGTTTCGCCAGCGCCCGGCGAGCGGTCAGAAGAACAGTAGGCCGAGCGCCCGAAGAGCGGCCTATCGCAAGTGGCGACACTTCCGCTGCTCATCGGGCCTTCGCAAGCCGCACGGAGGACCCTATGGACGAGATTACCGATCCACCTGTTGATCTGAACCCCGAAGAAACGGAACTGCTGGCTGAGTACTTGCTGCGGCAGGATTTCGAAGACGACGGCTACGAAGCCGCAAGCGGGGTATTTAAGCCCGAGCACCCACGCTGGCGCACGTTCATTGAGCGCGGCGGGGAACGCGCTGGGACAATCCGAAGCCGCACCCGCCTTTCCGAGCGGAGGTTGGTTTCCCAACTCTCCGAAGCTGAGCTTGGGCAGTTGAAGCACCGTTATTTGCAGGATGGTGAGATTTCCAAATACGTCACCGAGGAGCTCACGTCGAGCACGATCGCTTGGAACAAGGACGGTAGCCTCTTGCTTCTTTACCTAAAGCGGAACATTCCGCTACGCGTGCAGAAGAAGGCTTGGTCGGCGTTAGAGCTAATGCGGTTCGATGACCCGCGGCGTGCGGAAACGAGAGCCGCAACCGCTTTCAATGCACGCACAGGATCAGCAACGGTGAAATCAGGAGAACTGCTGTTCGGCTTCATGGATCGTGGTTACATTCAGATAGCGAATCCGACACGCGAGCAGGAAACGGAGTATTCGGCGCTGCGGCCGCTGCTTAGACACATGAATGCGGAATTTGCACGCGTGCTACCTTCCCAGTTCGCTAAGCAGAATCGTGACATCCCGGCAGAATTCCGCCAATTCGGTACGGCGTTCAGCACGACGACGATTCTGAAAAGTACGCCTGCATCGGTTCATAAGGACTCTGGGAACGGGCTCAGTCTCACTTGCATGACCACCGTGAGCCAAAACTCTAGCGGAGGTGAATTGTGCCTTCTGGAGTACGGCCTAAGAATTCCTGTAGGGCCAGGCGACTTACTTATTGCCGCAACCTGCCGGGAATGGCATGTGAACCTGACACCGGTCCGGGGCACAAAATACTCCATCATTGCCTATTTCCGTTCCGGACTAAAAAGTCGCCTACGACAGATGGACTGGCTCCTGCGGCATTAGGGTCAGCGCACCCAGCGGTGTTGCATTGGGGACGCCGCGAGGATGTACAAATCAGTTTTTCGTAAACGGGCGCGGAACACGATTCGCCCACAACCACATCTACTAACCGGGGACGGAGTAGTCCCATAAGGATAATGATGATGCCTAGCAGGTTGCTGAAAAACTCGATCTTTCAGAAAGTGTTAAAAATCGATCGCGTCAGGAAGCCCTAGGAGCGATTCGTGGGACGCGGATGATGGTTTTCCATCCCTATTCTGCCTCCCTCGACGGTACTCATTGAGTTTTTCAGCAGCCTGCTAGCGCACAAACCGAGCCGTGCCCCTGATATGAGGTCGGTAGCCGGGAAAAGCATTCATTAGCGAGAGCGGTTTATCGCTAGTTAGTTGGTCTACCCACTACGGAGTTTGGGGTAGCGAGACGCTTCTCGCAGGAGTGAATCATGAAGACAGGACGATACAACGCCGCCACCCAGGCCGCCTGGGACGCGGTATGCGCCCAGATACTCACCGCTATCCAAACGATGCCAAATCTTCCCTACAAGAAAATCGGTCAGCTGTTCGATTGTAGTGAAGGCTGCGTAGCAGGGATCGCGAAGAAGGCAGAAGTGAAACGGCCACAGGGCCGCCGCAAGGGGTTCAAGGCCCAGAAGCAGGCAGTCTAAGATGGCAAACAAATTCACCGACGCTGTCTTCAACATACAACTACCAGGCGAGTCTAGAAACCGTGTGGTGCTGAAAGCTATCCTGATGGCGGTGGCCTGGCGTACCGATAACAAGTCTGGCGTATGCTGGCCCAGCTATGCACGGATCGCCCACGACGCCAACTGTAGTCGGCAAGCGGTAAAAGAGAATCTCCCCACGCTGATTGAGCTTGGTCTGTTGACTGTAGTGGGGAAGAAGATCACCAAGAACGGTCCTATCCACATTCTCCGTGTCAATATGGACGCTATCCTGAAGTTCACTAACCAGGGTGAAAAGCTACCGGGTAGCGCGGCCGCTGGGGTGTCTAACAGCGGCCACCAGGGTGTCGAGCGGGGCCACCAGGGTGGAGAGCGGGATCACCAGGGCGCTAGACATACCAAGAACTCGTCTTTGAACTCGTCTTTGAACTCGTCATTGGAACTCATCAGTCAAAGCTACGATGACGACCAAACAGGAAGACAAGATCAAGATCAACACCAAGTCCTGATAGATGGTGAGGATGAGTTCGAGCCTGTGGAGCTGGAACCAGAAGAGGAAGAGCCTGTGGAGTTAGACCCTGACGAATACTACGAGTCTCCTGTCGACTCTCGGGACTCCGTCCCGGACCCAGCCGACGATTCCGCCTCCGCGCACACGTGGGTGCCCAGTCGGCTAGGCCCAAGGTGTGCACACTGCGGTATCGACAAGGAAGAGAACAGTTACGATCCACAGCCTTGCGTCACTGCTGAAGGAGCCACTGTATGAGCAGAGATCGCAAAAGCGGGAAGGACTTGCTTCGCAATCCCGCGTTCGTGCAACACACACCCACGCCAGCGCAGAAGCGCCGTATGAATTCGCTGCGCAATTCTGCACGGATGCTTGCTCGTGAAATCCGAAGCTCAACTCCTGCTGGCCGCAACCAGACCCTTGCCATTCGTCATGTTGAAGACGCTCTGATGCGCGCCCACAAGGCCATTGTGGGAGATGCGCAGGACACGGCAGAGCAATCGTGGACTGCCTACTTCCGCCTCGAGGACTCGGGAAGCTACGT
>PLWX01000110.1 GCA_003151155.1 Acidobacteriaceae bacterium
TGATGCCGAACTTCTGGCAGTTTCCCACGGTGTCGATGGGGCTGGGGTCGATCACGGCGATCTACCAGGCTCGCTTCAACCGCTACTTACAACATCGCGGCTTGCACGACACGTCGAAGCAGAAAGTCTGGTGCTTCCTCGGCGACGGCGAAACCGACGAACCCGAATCTCTCGGCGCCATCTCGCTGGCCTCGCGCGAACGCCTCGACAACCTGATCTTCGTCATCAACTGCAACCTGCAGCGTCTCGATGGCCCGGTGCGCGGCAACTTCAAGATCATCCAGGAACTCGAAGCCAATTTCCGTGGCGCGGGCTGGAACGTGATCAAAGTCATCTGGGGAGGCGACTGGGATCAGCTCATCGCCAAGGACACCGACGGTCTGCTCGTCAAGCGCATGGGCGAGATCACCGACGGCCAGTTCCAGAAATACGCCGTCGAATCCGGCCGCTACTTCCGCCAGAACTTCTTCGGATCCGATCCGCGCCTCCTCAAGATGGTCGAGCACCTCTCCGACGAGCAGCTCGAGCATCTGCGTCTCGGCGGGCACGACCCCATCAAGGTTCACGCGGCATACAAGGAAGCGGTCGAGCACAAAGGTTCGCCAACAGTCATTCTCGCCAAGACGATCAAGGGTTACGGGCTCGGCGAAAGTGGCGAGGGTAAGAACATCACCCACCAGCAGAAGAAACTGAACGAAGAGGAATTGAAAATTTTCCGTTCGCGCTTCGGTATTCCCGTTGCCGACGAAGACCTCGCCAAAGCGCCGTTCTATCGTCCCAGCGACGACAGCGCGGAGATTAAATATCTCCAGGAACGTCGCAAGCAGTTAGGCGGTTACATGCCTGCCCGCAAGGTGCGCGCCGCAGCTTTGCCCGCGCCGAAAGACGAGATCTTCGAGGAGTTCTACAAGGGCACCGAAGGCCGCAAAGCATCGAGTACCATGGTGTTCGTTCGCCTGCTGGGTAAACTGCTGCGTGATCCTGAGATCGGCAAATACGTTGTGCCGATCGTGCCCGATGAAGCTCGCACCTTCGGCATGGAAGCCCTCTTCCGCGCTGTCGGCATTTACTCCAGCGTCGGCCAGCTCTACGAACCGGTCGACATGGATACCCTCCTTTATTACAAGGAAGCGAAAGACGGACAGATCCTCGAAGAGGGCATCACCGAAGCCGGATCGATGTCGTCGTTTATCGCGGCGGGCAGCGCCTATTCCACCCACGGCGTTCCGACCATTCCATTCTTCATCTACTACTCGATGTTCGGATTCCAGCGCATCGGCGATCTCGTGTGGGCCGCCGCCGACACGCGTTGCCGNNGAACTCGCGGTCATCATTCAAGACGGCATCAAGCGCATGTACACCGACGGTGAAAGCATCTTCTACTACATCACCGTGATGAACGAGCCCACCGACATGCCTTCGATGCCGGAAGGTTCGCGCGAAGGCATTCTGCGCGGAATTTACCGATTCAAGAAATCGGAGCATAAAGCCAAGTTCCATGCCAACCTTTTCGGTTCCGGAACGATCATGCACGAAGCGATCAAGGCCGCTGCGATTCTCGAAGAGAAGTATGACGTCGCCAGCGACATCTGGAGCATTACCAGCTATAAGGAGCTCTATAAAGACGGCAATGAGTGCGAGCGCTGGAACATGTTGCATCCCAGCGAAAAGCAGAGAGTGCCGTATGTCACCGAGACGCTCAAAGATGCGCAGGGTGTTTTCGTCGCCGCATCGGACTATGTCAAGGCGCTGCCCGAATCGATCTCGCAATGGTTCCCACGCCCGTTGATGGCGCTCGGTACCGACGGCTTCGGCCGTAGCGAAGGCCGTGCCTCGTTGCGCGACTTCTTCGAGGTGGATGCCAAGCACATTGTCGTGGCCACTCTCACGGCACTCATGCGCGACGGCAAGATCAAAGCCGACGCCGTACAGCGCGCGATCAAAGACCTGGGTGTCGATGCCAACAAGCCGAACCCGATGACGGTATAGAAAGGAATCTTGTGGCACAGGAATTCAAGCTCCCCGAACTGGGTGAGAACGTTTCCAGCGGCGACCTCGTCCGCGTAATGGTGAAGCCAGGCGACACCGTGAGCGAAGGCCAGGCGGTCATCGAACTGGAAACCGACAAGGCCGTGATCGAAGTGCCTTCCAGCGTGAGTGGCAAAGTGCAGGAAGTGAAAGTGCAAGAGGGCCAGAAGCTGAAAGTCGGCACCACGATCTTCACCTATGGCGATGGCAATGGCACACCCGCGCCGCCCGCAAAGCCNNAGGACAGGGTGGGAATACTCCAGCGCCCGCAGCACCTGCCTCCGGCAACGCTCAGACCATCGAGTTCAAGCTCCCGGAGTTGGGCGAGAACATCAACAGCGGC
Organism: Acidobacteriaceae bacterium; assembly: GCA_003151155.1. Classification (GTDB taxonomy): domain Bacteria; phylum Acidobacteriota; class Terriglobia; order Terriglobales; family Acidobacteriaceae; genus Korobacter. The sequence goes on from PLWX01000110.1 coordinate 2,372, forward strand.
CAACTCGTTCGCATCATCGCGAAGCAGGGCGAAAGCGTGAAGGAAGGGCAAGCCCTCCTCGAACTCGAGACTGACAAAGCGGTGATCGAAGTTCCTTCCACCTTCTCCGGCACGATCAAAGATGTGCACGTGAAGGAAGGCGACAAGATCAGCGTCGGCCAGTTGATCTTCACCGTCGCAACCACCGGCGCTGCTCCCGGCCAAACCGTGGGTGCCCCACCCTTGTCCGAAGGACAGGGTGGGCTGCAACAGCCGCCCGCAGCTTCACCGCAGCCGCAGCCGTCCGCCCATGACTTCGCACTTTCGGGTCAGCAACTCGCGCGGTTGCAGTTTGAGCTTGCTCTCCGTTCCGAAGGTAAGACGGAACGGGAGGCGCATCCGCCGGACGTGCGGGAAATGGGCGCACCGGTACATCTCACGCCGCTCACCCCGGGGCGGCCGACGGTGGCTGCATCGCCGACGGTTCGTCGTCTCGCTCGCGAGATTGGCGTCGACATCGTCCAGGTGAAGGGAACCGGGCCGGGCGGCCGCATCAGCGAAGGCGACATCAAGGTCTTCGCCAAGCAGCTGATCGCGCGCCTGCAGCACGAAGCGGCCACAGCGAAAGCTGCTCCCAAAGTGGTTCTGCCCGACTTCAGCAAGTGGGGCTCGGTCGAGAAAGAGCAGATGCGCAGTATCCGGCGAAAGACTGCCGAACGCCTCTCGCTCGCCTGGACCACGATTCCGCACGTCACGCAGCACGATCGCGCCGACATCACCGAACTGGAGAAGCTGCGCGAGAAGTTTGCCAAGCAGGCGGAAGCGGCCGGCGGCAAACTGACCGTCACCGCGATCGCGCTCAAAGTGATTGCGGCGGCGATGAAGAAGTTCCCCAAGTTCAACGCCTCAATCGATATCGATCGCGAGGAGATCATCTACAAGAAGTACGTGCACATCGGTATCGCTGTCGATACCGAGGCCGGGCTTCTCGTTCCGGTCATCCGCAATGTTGATCAGAAGAACGTCTACCAGATCGGGGCGGAACTCANNGTGTCGTTCACCCCGATTGTCAACCTGCCCGAAGTGGCAATCCTCGGTCTGTCGCGCTCCAGCACGCAGCCCGTCTGGGCTGAAGATCACTTCGAGCCGCGCACCATTCTCCCGCTCTCCCTCTCCTACGACCATCGCATTATCGATGGTGCCGACGCTGCCCGCTATTTGCGCTGGGTTGCCGAAGCCCTCGAACAACCGGTGTTGTTGTTGCTGCAAGGCTGAGGAGCGAGGACGAAATGGCTGAACTGAAGACGAACCAGAAAATCGCTGTGGTCGGCGGCGGGCCCGGAGGCTACGCCGCTGCCTTCCTCGCGGCCGATCTTGGCATGACCGTCACTCTGATCGACGTCGAGATCAATCCCGGCGGCGTGTGCCTGTACCGCGGTTGCATTCCATCCAAGGCGATGCTGCACGTTGCCAAGCTGATCGAAGAAGCCAAGCACGCCACCAACTGGGGCGTTACCTTCCAGCCCCCGCAAATCGATCTCGATCGCCTGCGCAGCTTCAAAGAAGGTGTCGTCAAGAAGTTGACGGGCGGACTCGGCCAACTTTCCAAGCAGCGCAAGGTCAACTACATGCAAGGGAAGGCGAGCCTCGTAGACTCCTGCACCATCCGCGTGGAAAAGACGGCGGGCGGGGAAGAGACGCTGCATTTCGACAGGATCATCCTGGCGACGGGATCGCGTCCCGCGGTCATCCCGGCATTCAACATCGGCTCGCCACGCGTGATGGACTCGACGGGTGCACTGAACCTCGAGGAAATTCCGAAGCGCCTGCTGGTGGTCGGCGGCGGTTATATCGGGCTGGAACTCGGGTCTGTGTACGCGGCCGTTGGCAGTAAGGTCTCCGTCGTGGAAATGACGCCAGGACTTCTCCCAGGGGCGGATCGCGATCTCGTAGCGCCGCTACAGAAGCGGCTTTCCGGGATGTTTGAAGCGATCATGCTGAACACTACGGTCACGGGTATTGAAGATACCGGCAGCGGCATCAAGGTGAAATTCAAAACCACCGAAGGCAAAGAAGAAGAGCAGAACTACGATCGCGTTCTGGTCTCGGTGGGACGCAAGCCGAATTCGCAAATTCCTGGCCTCGAAAAAACCCGCGTGAAGGTGAACGAGAAAGGTTTCATCAAGGTCAATTCGCAACTCATGACCGACGATCCTTTCATCTACGCGATCGGCGACGTGGTTGGCGAACCTATGCTGGCGCACAAAGCCTCTCATGAAGGACGCACCGCAGTCGAAGCGATCGCCGGCGAGAAGGTCGCGTTCGAACCGCAAGCGATTCCTGCCGTGGTCTTCACCGATCCGGAAATTGCCTGGGCCGGACTCACCGAGACGCAAGCGCAGAACGAAGGGCGCGAAGTCACGGTTGCCAAGTTTCCCTGGGCGGCCTCCGGTCGCGCCATGACGATCGACCGCACCGAAGGTCTCACCAAGCTCATCATCGATCCGCATTCGGAGCGCGTGCTCGGGGTCGGGATCTGCGGCGCGGGCGCCGGGGAAATGATCGCCGAAGGCGTCGTCGCCATCGAAATGGGCGCTCTCGCGAGCGACATCAAGCTCAGCATCCATCCGCACCCGACGTTGTCGGAGACGATCATGGAAGCGGCCGAGGTGTTCTACGGCCAGAGCACGCACATTTACCGGCCAAAACGAAAATAGAATTTAGAGGGTTCACGATTAAGTCTCCTCCCCGGGAGGGGACTCTTTCTTTTTTGAACTCACTAAAGTTGGAACACTTCGGCGGCGGTGCGGAAGGTGTTGGCGTGCGCGAGCGCAGTATGCTCAATCGGCTTTGAGTAACCGCCGCCGAGGGTGATCACAAGCGGAACACTGATCGCTTTCGCTAAGGAACACACTTTTCGATCCCTCTCGCGAAGACCGGCGTGCGACAGAGACAAACGACCTAAGGCATCGGTTGCCAAGCCATCGACGCCCGATTGATAAAACAAAATCTCAGGCTTAAACTCGGCAACCTTCGGCAATAGATCATCGACGACACGGAGATATTCTTCATCGTGGGTCGCGTCTTCCAACTCAACATCGATCTTGCTTTGCTGCTTGCGGAATGGGAAATTCGTACGGCAGTGCACTGAGGTCGTGAGCACGTCCGCATCATCCTGGAAAATCTGCACAGTTCCATCACCTTGGTGCACATCCAGATCGACTACAGCGGCTCGCTGCGCAAGGCCTTTGGCGCGTAGCCAGAGAATGGCAATCGCAATATCGTTGAAGACGCAGAAACCCGAGCCTTCGGAGCGAAAGGCGTGGTGCGTTCCTCCCGCCAACGTTCCCGACCACGATGTGGGTGCCCCACCCTTCCCCGAAGGGGAGGGTGGGTGAAGCGCATCCGTCGCCGCGCTCAATGTCCCACCCACTGAACCCAGCGTGCGTTTCACCAACTCCGGCGACCAGGGAAACCCGATCCGTCGCATGGCGGCAGAAGACAACGCGCCTTGCAGAAATTGATTGACGTAGGCGGGATCGTGCGCGAGAGCGATGACCTCAGGTTTTGCCAGCGGGGCGGGAAGGAATTCAAAGATGCCGTCGGCGGCCAGCGCTTCGCGTACGAGTTTGTATTTGGTAATGGGGAAGCGGTGTCCGTCGGGCAGGGGAAGGGTGTAGTGGTCGGTATAGAAGAGGCGGCGGGACATTGAGAACAGGGTAGCAGGCGCTGACGGGCGGGAGTGAAGGCCCACCCTGTCGCTGGCGCGACAAGGGTGGGGCACCCACAGAAGCGAAGCTATTTCTTCAAATTCTTCTCGAGGAAGCTGGTGGTGCGTTGCCATGCATCTTCGGCATCCGCGGCTTTATATCCCTCTTTGTTGTTGGGGTTTTCGAAGGCGTGGCCGGCGTCATCGTAGATCTTGATGTCGGCATTCTTGCCATCTTTCTTGAGCGCCGCTTCAAACGCTTTTACGCTCTCAGGCGGGATGCCCTTATCCAGCCCACCAAAATTGCCGAGCACCGCCGCATTGATTTTCGCGAGGTTCGCCGGATCGGTGGCGAGGTGGCCGTAGTTAATGACGGCAGCCTTGAGCTTCGGATCGCTCAGCGCCAGGTTCAGCGCGTATCCGCCACCCATGCACCAACCGATATCGCCGACGCGAGCAGCGTCCACGTTACTCTGCGAACGGAGATAGGTGGCTGCCGCGGTGAGGTCACGGGCCGCCCGATCGTCCGGTACGCCGCGCATGATTTCGTGGGCTTCTTCAGGAGTGGTAGCAACTTTGCCGCGATATAAATCGACAGCCAGGGTCACGTATCCCTGGTCCGCGAGTTTTGAGGCCTGATCTTTAATCCAATCATTCAAGCCCCACCATTCGTGGATCACCACCAGCGCCGGAAGCTTTCCATGAGCACCGTCGGGCGTGTACAAAATTCCCTTTACGGTTTCGTCACCACTTTTATAACTTACGTCCTTGCTGGTTGCCGCAAAGGTCGCACAGCTCAGAAGCAACGTACACGCGAGTACAGCCAGAGTCTTTCTATTGCTTGCTTTCATCGTATCTCCAAGGGGGAACTGCGTTCGCTGTCCGCATAGCTTACGCTACCCCGTAGAATGGAGACAAACGTGACGAACAATATTCACAAGGAGCGCCCAATGGCCGACAAGGTCACCAAGTCGCCGGAAGAATGGCGTCAACAACTGACGCCCGAGCAATATCACGTGGCCCGCGAACGTGGCACCGAGCGCGCCTTCAGCGGCAAGTACTGGGATACGCACACGCAAGGAACTTACAAATGTATTTGCTGCGGGGAGCCGCTATTCACGTCCGATGCGAAGTTCGATTCCGGATGTGGATGGCCGAGCTTCTTCGTGCCGCTCAAAGACGAGAACATCACCGAACTGAAAGACACGGCGTACGGCATGGTGCGGACCGAGGTGCGTTGCTCCAAGTGCGATGCTCATCTCGGCCACGTATTTGAAGATGGCCCGAATCCAACCGGTTTGCGATACTGCATCAACTCAGCCTCAATCGATCTCGATCCGAAAGAGAAAAAATAATGGCTCTGCAAACGGATCGCACCACGGTGCGGCGCGAACCTCATCGTGGTGCGTACGACCGCGACACGATTTACGGCATTCTCGATGCCGGCTTCGTATGTCATATGGGTTTCGTTCATGATGGCCACCCGTTCGTCATTCCGACGAGCTACTGGCGTATCGACGACGACCTGTACGTTCACGGCTCGTCCGCAAGCCGCTTGCTGCGCACGCTCAGCCCAGGCGCGGAAGTGTGTGTGACGGTGACCCACGTGGATGGACTCGTGCTGGCGCGTTCCGCTTTCAATCACTCCGTGAACTACCGCTCCGTGGTCGTGCTCGGGAAAGCTTCGCTGCTGGCCAGCAACGAGGAGAAGACCGCAGCGTTGCATGCCTTCACGGAACGTCTTGCGCCCGGACGATGGGAAGAGATCCGCTATCCTAATGAGAGGGAACTGAAGGCTACCAGCGTGCTCAAACTGCCGCTGGCCGAAGCGTCGGCCAAGGTGCGAGTTGGGCCGCCAGAAGATGATGCGGAAGACTATGCGGTGAACTGCTGGGCGGGCGTGATCCCCTTCGAGACGTTGAGTCGCCCACCAATTCCGGACGACCGTCTCCGCGAAGGAATTCCGACTCCAAATTACGCGACGCACTACACCGGACCAAGGCGCTAACGAGCAAGCAAAAAAATGCCGGCGGACTTTGGGATCCGCCGGACAGGAGGTGCTATGCGTCCTCCGCTGTGCACGGAGCTTGTGAAAAAACTCTTAGGCGCTTCTACCAATGCCGAGTAGTTCCGACATCTCCTCGTACAGGAAGCCTTCTCCAGGCCGGTACGGCTGCACCCACTTGCCGTCGATTACGAACTGCGGGATCGCCCGCTTTCCTACATTCCTTATAACCTCTTCTGCTGCGCCTGGCGTGATCTCGATATTCATTTCCCGAAAGGAAATCTTATGTTTCTCGAGAAACCTCTTTGCCACTCGGCAATCGGGGCACCAGCTAGCGGAATACATCGTCAGCTCCATGTACTACGTTAGATGTGCTGAGAGGCATTTTGTCGCAAATAAATCGATTTAGGAAACGTAATGTTTTTATAAGGAACATCAAGTTTTTTGTTGGTCAGGTGCTTGCGAATTTAACAGGGAATGTGCGTGTGGTCTTCGGTAAGGGCTTTGCGGTAAGCCAAAGGCGAGTTATTCGGCTTTCTTTCGCACAGCTAACAATTCGGATTCAACAGGAACTCCGCGCGCGACCTTTACGCGCAGCAGCGCCTCGAAGGGCTTCAATTCACCACCATTTGGCACTCCAAGTCGCGCCAGCAATTCTCGAACCGACTGTTGGCGGCATACATACTCCACTGCTGCCTGCGTACCAAAGGTGGTAGTGCCGGCCAGAATGACTACCGAGCGCGCCGGATTCAGGCCAGGGAGGAAGCCGATGACGGCGTAGTCCTCGGTGAGAGGCTCTCCTCCGCGGCTGGCGAGGTAATGTTGCTGCTCGCCCGCCTGGGGATGAAGGTTTGCTACCGCCAGGTCTCCATTGCGGGCGCCCGAGGTCATACGCTGGAAGACAAATTCCCTGGTGCTGGGAATTTCCATGAGCGTCAGATTTTCCGAGGGCGATCCTACGAAAATGAGGTCGTTATTCTTGGTGTCATCGAGCGAGAAGAGGCTTCCGCGCTTCACTCGAATTCGACGTCCCA
>PLWX01000095.1 GCA_003151155.1 Acidobacteriaceae bacterium
GGATTTTGAGCTTCCTGCCTTCGAACAATTTGGAAGACCCGCCACGATTGAATTTCGAGGGAACGCTGGATTCCGACGAGAAGATGAACTTCATCATTCCCGACGATCCGAAGCAGGCGTATGACGTGCGGGATGTGATCGCACAGCTAGTGGATCATGGCGACCTGCTGGAGATTCAATCGGGCTATGCGCAGAACATCGTGATCGGCCTGGCACGCATACAGGGTCGTACCATCGGGATCATCGCCAATCAACCATGCGTGATGGCGGGAGTACTCGATATCAATGCCAGCGATAAGTCGGCCCGGTTCATACGATTCTGTAATGCCTTCAATATTCCGCTGCTGACGCTGGCGGATGTTCCGGGATTTCTGCCGGGAGTGGCACAGGAATACGGCGGGATTATTCGTCACGGGGCAAAGATGTTGTTCGCGTATTCGGCGGCGACGGTTCCGAAGATCACGGTGGTGTTGCGCAAGGCATACGGCGGCGCGTATCTCGCGATGTGCAGCCGGGACTTGGGCGCGGACCGGGTGATTGCGTGGCCCACGGCGGAGATCGCGGTGATGGGCGCGGAGGGTGCCGCGGAGATTGTCTTCCGCAAGGAGATCAATGAAGCGACGGACAAGCCAGCGAAGCGCAAGGAACTGATCGAGAAATATCGCAGCGCGTTTGCGACTCCGTATGCTTCGGCGGCGCGGCGGTTAGTAGATGACATCATCGAGCCGAAGGAGACACGACGGTACCTGGCAATGGCGCTCGAAGCGTTGCATGCGAAGCGCGAGTTGCGTCCACCGAAGAAGCACGGATTGATGCCGCTCTAAGCGACAGGAGTTGAGATGAGAAACGCTCAGATTGAAATTGCGGATATCGCCGGGCAGGTGGATTCGCTGCGGAAGGCACTCGAATTACAGATGGACGAGTTACGTGCCGCCCAAGCGGAACTGGTGGCGCGGATGAAGACGCTCGAGCACTCGGTGACGGCGCTGGAGTTGCGGAAGCCCGAACCGGTGGTGGTGACGCCGAAGGTGGAAGCGAAGCCAGTGGCACAACCACAAGCTGCGGCGAAGACGGCCGTGGCGGAGGGCATCAGCGAAGAGATCATGCTGGTGATTGCCGCGGCGGTGGCAGCATTTGTCGGCAAGTCGGCGCGAGTGCGGTCAGCGCGGTACCTGCAAGAAGGGCAGAGCCCGTGGGCGCAGCAGGGACGCGTCTTTGTACAGGCCTCGCATAACCTGGCGCATCGCGGTTAACGCAACAAAGAATTCAGGAGCCCCTTGTGAAGCTCAATATCGCAGTAGACGGAAAGACCTACGAAGTCGATGTGGAAGTGCAAGACGACGATCACGGCCGGGCGCTCGGCGGGTATATTCCTCCGCATCCGCCGAGCAGTTCGGTGGTGATGCCGTCGGCGCCAGTGGTCGCGGCTGCACCGGCAGCGGGACGTGCACCGGCAGCGGGAGTGGATGACGCCAAGATCTGCCATAGCCCGATCGCGGGGATCGTGATCAAGGTAAACACGCAGATCGGACAGCAACTGCAGGCAAACGATCTGTTGCTGGTGCTGGAAGCGATGAAGATGGAGACGAATGTCACGGCGCCGGTCGCGGGAAAAGTAAAAGATATCTACGTGCGACCGGGTGATGGAGTGCAGGTGGGACAGGTACTGGTGGAGTTCGAGTAATCTCCCAGGAACAAAGGGTAGCTCCGCTCCAAACGCGGACTGGTCGCCGCGTTTTCCGGTCGCCATGACAAGGTTAAGAACGAGGAGGTATCGATGCAATCAGCAGTGGGACAACAACTCTCGACTGTCCCGGGAGTTCAGTTTGTAGATCATGTGGCGATTGCCGTGAAGCAGGGCGATCTTGAGGGCCAGGTTGCGGCTTACAAGATGCTCGGGTTCACGGAAGTGCAACGCGAGGATGTGCTGGGCACCGATCAAGTTAGGGAAGTACTGTTGCAAATTGGCGAGGGGCCGAACCTGATTCAGTTGCTCGAACCGCTGAATGCAAATTCGCCGGTACAGAAGTTACTGGATAAAAACGGGGGGCGCGGAGGATTCGCGCACGTGGCCTTCCGGGTGCGCAATGCCCAGTCGGCATTCGATGCGATGACGAAGCAGGGGTTCAATATCATCGATAAGCGACCGCGGAATGGATCGCGGGGGACGACGGTATTTTTTGTGCACCCGAAGTCGCTGGAGAGCGCACCGTTTGGATTCTTGATTGAGATCGTGGAAGAGCCGGAATAGGCAGTGCCCTAGGGGCTAAAGTCCCGATACGTGAGCGACGGAGACTCGGGGCTGAAGCCACGCTTTACCCGAGAACGGTGTAGCGAAGAACGTGTGGTGGGTCTGCGCTGTCCGGGTCTTCGAAGGAAAGCGCCGGTATCGAGAAGGCTGTAACGAAAGAGCCGTATTGCAATAGCTGTTAGAGACGAACCTCCTGAGCAAATAAAACCCCCATCCTTTGAATGAAAGGACGGGGTATTTTTTTGAACGCTTAACCCAGGGGCTAAAGCCCCAGGGTGGGCGGCGGAGACGCGGGGCTGAAGCCCGCTTTACCCGAGTGTAGTTATTTTTGCTTTTTCCACTCGGCTTCCGTGACGATCGTCAGCGGAGGCAGGTTGGCTTTCTGGAGCGATGCGTTGGCGGTGCTTACGTCAGCCGTGGACATGGCTTGGAACTTCTTCGCCACGTCTTCGAGTTGAGCGTTAAGCGCGGTCATGCGATCGATTTGTTGTTGAGTTGGTTTGCCCTCGTAACCGTTAACTGCGCCGTATAGCTCACCGATATATTCGTTCAGTTTGCGTTCGCCGGTGATGGCGCCGCCTTCTTTCACCGCGAGCAAGGATGTGCGGAAGGTCTCGATTTTCTGTTGGAAATCCGCCATCTGTTGCTTCACGGTTGCGTCGGAGGCTTTGGCCGCGCGGTCTTTCGCCTGGTCGCGTACACCAGTCATGGCTGCCACGAGATAGGCGAGGTGTTCCCGCATGTCATAGAGCTTGTTCGCAGTCTGATGTTGTAACAGGCGTTCCTGCGGAGTGCTCTTGGCACGAGGATCGGCAATCACCTTGATGGTTGAGGTAAGGGTTTCTTTGTCCTTGGTCAACTTCACCGTGTAGGTACCTTCGGGATAGGTTGGTCCGAAGAAGGCGAAGGGCTGCTCGACCAATGTCGCGGCCGGTGGAACTTTAGGAGGCGGTACACGCAACGGCAGTTCAACGCGCACCACACCTCGGCGTTTATCACCGGCAGAAGAGCCGACGAGTTTGCCGGTGGAATCGAAGAGTTCGATCTTCAATTCACCGAAGACGTGACGTTTTTTCTGGTAGTAGGTGACGATGGCGGAATCGGAGACTGGCATTCCACGATAATCCGCATCGCCTTCCGCACGCTGCTCGATGGCGGGCAGTGGCAGCACCGAAGGACGGGAGGCGAGGATAGCAACATCTTTGTTGAGTGTTTCGGACGTCAGAGCGCGGATGGGCGTGACGTCGTCAATGATGTAAAGAGAACGCCCGTGAGTGGCGATTGCGACATCGTTATCACGCGAGTGAATGAAGACGTCACGCACCGGGACACGGGGAATTTTGCCGTTGAACTCGGCCCAGTTCGCGCCGCCGTCGATGCTGAGGAAGAGGCCGTTTTCGGTACCGACCCATAGCAACTTAGGATTCACGAGGTCTTCGCGGATGACGTGCGCGAAGCTCTTGAAGGCCGGACTGGTGAGTTGCGCCCAGGTCTTGCCGAAATCCGTCGTTTTATAAACGTAGGTCTTCATGTCGCCGTGGGCGTGGCTGTCAAACGTCGCATAGGCGGTGCCGGGTTGGAAGTGGCTGGCCTCAATGGTGGAGACCCATGTGTTGGGTGGAAGTCCGGTGACGTTCTTGGTGAGATTCGTCCAGGTCTTGCCGCCATTTTGGGTGAGTTGCACGTGGCCGTCGTCGGTGCCGGCCCAGATGATCTGAGGATTTTTCGGCGATTCGGCGATGGTGTAAATGGTTTCGTACTTTTCGGCGTCGGAGTTATCAACAGTGAGGCCGCCGGATTCGGACTGCTTCAGCCATTCCGGATTGTTGGTGGTGAGGTCGGGCGAGATTTTCTCCCAAGACTCGCCGTGATCCTTGGAGCGGAAGAGGAACTGGCAGCCGATATAGATTGCCTTCGATGTGGCGCCGATGTGAACCGGGGTATTCCAGTTGCAACGGAACTCGGGATCGCCGGTTTTAGGAAGAGGATAGACCTCCTTGATTTCACCGGTGCTGCGACGCACGCGCAAGAGGCGGCCACCTTGGTATTCGCTGAAGATCAGGTCGTTATCGGTGGGATCGGCGAAGGACCAGAACCCGTCGCCGTAGCCGACGTTTTTCCAGTGACGATTGAAGACGCCGTCGGTGTAGGTGTTGGGGCCGGTCCAGGTACCGTTGTCCTGAAGCCCGCCGTACACGTTGTAGGGCCGAGCCATGTCGGCGCTGACGTGGTAGAACTGGCCGATCGGAAAACTATTGAGGAAGCGCCAGTGCGCACCACGGTCGAGAGTTTCGTAGACGCCACCGTCGTCACCGGTAATGAGGTGATCGGTGTTGGTCGGGTCGACCCACAGGGCGTGATAGTCGCCGTGCACGCCGCCACCTGCCCCTTCGTTGCCGATTCCGGCGAAGCTCCTGCCACCGTCATCGCTGACCGTCAGCGCGAATCCCGGTTTGTAGAGGCGATCGGCGTTGCCGGGATCGGAGACGAGCAGAGCGAAATAAAAGGGACGGCCGACCATGTTGAAGCTGTCGTTGGCGTAGGTCCAACTTGCGCCGTTGTCATCGGAACGATAGAGAGCGGTCTTCTTGGCTTCGACGACAGCATAAACACGCTTGGGATTGGCGGGAGTCGTGGCAATTGCGATACGTCCGAGATCCCCTTCGGGGAGGCCGTTACGGATGGGCTTCCAGGTCGCGCCGCCATCGGTGCTTTTGAAGATGCCGCCGGTGGAACCGCCGGAGTTGAAGCTATAGGGAGTGCGGCGGAAGGGCCAGAGCGATGCGTAAAGAGTGTTGGGATCGGCGGCGTCGAAGGCTACGTCACCGCAACCGGTGCGGGCATCGGCGTGGAGGATGTTGGTCCAGGTCTTGCCGCCGTCGGTTGTCTTATAGAGGCCGCGCTCGTCGTTGTCATTCCAGGCGTGACCGAGAGCGCAAACGTAGACGGTGTTGCTGTCCTTGGGATGGATCAGCACGCGCGAGATGTGTTCGCTGTCGGGGAGGCCGACCTTGGTCCAGTTCTCGCCACCGTCGCTGGTTTTGTAGACGCCATCACCGACGGAGACGCTGTTGCGCATCCAGCTTTCGCCGGTGCCGACCCAGAGAACCTTTGGATTGTTGGGATCGACGGCAATGGCGCCGATCGAGGGGCTGTTCATCTTATCGAAGATGGGCTTGAAGGTTATGCCACCATCCTCCGATTTGAAAATGCCGCCGGCGGCTGCGCCTACATAGATGGTGAGGCGTTTGCCGGGAACGGCGACGAGGGCTGAGATGCGTCCGCCCATGACGGCGGGACCGATGGAACGGGCGGTGTAGCCCGCGAACGTGTCGTTATCGATCTGCGCCTGGGGCGCGGCTTGCGACCAACTCACACTCGCCAGGCAAACGATTACGGCAAGCACCACGATAGAAAGCCTTGTGCGGCTGAACATCTACGGTCCTCACTCATTATGAAATTGTGCTTGGAAGAACAAAGGAGCGGCACGCGGCCGCTCCTGCTAAAAACTTACTGTTTCGGGGTTTCGGATTTCGGGGTATCGGCCGGCGGTTTTTGATCGGGTGTAGCCGGCTTAGGTTCGGCGGCGTCAGCGCCCTTGGTTGTCGACTCGGTCTTCGCCGGCATCTTGAACATGGTTGCGTCAACCGGAACATTGAATTCGACCTTATCCAAGGTCAATTTCATTTTCTGCTCGGGATGATCGGCATCGCTCATCTCCATTGAGAACGGGACAGGAATTCCGTCCACTACCTTGTAGTCGCCGATCACTTGCGTTTGTTTATGGGGTGTGCCGCGTACGACACGCTCACTGTCCTTGCGGATTTCGAGATTGGAATCGGTATCGATGTACCAGGTTTGGATCGATCCGTCTTTCAGCGTGATCTTGAGCTTGTAGACGTCGGTACCTTCCAACTTATCTTTGCCGAGGAACTCCACCTTGTGGCCCTTCTGCGCGTAATCAACGAGAGGACCATCGAGATCGGCATTGTCCGCCATTTCGTCGCGTTCTTCGGCAGACACCAATTCGGGATCTTTTTTGCCTTGAAACGGCATGATTTGCCAGGCATCGTGCCCGTCGTAAGCCTGAACGCCCGTCATGCCCTGGAAGGTGAAGTCAGAACGGAAATCATTGGGACGCTTTTCGTAAGCGGCCATGGGGGCCTGCATGCCGGGGCCGAGCTCCATTTTGCCGGTGGCCTTCATGCTTTGAACGGCCTTGAGTTTGGCGGCTCCGCCGTGGGCCTCGATATTCTTGGCAACGATTTCGTCTACGGTTTGCGCGCCCACGATGGGCGCAGCACAAGCTAACGTCAGAATTGCAACCGCTACTTTACGTAGCATGCGATCTCCTCGTAAGTGAAAAGTGGCTGTGGCAAGCAAGGTGAAAAGTTGATGGACAGCACAAGTCGGGGCCGCCACAAGCCGAAAGGCAGCTCCCTTGGGTTCTAAGATTACTACGGTTCGGGGAACGAAAAAGTTCTGTACTTGAGACCGGACACATCCAGAATCCAGACGAAGGGAACTATAACACCGCCTAAAACAATCAAAACAATCGAAATGGCGGGTATTTCAGGTTGGCCTAAGAACTGCTTTGATTGCAGGTGGGATGGTGTGTTTCAGACCCAATTCAGGTGAGGTAAAGGGATGGCTGGGTTAACCATTGAAGTGTTGTTCGTTCCGCGGAACGCTCAGACGCTGTCACTAGTTCGACAAGCCGCGGGCACCATGGACGTGAATTTGCATATCTGTACAGATCCGGAAGAAGTGCATCGGTTGTTGTTCTGTCATCGCTATGACGGATTGATCGTTGATCACTCGGAGACGACGGGAAACATTCTTCGCGCGTTGCGGCAATCGCCGTCGAGTCGTAATGCCATCGCAATCGATGTACATGATCAGGCGATCGCGGTGCAGAGTGTTTTCGAATTAGGGGCCAATCTCGCGATGGTTTACCCGTTGACCGTGGAGCACGCACGGAAGACGTTGCAACTGGCGATGGGTCTGATGATGTTGGGGCGGAGGAGTTATTACCGGCATCCAGTCGAGATTCCGGCGCGCATCACGGTGGATGGCCGCCAGTTCGAAGTGCTGGTGAACAACGTGAGTGAGCAAGGGATTGGGATGCGGACTGAATTAAATGCTCTCCAGGCGGGACCGCTGCAGTGCAGTTTTGAATTACCGGACGGATCTCGCGAGATTGCGATGGAAGCAACGGTAATCTGGTCGGACCGGACAGGGCAGGCGGGATGCCGGATTGAACAAGTCATGCACGGACGAGAGCAGTTTGCCGAATTTATCAACAGCCTGTTTCACCAGGTCACGACCGGGTATTCCGCGGTGGTTGCAAGTGCTCGGCACGATGAGATTTCGGCAGCGACGAGGGCGTGATGGGCGAGGCCATGAGAGTCGGGAATTGGGACAATTCGGTTCGCGGGGGGACCCGCAAAGTTCTTATGCGGCGACAGATTCTTCCGATATGCTTAGCAGCCATGATCTCGGTGAAACGCAGGTCGGCTGAGGATGGGGTGGTGGTGCGCGCGAGGTCGAAGTATGAGTGAGTCCGGGCCATCCCCGCGCAAAGCGGCCGCGACCGTCTCGACGTTTATCGATCCATCGGTGTACGAGGCGATCTACCACGCATCCATCGATGGCATTCTGATCGCAAATGAAGATGCACGGTACGTGAACGCCAATGATGCAGCGTGCGAGATTTTAGGACGGACGCGTGAAGAGCTGATTGGCCAAGAGGTTGGGATTTTCGTCGAGTACCGGGACGATGCCAGAGTTTTGTGGGAAAAGGCGCTCCGCGCGGGGAGCCTGAGCGCAGAGATTACCGTTCTACGTCCCGATGGAACGCGTTGCGAATTGGAGTTCTCAGGCGTAACCCAGATTCAGCCTGGTCTTCACATGATCCTGATTCGTGATCTGACGCGCCGACGGAGCCTGGAAGAGCAGATCCGGAATGCATCGAAAATGGAAGCGGTGGGTCGCCTGGCGGGAGGCGTGGCACACGACTTCAACAATCTTTTGATGGTTATCACAAGCTATACCGAGTTGATGCTTGACGTGATGGGCGAAGGTGATCCTTTACGCAGGAAGGCTCAGGAAGTGTTGAATGCCGCGGCGCGCGCCGCGAGTTTGACGCGACAGCTTTTAGCCTTCAGTCGCAAGCAGGTACTCGATCCCCAGGTACATGATCTGAACTTGCTGTTGCGGGAAATGGCGAAATTGCTGGGTCGAGTGCTGGGTGAAGATGTGCAACTGAATCTCGAACTCGGGGCAGGGCTGGGCATGGTCTACGCGGATCGCGGGCAGATCGAGCAGGTGATGATGCACCTGGCCGTGAATGCTCGAGACGTGATGCCGGAGGGCGGGACCTTCACAGTGCGATCTCGCAACGCAGAGTTCGACAACTTTCTTGCGCAGAGACCAGAGTCGCCGGCACCCGGTGGATATGTGGTGCTTTCGGTGGAAGATTCAGGTGCGGGAATGAGTAAGGAAGTCCTGGAACATCTTTTTGAGCCATTCTTCAGCACCAAGGGGATGGGGAAGGGAACGGGACTGGGGCTGGCTGCGGTCTACGGAATCGTGAAACAGAGTGGCGGATTTATTTCCGTCGACAGCGAACAGGGTAAAGGCAGCGTCTTTCATATGTATTTCCCGCGCCATGCAAGGGTACCGCAGCAAGAAGCAGGCGGGACAGGGCTAGTAGCGACGCATGCACGGGACATCGTGGTGCTTCTGGTGGAAGATGAAGATGTCTTGCGGCAAGCAGTCAAGGATTTCCTGGAGGCACGCGGATACAACGTGCTATCGGCGTGCGACGGAGCAGAGGCGCTGGGAACGGCGTCGAAGTTTTCAGGCAAGATCGATGTGATGGTTACAGATTTAGTGATGCCGGGAATCAGTGGACGCGTGGTCGCGCAGGAACTTAATAAAATTCATCCGGAAACAAGAATTATGTACATGTCAGGATACAGCGATGGGGCGGTGTTGGAGAATGCCGCGATTGACGAGAGTAGCACCCTTTTACAGAAACCTTTCCACCTTGATGCACTCTCCGCTAAGATTCGAGAGGTACTTGGCGAGCAGGCTGGCAATACAGCGAGCTAGCTTCGATAGGCGGGAGTTTGGCAGACAAGGTACTTTTGGTAGAAGACCAGGAGCCGCTGCGGCTGGCGGTGCGCGAATACCTGGAAGGATGTGGATTCGAAGTCGTAGAAGCCTCAACCTGCGAGGCGGCGCGCCGGGTTTTTGCAGAGCAGCATCCGACGGTGGCGGTGCTCGACTATCATCTGCCGGACGGAACAGCGCTCGACCTACTGCGTGATTTCAAACGAAGCGATCCATTTGTTCCGCTGATTATCCTCACTGCGTTCGGCAGTATCGATCTGGCAGTGGACGCGATGAAAGCGGGCGCGGACCAGTTCCTGACAAAGCCAGTGGAACTGGCGGCCCTGGCGGTGGTGATCAAGCGCGCGGCTGAGGCGCGCAGGGACCGCCAAAAACAATTAGCTGGTCGATCAAAACAAGAACGCGATGCAGTCAATCCCTTTCTCGGCAGCAGCGCGGCAATCCGCAAGCTGGAAGAGCAAGCCCGCAGAGTCATAGGAGCGGATAGTCCCGTCATCATCCAGGGCGAAACCGGCACCGGTAAGACGGTACTCGCGCGTTGGATCCATGCACACTCGCGGCGAGCAGAGGAAGCGTTTGTGGACTTGAACTGTGCGGGCCTGTCGCGCGAGTTGCTGGAGACCGAACTCTTCGGCCATGAGAAGGGCGCATTCACGGGAGCGGTGGCGAACAAGACGGGGTTGTTCGAGGTGGCGCACCGGGGGACGATCTTCCTCGATGAAATTGGAGACTTGGATCTGCAGATCCAGCCGAAGCTTTTGAAGGTGCTGGAGGACAAACAGTTTCGCCGATTAGGAGATGTACGCGATCGTAAGGTCGATGTACGCCTGCTGGCGGCGACCCACCAGGAACTAGCCGGTTTGGTGCGCGAAAAGAAATTCCGCAGCGATCTCTATTTCCGAATCAGCACGATCCTACTCACGGTGCCGCCGCTTCGCGAGCGAGCAGAAGACATTGCAGCCTTGGCGGAAACGATTTTGCAATCGACCATAGTCGAGATGGGACGTCCTGGGGTGACGTTCAAGGGTGAGGCACTGGAGGCTATGCGCCACTACACGTGGCCGGGAAACATTCGCGAGATGAGAAATGTGATTGAGCGGGCGGTGCTTTTGAGTGGCTCGCGCGAGCTTGGGCGGCGAGACCTGCTTTTTGAGACGCAAGGAGAGGTTGGAGCGGGTTGGCCGAATGAGGGTGAACTAACGCTCGAACAGATGGAGCGAAAATACATTGCTTGGATGCTGCAGCAGTGCAGTGGGAAAGTGGTAGAGGTCGCGAAGCGGCTGAATATACCGAAGAGTACGCTTTATCAGAAACTAAAAGAATACGGGATTGAGTACCGCAGCGAATCTTAAGCCGCAATCGAATTACTGTCCGGACGTCGGTAGAAGTTTTGGGGGCACGATACCGCCGGTCGAATCCTTTGAGGGGCTTCCCCATGTGAGACGGCGGCCAAGAATCATTTCACAATCATGTGATCGGTTTACCGGGTGACGCCTACGCCTGCTCCGAAGTTGAATTCCCAATTCTCGGAAAGATTGAGATCGATCGCGGGAATGAACTGCGGGCTTTGTTGATCGATGGCGTCCCACTTCCTTTGGCGTTTTGGCAAGGGAGAGTCTCAGCCCTGTCCTCATTTAAAACGTTTCAATGTTCCGCTGACGGATGATTCGGTATACTCGGACGCCATAAGGACACAGAGTGGATCCTAAGAGCAGTGTTGCCGCAAGCAATCCGCAGACCGCTACCCTGAAGCGCACGCTTGGGCTTTGGGATTTGATTCTCTACGGCGTGATCGTCATTCAGCCGGTGGCACCGATGTCGGTCTTTGGCGTGTTGAGCGAGAAGGGGCGCGGGCACGTCGTCACCGCCATCCTGATCGCGATGGTAGCGATGCTGTTTACCGGCATCAGCTACGGACGCATGGCGCGGGCATATCCAAGCGCGGGGTCGGCGTTTACCTATGTTGCGCAGGAGATCCATCCTTCGCTGGGGTTTATCACGGGCTGGAGCATGGTGATGGACTACATGCTGAATCCGTTGATCTGCCTCATCTGGTGCTCGGGAATCGCGGCGGGCTTCACGGGTGGACGGGTGCAGCCGTGGATCTGGAAGATTGTGTTCGTCGCGATCTTCACGCTGCTCAATCTGCGAGGAGTGAAGACGTCGGCACGGGTGAATGCCGGCCTGGCGTTAGGTATGGGAGTGGTGATCATTATCGTGCTGGCGGCAGCGTGGCGATACATTTTCGGCCATCCGCACTCCGATCCAAACTTCTTCCTGCGCCCGTTTTATGACGCGACGACGTTCAGCTGGAAAGCACTCTTCGCATGTACATCGGTCGCGGTGCTTACGTATATCGGGTTCGACGGTATTTCGACCCTGTCGGAAGAGGTAGAGAATCCGCGACGCAATATTCTGCTGGCGACGGTGTACACGTGCCTGGCGATCGGCATTCTGTCAGCCATCGAGGTCTATGTGGCGCAGTTGATCTGGCCGGCGACACAACCGTTCCCCAACGTTGACCAAGCGTACGTTTACGTTACGGCGAGAACGTGGGCGCCGCTGTTCGCGATTGTTGGCGGGACGTTGTTTGTTGCGAATTTTGGATCAGGGATGGGGGCGCAACTTGGCGCGGCTCGATTGCTCTATGGAATGGGACGCAGTAATGCACTCCCGAAATCATTCTTTGGAGCCCTCGATCCGAAAAATCACGTGCCGCGGAACAACGTGATCTTTGTGGCGGTGATCGCACTGGCCGGGACGTTTGTATTGAGCTATGACCTCGGGGCTGAGATGTTGAACTTCGGAGCTCTGATCGCATTCATGGGTGTGAACCTGGCGGCTTTCCTGCGCTACTTCGTACGCGCCGAGAAAAAACAAATCACGCACCTGGTGCCGCCGCTGCTCGGTTTTCTGATCTGTTTCGGCCTCTGGCTGAACCTGAGTAAGTGGGCGATGATTGGCGGCGCCATTTGGATGTCGGCGGGCATTCTATTCGGAGCGATCAAGACGAAGGGCTTTCGTGGTGAACTGGTGAACTTCGATATCCCTGCCGAAGAATAAGCTCCGCCTTACTTTGCCGTCAGAAATGTCCCTAAAGTGGTTATAAAACTCGAAAGCGGGGCGACGTTTTTGGGCCGGTCGGCCAACTTATGCCGTTACCTCGGGAGATACGGGCCATGTGACTGTAGTACCCGTGGAAAAGCCGTCAAACGTTTGCAAGTGATTGGCATAAGAGATATTGTTCGTAGAAAGTCGGTTATCAGCCGAGCAATAGACGAACGATGGCCCACCAATCCGACATGCAACGGCGAGCGAATCGCCCCGGCCGAACTGCTGAAGCGACGAGCGGCGAGGATCGTTTCCGCTTCTTTTTCGAAAATGCGCCGGTCGCGATGTTTCGGACTACGCTGGACGGGCGCTTCAAAAGTTGCAATCAGGCCTGCGCACAACTCTTCGGGTTCGAGAAACTCGATGAATTCTTGCAGTGTGCCGCGCAACAGTTTTACTTCGATGCGGCGGACCGAGAAAAGCTTCTTCAGACCCTGAAACAACAGCCTACGTTACGCAATCTGCAAACCCAGATTCGCCATCGAGATGGCAGCAGGCGGTGGCTGCTGGAAAACGTAATGCTGGTGCAGGATCCGGAGAGTGGGGAAGACTCGCTCGAAGGCACGCTGATCGACATCACCCAAATCAAAGAAGACGAGCGGAAACTGCAACTGCAGAAGTCGCATCTCGAGCAGTTGTTCGAGAATGCGCCTGAGGCGATCGCGATTTTGCGTGGCGACTTGCGGGTGGAACGCGTGAACCGCGAGTTCGTAAACATATTTGGGTACACGCCGGAAGATTCGGTGGGACGCGATATTCGCGAATTGATTGGCGAATCTCAACCAGCGATGGGGGAATACGATTTTCTGCGCCGTGCGTTGAGCGGGGAGACGGTCGGCACCGAAGGAACACGCCGGCGGAAAGACGGCACGACGATTGAAGTCTCGGTTCTGGTGCGACCGATTCCGACCGCAAGTGGCGAAGCCGGCCTGTACACCATCTACCGTGAGATCACGGAGCAGAAGCAAACGGAGCGCCTACAGTCAGCTCTGTACCGGATTGCAGATAAGGCGAGTTCGGCGCTCGATCTACAGGAACTCTACAAAGCGATCCACGGCATTCTGCAGGAGTTGATGTTCGCAAAGAATTGCTACATTGCCTTCCACGATCCGGTGACCGATATGGTCAGTTTTCCGTACTTTGTGGATGAGAAGGATCCACAGTTCCCGCCGCATCGTTTTGGCAAAGGGTTGACGGAGTACGTTCTGCGTACGGGCAAACCGCTGTTGGCCACACCCGATGTGCTGGATGAGATTGTGCGGCGCGGGGAACTGGAGCGCGCAGGGTCACCTTCGCTCGACTGGATGGGGGTGCCGCTCAAAAAGGGTGACCACACGTTCGGAACTCTCGTAGTGCAGTCGTATCGAGAAAATGTGCGTTACGGCGAGCATGAGAAAGAAATTCTGACTTTCGTTTCGCAGCAGATTGCGAACGCGGTGGAGCATCGCAGGAACCAGGAAGCGATCCGGGAAAGCGAGAACAAGTTTCGCGGGCTGGCAGAGACGGCGGTCCAGGCGATCTTTATTTACGACGGAGCTCGTTTCCTTTATGTGAACGCAGCGACGGAAGCGATCTTCGGCTATTCGCGGCGTGAGTTGCTGGCGTTGGACGATGCGTGGTCGCTGGTGGATGCCGATGCGCGGGCGTGGACGCGGCAGCGTGTGGCGGCACAGTTGAGTGGATCCTCCGAGCCCACCCGATTCGAATTCAAGATTAAAACCCGTTCGGGCGAAGAGCGTTGGCTGGACTTCAGTTCCAACCGCATTGAGTTTGAGCGCCGGGCGGCGATCGTGGCGACGGCCGTGGACATCACGGAGCGTAAGAAAGCGGAACAACTGCAGTCAGCTTTGTACCGGATCGCGGAAGAGACGAGTGCGGCGGGCGAACTGGATGCGCTTTATAGGTTTATTCATCGCATCGTCGCGGATCTCATGCACGCAGAGAATTTCTACATTGCGCTTTACGACGAGAAGAACGCGATGTTGAGCTTCCCGTATTTCGTGGATGAAGAAGATCCAACCCCGCAACGCAAAATGCTGGGCAAAGGGTTGACGGAATACGTGTTGCGTACCGGACAGCCGCTGCTGGCAACGCCTTCGGTGTTCGAAGACCTGATTGCGCGCGGAGAGGTTGAAGCGATCGGCGCTCCCTCGCTGGACTGGCTAGGAGTACCGCTGATGATCAGCGACAAAGCGATTGGCGTGCTGGTGGTGCAGACTTATCGTGAGAACATCCGGTACCGGCATACGGAAAAGGACATCCTGACTTTCGTGTCGCAGCACGTCGCGACGGCGATCGAACATAAGCGCAGCGAAGATCAACTACGTCAATCGGAAGCGCGTTATCGCTCGCTGGTCCAAAGCGCGGTGTATGGGATTTACCGGTCGACGGTGGAAGGCAATTTCCTCGCGGTGAACCCGGCTCTGATCGCGATGCTGGGATACCAGTCGGAAGAGGAGATGCTCGCGCTGAGCATTGG
>PLWX01000131.1 GCA_003151155.1 Acidobacteriaceae bacterium
TATGAGTGGATCAAAAACGGGGGGCTCATCAACAGAAGCCCGCGTCGATTGACGTTTAGGGTAGTGCATGCGGAGGGAGTAAAATGTCCGGTCACGGAGTATGTGACTGTGCAGTGAAGCGCGGTTATTGGGCAACGTTCGATCGGGGCATCGCCTTGACTTCCATCGGAGCGCACGTATCATAGCGCTCACCCTTCATTTAGTAATTGTTTTGGACATCGTCGCTGGAGAGCGCACAGGTGTGCCGGCGGAGGGTTGCGTTTGAGGAACGATAGCTCGACAAGGGAGAAGCCGTGAAGACCTGGTATCTGTATGCATTGATGACGATCTTGATGTGGGGCGTATGGGGTGTATTCAGTAAGTTTGCTTCCGCACACTCGAAGCCCAGGCAGGTATTGATCTTTCAATCGGTGGGGGTGCTGGCTTTTGCGCTGGTGGTGCTTTGCGTGGAGCGGTTTCGGATCGAGTGGTCGGTGCCGGGTTTCAGTTGGTCGGTAGCAGCTGGGTTCTTTACCTTTATTGGCTTCCTGACGTTCTTCGCCGCATTGGAACAGGGGAAGGCGTCCACCGTGGTTACGCTCTCGGCGTTGTACCCGGTGGTGACCATCCTGCTCAGCGTGATTTTTCTGCGTGAAAAAATCTCGTTGAGAGAGGGCGTAGGGATCGTGCTTGCGCTGACGGCGAGCGTGCTCCTCGCGTCGTGACGTTAGAGTCGTTCGACGGTCTGCGTTTCAATTTCAATTGCAAAATGACGCTTGCGCAATTCGGCGAAGAAAGCGTCTGCCTGGAAATATTCTTCCGCGGCCCACACGCCTGCGCGTAACGGATTGCGCAGAATCTGCTGCACACCAATGGACATATTCATGGAAGTCCCGGCGTCCGCGTAATCGTCGTAGAGCGGGTGGGGATGGCCAATGACGCGGCAGGTGACGGTGCAGGGGTTCCCATTGCGGACACCGCGGCAGATGGCGAAGTGGATCTCGTGACTCTCGGTTGCAGGAATGCGGTTGCCGTTCGTCGCTATGTTGCGATTGATTACGGCTTGTAGAACGTCGAGCGGAAGAACTGTGCCGCCCTTGACGGTGACGGGTTCATCGGTGGCTCCGAAGCCGGCTTTTGCAAGGCCTACCCAGGCTTCGTGGTCGCGCTCAGGTAACGACAACTTCCAGGTAAATTCGCGGATGCCTTTTTCGGCGATGCCTTCGGAGAAAGGCACGGTCAAAGGCTCGGAGTGTTGCGAGTGGATGAAGGTGGTGCGTCCCCAAGGCTCAGGGAGGTTGATCGTTTCGACGCCGGCCTGGGCGGGGACGTCTTGTAACTTGCCGTTGAGAAATTGTTTGCTGGAGTTGGCGTACTCGGCAAGTACGGTGGACAGGCTGTAGGGCGGAACGAGGATGGGGCTTTCGGGACCGATCTTGGTGGCAGCCCAGTAGAGGTTGATGCGATCGACCTGATCGAGACGATCCGCCACGGCGCGGCAGATGATATTGGAGAGGCCGGGGTCCGAACCGAGACCGATGACAGCCGTCGCGCCAGCGGCTTTCCATTTTGCGTGCTCGGCTTTCTGCTTCACGGTGTAAACGCCCATGCCGCCGTAGTCGACGTAGGGACGCTTGGCTTCGAGACAGGCGTCGAAGATCGCCATCTGAAATCCCGCGAAGGTGGGTACGCCGTTGATGCAGAGATCGCAATTCGCCAGGAGCGCGAGGAGTGCGTGACGATCGGTGACATCGAAGACGGCAGTTTCGAGACGAGGGTCGGGCAGGGATTTCTTCAAAGCCTCGAGTCGTTCGGGGTTGGTGTCGGCGGCGATGACTTTAGTGACACCGGAGGAAAGATTCGAGAGAAGGTCGCGGGCGGTTCCCGCACTCATTAAGCCTGCACCACCAAGAATCAGGATTCGCATGTCAGTCACTTTCTTTCTTTTGCGAATTTCATTGGGCCGGAATCGAAGACGTTATCGGGATAGGGATACCAACACTTTTTTTCTGACAGCTTCAACGAATCATGTAGACCTTGCGCATGGTGCGGCGAACTTCGCAGGGGCCCTTCCATCCTTTGGGGAAGAAGGCGAGAGTATCGGGTTCGATGTCGATGCGTTCACCGCTCTCGTGGGTGTAGGTGCAGGAGCCATCGAGAAAGTGGCAGTACTCGTCGGCGGTGACTTCGCACAACCAGGTGCCGGGGGTGCAGGCCCAGATGCCGGATTCAGCGCGACCGCTGGGTTCGCGGCTTAAGAGAATGCCGGCGGTGGTTGAAGTGCCTTCGAGCAGGGTCGGGATGGCTCCCCAATCTTTTAAGGGAGTGGCGGTGAGGACGTCACGCAAGACGGGTGTGACTGCCGAGGGACCGCCATTGCATACGACATAGCTGGCTTCGAGGGGATCGGAGACGTCAATCGTTCCTTGCCATTCCTGCTTGAAGTGCACGAGTGTCCCGGGCGCGACGGCGATAATTTCGCCATTGTCGCGATAGAAAGTCGCGGAGCCTCGCTGGAAGTAGCAGAGAGTGTCGCGTTCGGAATGGAAAGTGGAAGCGGCGGACCATTGGCGAATTCCTACCTCGATACCGGTGTCGCGATAGAGCACCAGAGGTTTTTCGCCGGTTGCGACTTTCCACTGCATGGCGGGATAGATGTGCGGGGCTGAGGAGTCGAAATTTATTTTCATGAGGGTTTCGTGGGATCGCGTGTTCATGCGGAATGTTTATGCAACAGGCCATCGAGCAGGCGTGCTGCTTTGGCGGGGCCGGGTTCGCGATGCATTTGGGCCGAAGTTTGCGCGAGGAGCTGCTTCATTGCGCCATCGGTGAGGATCGTGTTCAGATTGCGCGAGAGATCGTCAAGAGTCCAGTGATTGCGATGCATCTTGATGCCGTGGCCGGTTTCGTGGACGCGGGTGGCGTTGTCGTGGCCGTCCCAAACGTAAGGCATGATGATCGACGGCTTGTCGAAGTACAGACACTCGGTGAAGGTGTTGTTGCCACCGTGGTGAATGACAGCGTCAACTTGAGGAATGACCGAGGGCTGCGGGAACCACTTGTCGAGAATTACATTCTCTGGGACGTTCGAGTAAGCGTCGAGATTTGCGCCGACATTCACCAACGCGCGGACCGGGAGTTGACCGATGGCATCAATGAGGCGCTGCAGGGTCTTGGTATCGCCGCAGCCGAGCGAGCCGAAGCTCACGTAGACAAGGGGCTTGTCGGTATTGCTGGCAAAAGCAGGGATGCGGTAAGCCTGCTCTTGGCGGACACATCCTTCGAGATATTGAAAGTGTGCGGGATCCAACGGAGCACTGCGTTGGAACTTTACGGCCTCGGGATAGAGCAGCAGGTTGAGGAACGGTGATGCTTCGAAGAACTGGCCGACGGGATAGGGCGCTTCGCCGTGTTGAGAGAGGAATGTGTTGAAGCGATCGTGGATGGGGCGGATTACTTCGTTGAAACGATCTTCGTAGGCACGGAAGCACTTCTGGTCTTTTTCGCCACAGCCGGAGAGGTGCGGGGGAATCTGCGGATCGGGAATTTCGTTTTCACTGCAGGAGATGATGCGCACCCACGGCTTGCCGTATTGCTTGATCGCGGGAAAGAGAATCACGTTGTCGACGCAGACGAGGTCGGGTCTCACCTTGTCGAGAACGGCGGGGAGATATTTCTGCGCCCAGACAGCGGTATCGACGATAGCGTCCCAACAGTCGCGCACATAGTTGTCGATCTGGTCGTAGGGAGATTTATCGAAGTTGGGAATGTGGCCGTTGATGAAGTTCTGCCAGTATTGGGCGACATCTTCGGCAGCCATGGGCGGAGCCATGTTGACGATGTGCTCGGGGAATCCGTAGCCGGCGTAAACGCCAGCCATGTCCGGGGCGGTAAGGAAGACCGGTTCATGGCCGAGGGCCTTGCAGGCCTGGGCGATACCGACGGAGTTGAGAGCCGGGCCATACGCCGCCTCTGGAAAGAAGGCGATCACTTTCGATGGACTCATGCGAGATTTCCCTTGTCAGAGAGCTGCGTTCACGGCGACAGCTTCGCGGTACAAGTGTTACAGATTTACGGATTCGCGGATTTTACTAGAAGTTATGCGGGCGCGTCACGCGTTGCGACTTATAGATGAAAACAGGGAGCGCGATATGCGCTCCCTGACTTACTTACCGCGATGATGGCGAGTTGATCGCCGTTTCAGTCAGTGGTCGGTGAAGACCGCTGTGGTTAACGGCGGGACGGCAACGCTGCCGGAATTGTTGTAGGTGGACTGCTTCACGATTGGGTCAGTGGAGTTTTGCAGTATCCAGTGGAGTTGCAGGTTGAGGTTTTTCAGCGATGGGTCGCTGATGGTCTGCGACTGGTTGCTGCCGTTGAAGACCGCGACGATTTGCTCATGTCGGCTGCCGAGGATCATCACAATGACGCCGGGGATTTGATCCGGCCCGACGTTCAAGAAGCGAAGGTTCGACTGGATCTGCGGTTCGGTGCTCATGCGGAAGAGCGGTGAGCTGTAACGAATGCGCAGCATCTCGCGGAAGTGATCGTTGGCCCGCTTGATGTCCGATGGCTGTGCCATGAGCGCAGGATCGCCAAGCAGAGGCTGCAAATCACTCCACTGCCAGTTATTTTGGCTGGCGATGGGGAGACCGACGCCCCAGTTGTTGGTCTGCATGGTCCAGTCGATCTTGTTGAACCAATCGCCGGAGTCGTAGCTGTTGTTGTCGCCCGACTTCGAACGCAGTATGTCGTCCCCGGCGTGGAAGAAGGGAATGCCTTGTCCAAGCAGGAGGATGCTGTTCGCCAGGTTCTGGCGGCGAGTGCGGTCATGGATGGAGTCGGTGAGATTGGACTTCAACTGCACGGCATCGAAGAGGGTCTGGTTGTCGTGGACGGAATCGTAGCTGATGTCTTCGATCGGCGTAGCGGTGTAGCCGGTGGGCTGTCCGTTGTAATCAACACCAGCGCCGTTGACAACGTTTCCATTGCGATCGGTGAAGGTGAAGTCACGCAGGTTGCCGGTGAGACCGACGCGGATCCAGTCAGATTCCTGAAGCAATTTCGCTTTCTGAGTATTGGTGTCGCCGATCGAGAACGCTGGGTTGGGATCGGTGAACAACCCGGTGGCAAAGCCTTGCTCGCGGACATCGTTGAACGGGCCGCCACCGCGGATGCCATCGCGAGTGCGATCGTTGAACGAGCCGATGCCGGTGCCGTAGAGGTTCGACTGGATCGCGTTTACGCCGAGTGCGCTGTTGGCGGTTTCGCCGAAGTTCCAGCCTTCGCCGTAGAGATAAACCCTGCGACCGTCGACCCCGTCATTGGCGACGGTGAGCTGGTTGAGCGCCTGACGAATGTGTTGGAGGTTGGAGACCATGTGGAACGACATGATGTCGAATCGGAAGCCATCGACTTTGTACTGCTGGGCGAAGGTCGTGACGGCATCGATCATCAGCTTTTCCATCATGCGATGTTCACTGGCAGTGTCGGCGCAGCAACTGGCCGTGTAGTTGGAGCCGTTGGCGTCGAGACGGTAGTAGTAGTCGGGCACGATCTCGTCGAGCACAGAGTTCGGATTTTGCCCGTAGCTGCTGGTGTGATTGAAGACGACGTCCTGAATCACGCGCAGGCCGTTGCGGTGCAGGGATTCGACCATGCTGCGGTATTCGCGGGTGCGGTTGTCGGCGTTGACGGCGTAGCTGCCTTCTGGAGTGATGTAGTGCAGCGGATCGTAGCCCCAGTTGAAGCCGTCCTGACTTTGGATGGCGGTGACAGCGGCTTGTTGCTGATCGGAGTCTGGAGCATCGGCGCTCAGATCCGGCGTGGTCTTCCATGTGGACTTATCTTCGTTGATGGTGGCGAAGTCAAAGTTAGGCAGAAGGTGCACGGCGCGCAGTCCCGCTTGTGCGAGGTTACGGAGATGTTGCATACCGTTGGAATTGGTGTTGGTGAAGGCAAGGTACGTTCCACGCTGCGCGACGGGAACGGAGTTGTCGGTGATGCTGAAGTCGCGGATGTGCAGTTCGTAGATGCTGAGGTCGTTCCAGCTGGCGAGATGTGGCGAGGGAGTGCTGTCCCAACCTTGCGGCTTGGTGGCGGGGTCGTTGAGGTCGAGGATCTGGCTGCGGGCGCTGTTGAGCGACAAACCGAGCGACCATGGATCGGTGACGATGTTGTCTACGACTTGGAAGGTGAACGGCGTGTAGACGTGAACGTCAAAGAGGTAGTACTGGTTGCGCCACTGCGGCTTGCCCTGGATGCTCCAGACGCCGTTGGATTCGGTCATCGGGAGAACTTGGGTGGGAGCCGATTGCGTGGAGGTCGCGAAGAGTTGAATCGAGACCGATTGCGCCGTCGGTGCCCAGACGCTCACGCGAGGGACAGCGCCCTGGAAGTGTGGGCCGAGTGCGCCAGCATAGTAATAAAGATCGTCGAGCACGCCGGCATCCTGCACGCTGGTGGCGTAACTGAGATTGCCGGAGCTGTTGACGACGGAGACGGCGAGCTGTCCTTTTACATCCCAGGAGTAGTTAAAGGTTCTGGGATTGGGGATCGTGAAAGCGACATAGCCTTGGAGTTGCGGGAACTTTGCAAGCTGCGCGGGCGTGAGTCCGCCGGCGTTCGGCGTGAGGACCGTGCTCTGACCGCCAGTCAGCCCGGTATCGCTGATGGCGAGTTGTGCGGCCCAATCAGAGTGAAGACGAACCGTATCGCCGCTGGCGAAGTAAGCGGATTGGATCGCGACGGTGGTGCGGTCGATCCAATAGGCCTGCAGGCGATGGAAGTTGGCGGAGAGCAACTGCTGCTTGGTCGGTTGGGTGTAGTAAATGGTGGAATCGCCAGAGATGATCCAGGCGTTTCGGCCCTGAGTGACGTGCATGTACATGTCAGGACCGGGATCCTTGGTATCGCCCTTGTGGATGATAAAACCCAAGTCGGTGGTGGAATCCGCGAGATCGACGTCGAAATAGATTCCGTAGCTATCGCTGCCATCCGATTGGATGGGCGAGGTCCACGTGACGTTGTCGGTGGTGTTGTTCCACGCATGAAGACCCCAGCCGGCGTATTGGCTGTCGGGACGGTAATAGTGGATGCGGGCCTGGGTGGACGATTGAGCGAAGAGGGGAAGAGCACAAAGGCAGAGAAGGGCGACCAACAGAATACGTCGGTGCATAGGGGTCTCCTGAGGATTCGTGTGAAACAAAGGGGTGGAACGCGGTGGCCGCGTTGTCCACTTCTACTCTGGAAGTGGGATGCCTTGCTGGTGCGGTTGAGACCGCTCGACTAGCGAACCTATGATAGCGGGTCGCGAGATACTGTCAATCAGGGAAAGGTACAACAGAAAGAATGGCCCATCTCTTTGCAAACTAGGATTAGCTACGAAGACATGGCTCGGATGGCGATAAGGTCGAGAGAAGATGCCCGGTGACTTCGCTGGGGCGCGATTCTGGGGGAGAGTCGACGCCATGCTGGCCGAACACTGTACTTCCAAAGGATTAAGTAGCGATTTCCCAGCGGCAGCGGCTATTTCTTTTGCAGTCGTGAACATCTGAGGTTACGATTCATCCGTCCGCGCCTCTCCAAGGGCGGAAGATTTCCACAACCGCCCCCCCCACACAACTCATATCTTTGCCTTTTGCCTGAACGCAGAAGCCCTTCCCCCGAAGGAGAACGCCGATGTCCCGCCGCCGCAACAGACTCTTCAGCCTGTGTGCCACAGGCTTGCTCACAACTGTCGCTTTTGCAGGTTCGCCCTCCGCGAATTCAACACGAACGATCGACGAATCCGCGCGAGTTCGACTAACTGGTAATGTTCATCCGCTGGCGCGGCCGGAACTCAGAGTCGCTCCCGCCTCGCGTGCGCTGCCGATGGAACGCATGGTGCTGGTACTGGGACGCCGCGCAGGAGGCGATGCAAAGTTAGAAGCGTTGCTTACGGCGCAACACGACCCCCGTTCCCCGCAGTTTCACAAATGGCTGACACCCGAGCAGTTCGGGCGGCGCTTTGGAGTCAGCGACGGCGATCTTGCCGCGGTGACAGGATGGTTGGAGTCGCATGGCTTCCGGATTGAGGAGGTCGCGCCCGGACGGGGCTGGATCAACTTCTCCGGCAGCGTGGACCAGGTCGAGAACGCATTCCAGACGCAAATCGACGATTACCTGGTTGGGGGCAAACTGCATCATGCGAACAGTGCGGAGCCGAGTATTCCCGCGGCAATCAGCGACATCGTGCACGGCGTATTAACCCTGCATGATTTCTACAAGCATCCGATGACCACACACGTTGAGCAGGTGAGCGCGGACGCGACGAATCCGCAATGGACGAACGGCAGCTCGCATTATTTGTCGCCGGGAGATTCGCAAACGATTTACAACGTTAAGCCGTTGTACAGCGCTTCGATAAACGGTACGGGGCAGACAATCGCCATCGTGGGGCGCACCGATATCAAGACTGCGGATGTGAAATTGTTTCGAAGCGCCTTTGGCTTGCCGGCGAAAACTCCGACCATTGTCCACAATGGCACGGCTCCAGGAGACCTCGGTGGTGGGGAGGAAACGGAAGCCGATCTCGACGTGGAATGGTCGGGAGCGATTGCAAAGAACGCCACGACCAAGTTTGTGGTTTCGAAGTCGACGAGTACCACGGATGGCGTGGATCTCTCTGCACAGTACATCGTGAGCCACAACCTGGCTCCGGTCATGAGCACTAGCTTTGGTCAGTGCGAAAAGAACATGGGCACTGCGGAAAATGCATTCTACAAAAACCTATGGTCGCAAGCAGCGACGCAGGGAATTACAGCGTTTATTTCTTCGGATGATAGCGGTGCTGCCGGGTGCGAGACGGGCGGAGCGAAGAAAGGAACCGTCCAGGCAGTCAATGGGCTAGCGTCGACGCCGTACAACGTCGCAGTGGGAGGCACCCAGTTCAGCGACACGTCCAACCCGAGCAAGTACTGGAATGCGACGAATACGCCAACTTACACCTCAGCCAAAGGCTACATTCCGGAAAAAGTGTGGAACGAAAGCGGAAGTGTGAGCGGCGGTTCCGGGTTGTGGTCATCGGGCGGAGGAAAGAGCACAATCTATGCGAAGCCGGTTTGGCAGTCTTTGGTGGGAGTGCCGGCAGATGGGAAACGGGATGTGCCGGATGTTTCTTTGGCGGCGGCCGGCCATGACGGATATCTGATCGTGCAAGGAGGCGGCCTATCCTCGGTGGGCGGAACCTCGGCGGCTTCTCCTTCCTTCGCGAGTATCATGGCGCTGGTAGTGGAGAAAAAAGGCGCCCGCCAGGGAAATGCGAACGTTCGCTTCTATGCTCTCGGCAAAGCGCAGTACAACAGTGGCGGAACCGCGGTGTTTCATGACACGAAGACTGGCAGCAACACGGTGCCGGGTGTGACAGGCTTCGCGGCTACAACGGGGTATGATCGCGCAACCGGTTTGGGGTCCGTGAACGTGAATACGCTTGTCACAACTTGGTAGACGCGGTGATTGCGTGAGAGCAGTTTCGTTGTTCCAGGTGCGCCGATTCAATTCGGCGCACTTTGTTTTTGGAGGCCGCTTGTAATCAAGACCGCGCGCAGCCGGAGAGGCGCTACACTACACTCGCATTGAGCAACTTCCATCGATGTGAGCGCGTAGCACTGAGTTCCTCGAAGGGCAGGTGAGCGGATGGCCTCGTCCCATTCTCCGGAAAATTCGGTGGTCACCGAGAGCGTGGTTGCATTTCTGAAGAACGTTCCGCCTTTTCAATTCCTGCCAGTCGGCGAGTTGCAATCGCTGGCGCGCACCATGTCGCTGGAATACTTTCCCAAGAATACGGTCATCCTGAGTGCGGGCGCTCCTGCGGCACGCGCACTATATGTGATCCATAAAGGCGGCGTGCAGCTTGCATTGCGGACGCAAGTCGGCAAGCAACTTGCGCTCGACATGCGGAGTGAAGGCGAGATCTTCGGTGTGCTTTCGTTTATGGGCCGGGATTCGGCGCGGCTCGATGTGATCGCGATGGAAGACACGTTGTGCTACACGGTTCCCGCGGCCGAGATGGAAGACGTCCTGTCGCGCTACACCGAGGTTGCGGATTACCTGCTGCGGACTTCGCTCTTCCGCTACATGGACCGCAGTCTGAAGGAACTGCGAGCGCAGACGAACCTAATGGGCGATTCGGAGCGCCTGCTGTATTCGATTCCTGCCCGCGATGTAATTCAGTCACCGCTGTTGATCTGCGATCAGAAGATGTCGATCCAGGAGGCTGCGCAAATGGCGACAACATCGAGGACGGATTGTTTATGCGTAGTCGATGAAGCAGGAAGAGCGCTGGGAATTGTTACCGACCGCGATTTCACCAGCAAAGTAGTGAGCAAGGCGTTACCGCTCGATCGACCAATCAGCGGGATCATGAGTGCTCCGGTCATCACCGTGGATGGATCGGAGAGAGTGTTTCAGGTCCTGCTTTGCATGCTGCGTTACAACATCCATCATGTACTAGTGACGGAGGAGGGGATTCCAAAGGGAGTTCTGAACAGTCACGACCTGATGCTTTTGCAGGGGAAGTCTCCATTGAACCTGGTGCGACACATTGAGGAACAGCAGTCGGTGGAAGGTCTGGCTCAGGCGCAGCAACGTGTTTCTGGATTGCTACCGCTTTTGCTGCGGGAAGGCGCGAAAGCGAGCCATATCACGCGTGTGGTCGCAGAGATGAATGATCATGTCGTCGCGAGAATTCTGGAGTTGGCAGAGAACAACCTCGGTCCTGCGCCGGTTTCATACTGCTGGGTTGTGCTGGGGAGCGAGGGCAGGCGCGAACAGACTTTCAAGACCGACCAGGACAACGCCATCATTTATGCCGATGTTGACGGGGCAGATTATCAGGTGACGGAAGAGTATTTTGCGCGGCTCACGAAGTTTGTGCAGGATGCGCTTCTACAATGCGGGTACCCACTCTGCCCTGGAGATTTCATGGCGACCAACCCGCGTTGGCGCCGAAGTTTGTCGGGGTGGAGGGAAAGCTTCAGTACGTGGATCGGTAACGGGGACCGGCGCTCGACGGAAGATGCGCTGCTGTTCTTCGATATGCGTCCAGTGGCGGGAGACGCGTCGCTCTATGAAGACCTCGCGGCGCACAATCGCGATCTACTGGAAGGAGCGAGTCTATTTAAGTCGGTGCTGGCGAAAATCTCCATCAACCACAAGCCGCCGCTGGGATTCTTCCGGACGTTTGTTGTAGAGCGCGGAGGCGAGCACAAAGATGAACTTGATATCAAGTGGTACGGTACGGGACCGATCGTGAACGCCGCGCGGTTGTATGCGTTGGACCAGGGGATACGCGACACCAACACCTTGGATCGACTCGCGGCGTTGAAGCCGGATGGTTCGCTGACGGAGGCACTGCTGCGGGATTTGCAGGAAGCGTTTGAGTTTTTGACCCTGTTGCGGGTCGAGATACAACTGCAGAGGCTTCGCGATGGACAGCCGACAGGGAATTATGTGCGACCGGGAAGCTTGAATCATTTGCAACGAAGCTTGCTGAAAGAAGCTTTTCACGCGAGCGCGCGGGCGCAATCTGCGATCATCGATCGTTTCGAATCCGCGGTATGGCCGCAACTGGAGCCCTGAAGTGTGGCCCTTCCGGTTCGATCGATTGCGTGGGATCGAGGGATTGTCCGCGAAGACGCCGGTGCGCTCGCAGCGCTACGTAGTGCTCGATACCGAACTCACTTCACTCGACAAGCGCTCGAACCGGGTGCTTTCCATTGGAGCGGTAGTGATGGAGGGCGCGAGAATTCTGCTCGCCGAGCAGTTCTATCGTGAAGTCAATCCAGGAGTGGCAATACCCGAGGAGACGGTGCTGATCCACCGACTTCGGCCGGCGGACGTAGAACGAGCCGAAGATCCAAAGCAAGCGCTACTGGATTTGAAAAAGTTCGCGAAAGGCGCGGTGCTGGTGGGACACTTTGTTGGGCTAGATGTGCACGCATTGCAGAAAGAGTTGGGCGGACACGGACATGAGCTGGAAAATCCCGCGATCGATACAGCCAAGGTGCATCGCTGGATCCTGCGGCATGGGCGATTTAGCGAAGACCTCGGACATCGTTACGACCAAGTCGATCTTCTATCGCTAGCAAGCTATTACAACCTTCCGATACAGGATCTCCACCACGCGCTGTCGGACGCGTTTCTCACGGCGCAACTATGGCAGAGGCTGATGCATGAAGCGGAAGGACTGGGAATCAAACATCTGGGTGACCTGTTACGCGTCGGAAGCTGACGTTTTATTGGTTGCGGGAGTTCTAAACCGAATGCCGGAATGATCAATCACAAACTCATGTGATCTCGGTCATAGTGCTATGTTCGAAAAACAAGTATCCCACTAGATCACAGTTCAATCTTTATCGGGATCGCGTTCGAAACTGGGCGCAGGGACACGAACTTGTTCAAGGACATTGAGCACCTCCTAAGGCTGGCTATATTGATGGCACTTGCGCTGGTGGGATTTGTCATCCTACGCGCGATGGTTGTGCCTCGTAGCTTCGGACAGTACGGCCATTACCGTGGCGCTGCCGTCGCGGAGGCCGCGGCCCGGCCGATCGCATATGCCGGACACGAGGTGTGCGAAGGCTGTCACGTGGATATCGTGGACCAGAAAAAACTGGGCAAACACGTAGTCCTGCATTGCGAGACCTGTCACGGACCACTGGCGAATCACGCGGATGATCCGACCTCAGTCAAGCCCTCCAAACCAGATGTCGCGGTGCTATGCACGAGTTGTCACGAGGCAAACGCCGCTAAACCGAAGGGATTTCCGCAGGTCATTACCGCCGATCACGCGGGTGGAATCGTTTGCGATACCTGCCACCAGCCGCATCACCCGAAGATTGAGACGGAGGTGAAAAAGTAATGGATATCACCCGCCGTCGATTGCTGGTTCTATTGCCCGCGGCTGCGATTGCCTGGAAGTATGTGGCTGCCGGAACTCCCGAGGCAGCTCCGAATTACAAACTCGCCGAGCACTGGTGGGGAATGTTGATCGATATCCCCAAGTGCATTGGTTGCGGGAGTTGTGTGCGCGCGTGCTCTGCTGAAAATGATGTTCCCGATGGCTATTTCCGAACGTGGGTGGAGCGTTACCACGTGGCCGACTGGAGGATCGAACGGCCGGAAGTGGAGTCTCCCAACGGGGGCAAGCAAGGGTTTCCGATCAATCAGAATGCAGATGGGAAGAACTTCTTTGTCCCGAAACTCTGCAACCACTGTGTGGATTCGCCGTGTACCCAGGTTTGTCCGGTCGGTGCAACTTTTGATTCACCAGATGGAGTAGTACTTGTCGATAAGACCTACTGTCTCGGTTGTCGCTACTGTGTGCAGGCCTGTCCATATGGATGCCGCTTTATCAATCCGAAGACGAAAACCGCCGAGAAATGCTCGCTTTGCTATCACCGCATCACGAAAGGGCTGACAACGGCGTGTTGTGAAAACTGTCCGACGGGCGCGCGGAAACTGGCTGATTTGAAGAATCCGAAAGATCCGATCCACGAGTTCCTGCGGACGCACGCGGTGCAGGTCTTGAAACCGCACATGGCGACAGGTGCGAAGGTGTTTTACAACGGCATCGACGGTTCGGTGCGATAAGGAGACGCATGCAAATTCCCGTCGAAGGCTTCATGTATCCGAACGAGATCGAACTGCAGTGGAGTGTGCTGATCGTTCTCTATCCCTTCATCACGGGATTGGTAGCGGGCGCGTTCATCCTGGCATCGTTAGAGCGCGTATTCCGGGTTGATGCCGTGAAACCGACGTATCGACTGGCCCTGCTTACGGCGCTGGCTTTTCTTCTCGTAGCTCCGCTGCCTTTGCAACTCCACCTGGGGAGGCCAGAGCGTTCGTTCGAGATGTATCTGACGCCGCACCGGTCCTCGGCCATGGCAATGTTCGGATTCGTTTACCTGTGGTACCTGATGGCTGTTCTGCTGTTGGAGATTTGGCTGGATTATCGGCGTGACATTGTCATGAGATCGCAGACTTCAACCGGTATCATCCGGCTGGTTTACCGCGTGCTCACCTTGGGGTCGAGCAATATCAGCGAAAGATCGTTAAGGATCGACGAACGGCTGGGATACTTCATCACCCTGATCGGTATCCCTTCGGCATTTCTACTGCATGGATATGTAGGTTTTATTTTCGGGTCGGTGAAGGCGAACCCGTGGTGGTCGTCGCCGCTGATGCCAATCGTCTTTATCTTTTCCGCGATCGTATCAGGAATCGCGGGCGTGATGCTGCTGTACATGCTGACCTCTCGATTACGCGGTCAACCGATCGACATTCCCTGCCTGGACAAGATCGCGCAGTACCTGATGTATGCCTTCATTATCGACTTCAGCCTGGAGATGCTGGATCTCTTACAGCGTATATATGAGGCGGACGAATCGTTCCGCAGTTTGGATTTCATGGTGCACACGCGGCTTTGGACGTCGCAAGTGATCGTACAGATTCTATTAGGCACGGTTACGCCGATCCTGTTGCTGGCACTTACCCAGGTTGTGAAACTTCCCGAGTTCGCTCGTAAGCGAATCTACGCGTTAGCGGGGTGCCTGACCGTGATGGGCATCTTCGCGATGCGATGGAATGTCGTAATCGGCGGCCAGCTCTTTTCGAAGAGCTTCCTGGGATACACGACGTACAAGATGGGCTTCGCCACGCGCGAAGGACTGCTGACGGCGATTGTCCTGATGATTCTTCCTTTTCCGATTCTATGGGTCCTGATAAAACTCCTGCCTCCGTGGCAGGAACCAGTCTCGGTTGCTGAGCCAAGCGCTATGGTGGCGCACGGCGCCAGCTAGGCCGCGTCTCAGCCGAGTTGTCGAGGAGGATCCATGGCGCAAGCCATCGAAGGGCTCGCATCTGAAGTTGAGCAACTCAGCGCACGGGTTCGAAAACTCGAATTGCGACTTGCGGCACTTGAGGGACATACGGAGCCCGCGCCTGCGCCGCCACCATCCACCTTCATCGTTCGCGAAACTCTTCCCACGAAGCCTCCAGAAACCTGGCGCGGATTTCCGCCGGCGCAGTTGCCAAGCGGGGGAGTGACGGCATTCGGAAAAGCCGTGCTGGGAATTGCCGGCGCTTATTTGCTGCGTGCGATCTCGGAATCGGGCGCGATACCACAATTAGCAATCTTGATGGTTGCGATCTTGTATGCATGCGGATGGATGTTGTGGGCAGCGCGAACGCACGCAGACAGTCCGTTTGCCAGCAACGTGTATGGCGTGACCTCGGCGATGATCCTCGCGCCGCTGATGTGGGAGGCGACGGTACGGTTCCAAGTCATTTCTGCAACATTTGGTGCAGTCGTGTTGGCAGGCTTTCTCTCGCTCACCTTGGTGCTTTGCTGGCGACGAAACTTGCAAGCACTGCCTTGGATAGCCACGCTGGCGACGGTAGCGACAGCCTGGGCTCTGATCATTGCTACTCATGAAGTGGTGCCGCTCACGGCTGCTTTGCTGACGATGTGGCTGGCGGTCGAAGTTGCAGCCTGCTTTGCTCATCGGTTCTCCACGAGGGCGATATCCGCAATCTCCGCCGATCTGGCGATTGCGTTAACCATCGCGGTCATGACCTCCGCGGAGGGCGTGCCGGTCGGATACCGTCCGGCGGGTCCGTTGACGCTCATTCTGCTTTGCATGGCGTTGCTGGTGATCTCGAGTGTCAGCATTGCGATCCGCGGGTTTGCGATGCGACAGAAGATCTCAGTTTTGGAAATCATGCAGACGGGAGCGGGATTTGCACTAGCGACCTTCGGAAGTTTACGTGCGACACATGGATCGGCAGCGCCGTCACTCGGCATTCTGTACTTGCTTATGGCGGGGGTGTGCTACTGGGGAACGTTTTGGCGGTTTGCTCCTGCTGATTACGCGCGTAACCGTCGTGTCTCAGCGACGTGGGCGGCGGCACTGCTTCTCGCCGGGAGTTGGTGCGCATTGCCGTCGAATTTATGTGTGGTCTTTTTGTGTGCCGCGGCCGTTGCGGCGGCTTTCCGATATACCTACAGCAATCAACTGAGCCTTGGGCTACATGCTTCGTTGTATGTGGCGGCAGCCACCGCTCTCTCGTCAATGCCGGTATATGCGGTGAAGGCGCTAACCGGGAGCATTCCCGCGACTCCTGATTGGACCTTGTGGGTGGTCACCATAACTGCTGTGTCCTGTTACGTTGTCGGTTCGCGCGTGAGAGAGGAGCAGGCGAAGCGACGGCTGCTTTGGGCTGTGCCGGCGTTCCTGGGTGGACTTTCATTTGCAGCCCTAGTGGTTGTGGCAATTGTCTGGGTTGGGACAGGACACGCGGAATGGGGCGCAGCACGCCTCTCGGTGGTGCGGACGGTCGTAACATGCACGGTCGCGCTTGGATTTGGGTATTCCGGCTCGCAGTGGAATCGTCCTGAACTCGGATGGGTCGCCTATACGGTGGTTGCTTGTGGTGCAGTAAAACTGCTGCTAGAAGATCTACGCTTCGGCAACGCTGCCTCGCTGGTCGTCTCGTTTTTGTTTTATGGAGCGATCTTGATTGTTCTGCCGAAGTTGATGCGTACCGCCCCTGCCACCACCACTTAACGGCCAGTCGAGGCGTCAGCAAGTTTCGGCGTCACCTCAAAGGTGCAAGAAATATGCGCTTAGCGATTTGACTTTTGAACTTGCTTGTCTCTGCTGCGTTCATATAATGATCTCCTTTTTCAATTCAATGAGGATGCGATGATCAAGACTCTCTGCTGTGCAGTGCTTGTGCTTGGTTCGCTCACGACGGCTTTCGGACAGACCGGAACGACGTCGATCCGCGGGACAGTGGTGGACAAATCAGGTGCGGCGATCGTGGACGCGAAGGTGTCCATCATCGGCAATGGCCAGGCGCTGCAGCGCGAGACCAAGACGGATAGCTCAGGCGAATACAAATTCCTTGCGCTCCCGCCGGGAAATTACAGTCTGAAGGTCGTGCGACAAGGGTTCCGCGAATACGAGCAGGTTGGCCTCGATCTTCTCGTCAACGTCCCGGTCACCAGCAACGTGACGCTCGAGGTCGGAACGTCCGAGCAGAAGGTTGAGGTGTCGGCTGATGCGGAGACCGTCAACACGACGGATGCGTCGTTGGGAAGTGCATTCAGCGAACTGCAGGTTCGGCAACTGCCTCTCGATAGTCGCAATGTTCCAGACTTGCTGAGCTTGCAGGCGGGCGTGTTGTATACCGGCAATCGTCCGGATGTGAATAAGGATGTCGACACGCGCAGCGGCGCCGTGAATGGCGCGCGCAGTGACCAAAGCAACGTAACGCTGGACGGCATTCCGGTGAATGACAAAGGCGCGCACTCGTTTACGTCGGTGCTGCCGGTCACGGTGGATTCAGTTCAGGAATTTCGCGTAACGACGACTAACTATGGGGCAGACCAGGGGGTTGCTTCGGGCGCACAGGTGGCCCTGGTAACCAAGAGCGGAACCAACGACTTCCATGGTTCAGTTTACGAATACAACCGAAATTCTTACTTCAGCGCCAACGACTATTTCATCAAGAGTTCGCAACTCGCGAGTGGAAATCCGAACAAGCCCCTACAACTCAACCGCAATATCTTCGGAGCGTCGGTGGGCGGCCCTGTGCTGAAGAATCGTTTGTATTTCTTTCTGAATTATGAGGGCTATCGGGACGCCGAATCGGTGAGTGCAGTGCGTACCGTTCCAACTGCCGCGCTGCGGGATGGCGTGATGCAGTATCTCTGCGGCCCGAGCACAAATTGTCCGGGCAACACCGTCCAAGGATTGAGTGGGGCATCGTATACCGCGCCATCGGGATATTACGCGCTTTCTCCTCCCCAGATTACGAAAATGGACGGCGGCAGTATGGGTCCGCATGGGCCGGACCCGACGGTGCTGCAGTACATGAATGCAGCATATCCGCTGCCGAACGACTTCAGTATCGGTGACGGGGTGAACACGGCGGGATATCGCTTCCGTGCACCTACACCGATCAGGAAAAACTGGTACATCGCGAAATTCGATTACAACCTGACAGCCGATGGACATCAGCGGGTGTCGTTGAGCGGCGCGCTCGCCAACGAAAACGCCAGCGGCGCGACATTTTTACCAGGCACAGCGCCCGAAAGTACGGTCGTCAACTTCAACAAGGGAATTATCGTCAACCATTCCTGGCTGGTGTCGTCTTCGCTCATTAACAACTTTCGGTATGGACTGGTGCGCGAAAGTTTGGGCACGCTGGGCGACTCGAATCAGACGTGGAACTATCTCCAAGCAATCGATCAGGGCGTCACTTACTCATCATCCTTCCAGCGGCCGATTCACAATTTCACCGATGACGTTTCGTGGGTGCACGGTAAACATACCTGGCAATTTGGAGCGCAGCTGTCCTTCCTCCGCAATCCGGAGAGCAACTCGAACGGATCGTTCAGTATAGGGCAGGCGAATCCGGATTGGCTGCTGAATTCAGGATTGTCAGGACCTGCAAATCCATCGCCTCTAAATCCCGCGAATCCAGCGAATGGATATCCGATTGTGGATCCAAGCTTCGTCAGCAGCTATGACTATTCGATGACCAGCCTGCTGGGCATGGTGACGCTGGGTGATGCTGTCTATAACTACACACGTAATGGCACGCCACTGGCGCAGGGCGCCCCGGTAACTCGGCACTTCGCGGAAAACTCCTACGAAATGTATGCGCAGGATATCTGGAGAGTAAAGCCGAACCTTACGGTCACGTTGGGGCTGCGGTACTCGCTATTCTCGCCGCCGTGGGAAACCAACGGACTTCAAGTGGGCACAACATTTAACCTGGGGAATTGGTTTAACGCACGCGGCCAGGGAATGTTGCAGGGAATGCCCTCGAACGCGCAACCGCTGGTTACGTATCAGCTAGCCGGGCCGGCAAACGGAAAATCTGGATTTTACAACTGGGACTTCAAAGATTTCGCGCCACGATTTGCATTCGCGTGGTCGCCGAATCCTTCCTCGCGTCGGCTTAGCTCGTTGCTGGGCAGCAAGGGGAAGAGCAGTATCCGAGGAGGCTTTGGCATAGTTTACGACCGCGTAGGCGAGAGTTTGGTAGACACCTTCGACCAGAACGGTTCGTTTGGATTATCGACCTCGCTTAACAATCCGTCGGACTTTGAAACGTCGATCATGGCGCCAAGAATTACCAATATGAATAGCATTCCGCAGAGCGACTATGCGGGGAATGCGATTCTGCCGGGAGCGCCGCCAGCGACGTTTCCGCAAACCTATCCGGTTGGCAGCGGCGCGATCACTTGGGGTATCGATCAAGGCCTCAAGACTCCATACTCCTACACCGTCGATTTTGCGGTGAGCCGCGAGTTGCAACAGAACCTCACGCTGGAGATGGCGTATGTCGGCCGGTTTGCACATCGCCTGCTTGCGCAGGACGATCTCGCGATGCCGCTGGATATCTATGACAAAGCTTCAGGGATCGATTACTTCACAGCGGAGAAGGCACTGGCAAAAGTATTTCGACCGGAGCTCATCCAGGGCGTGTCGAACCCGACCATTGCATTCATGAATACGTTTAACCAACTTCCTGCAAACGTGCAGAAATTCTGGAGAGACCAGATCCAAGCGCTGGCACCGGG
This sequence comes from Acidobacteriaceae bacterium, assembly GCA_003151155.1. Classification (GTDB taxonomy): domain Bacteria; phylum Acidobacteriota; class Terriglobia; order Terriglobales; family Acidobacteriaceae; genus Korobacter. The sequence continues at coordinate 19,616 of PLWX01000131.1, forward strand.
TGGAGCGTACACACTTAGCGGCTGCACGGGTACGGATGCTTCCGGAAACCCGATCAAGCTGCCGACGACCAATCCAGTCGTGTTCGCGTTCGATACGTTCTGCGGAACGAGCTTTAACGACTCGCTGGCGCTGTATAACCTCGATTACAACGGCAGTCCGGATTTCAACAATCCGAACCAGATGTACTACTTCGCCGGCGGGCAGTACTCGTACTACGCGCCGCAGTTCAGTTCGCTGTATGCATGGCGGTCGATGGCATGGTCGAACTACAACGCGCTGCAGGTCACGCTGCGGCATCGCATGTCGCATAGCTTACAGTTTGATTTGAATTACACGTGGTCGAAGTCGCTGGACATTTCGTCGGACGCTCAGCGAGTCGGCCCCGCCAGCAATGGCAGCCTGCTTGGACTGAATAACAACATCATCAATGCATGGAATCCTAATGCGCAGAAGGGAGTCTCTTCTTTCGACGCAACCCACCAGTTCAACGCGAACTGGATCTTCGAGCTGCCTTTCGGCAAAGGTCGGATGATCGCGCCAGAAGCCGGGCGGCTAGTGGATGCAGTAATCGGCGGATGGCAACTCACCGGGTTGATGCGTTGGACGAGCGGATTTCCTGTGACGGTCGACAACGGCTTCAGCAATTTCCCGACGAACTTTGAAATGGAAGGAAACGCGGACCAGATCGCAGCGGTGAAATCCGGAGTCTATTACAACAACGGTAGCCCAAATATTTTTGCGAACGGACCGGCGGCGATTGCGGCGTTCGCGCCGGCATATGCGGGCGAATCGGGGCAGCGCAACCAAATTCGCGGCGATGGCTACTTCGGCATCGATATGGGACTGGCAAAGCGCTGGATGATGCCGTGGAGCGACAAACAGAGCCTGCAGTTGCGCTGGGAGGTGTTCAACGTGACGAACACTGCACGCTTCGACGCGCAATCCGCGCTGCTGTCGAATTCGTTAGGACTGGGCAGCGGAAGTAATTTTGGAAATTACTCTGGACTGCTCACCAATCCGCGAATCATGCAGTTCGGACTTCGCTACGAGTTCTGAGAACGCCTCACGCTCTAGTCGGGAAGCGTCACACCGCGGGTTTCCACGGCGAAGGGGATGACCAGAAGACCGATTCCGAAGGCGATGGCGGTGAGCGCTACCGGTTTTCCGAGCGTTCCCATGTGGCTGACCATGGCGCCGATGCCGAAGTTCACGCCGGCGGCAATGAAGCGTCCGAAGGACGTTGTGAACGCGAAGGCGGTGGCGCGCACGGTGGTGTTGTACTGCTCCGGCAACCACAAACTGAAGACGGCGAAGTTACCGCCAAAGAACCCGAGGAAAAAGAGCACGGTGATGAACGGCTTCAATCCGAGCGGCAAATAGAAAGCCCAGCCAAAACTTAAAACAATGCAGATAGCCATTCCGACGAAATAGATGGCGAGGGTGAGCTTGCGTCCGAAGCGCTCGGCCATCGGCGGCACGACGAGACAACCGAGGATCGTTCCCAACGATAAGAGTCCCATGCCGAAGGAGGAGACGCGAACGGCTTGCGGTTGGAGCACCCCGGCGCGCTTCGCAAGAGCGATGATTGCAGTAGGCGCATAGACGGCGCCAGCCCAAAGTCCGCAGATGGCCGCCGCCAACAACAAGGTGTTCACGATGGTGCGTCGCGCGTAGGGAGGATGGAAAATGGCGCGAAGCGGATGGTGACGAGTTTCATGGGCAACGGCTTTGCGTTTCCATCGTTCCGGCTCTTTCACGCGGCGGAGAACAATGAAGGCGACGATGACAGGCGTGAGTCCGCACCAGAACATGACGCGCCATCCGTAATGTGCACCGACGGTGAAGTTGAGGGCGGAGGCGAGGAAGAATCCGGCATAGTAGCCGGTTTGCAAAAAGCCGGCGCCCATCTTGCGACGGTCTTCGGGCCACGCTTCGGCGACGTAGGTTCCGGCCAAGGCCCACTCACCTCCAATTCCGATACCTGCGAGTAGTCGAAAGAGCGCAAGTTGATAGACGTTTTGCGAGAGCGCGGCAAGTCCGGTGAACAGCGCATATACGAAGATGGTGGCGGCAAGGACGCGCGTGCGGCCAAAACGATCGGCGATTGGTCCCCAGATTAACGATAGACCCCAACCTACGAGGAACAGCGCGAAGAGAACCGAACCGGCATAACCGACGTTGGCAGGAGTTGCTTTGATGCCGGACTTCGGAAGCAGTTCGGTGAGCGCAGGACTGAGGACGAGGGCATAGATGACGGAATCCATGCCGTCGAGAGTCCAACCAGACCATGCGGCCCAGAAGCCCGTAATCTGTGAGCGATTCAGTTTGGTAGAGATAACGAACCTCGAGGAGCGAAGCGGGTCTTCGCGCTCAGCCGGTATTTAAGATGCCGGGGAGCATAACACATCGGCTTGCCCATGGAGAGCGGCGTCAGCTTTGGTTTTCGAACAACGTTTTGACAGCGGGCTTGGTGACTTTGCCCATGGCATTGCGTGGAAGTGCATCGAGAAGCAGAAGCCTCGAGGGGCACTTGTGAGCCGCCATGCGGGATTTTGCCCAGGTGCGAAGTTCTTCCAGGCTCAAAGCACTCCCTTGCGTGAGGACCAAGGCTGCGGCAATGCGCTCGCCCCACTCGGAATCGGGCACGCCGACAACTGCGCATTCCGAGACCGCCGGATGTTCGCGCAAAGCTTCCTCGATCTCCAGGGCCGAGACTTTGTGGCCGCCGGTTTTCAGGATGTCAATGTTGGTGCGACCGAGAATGCGATAGATGCCGTTCTCCACGACAGCGGTGTCGCCAGTGCGGAACCAACCATCACGAAAAGCTTCGCGGGTAGCGTCAGGCTTATTCCAATACTCGCCGAAAACATTTGGGCCGCGCACTTCAATTTCCCCGGGAGATCCAAGCGCGACCGGTTCGCCACGCTCGTTGACCAATTGCACTTCGACGCCCGGGAGCGGACGGCCTACGCTGCCGGGCACACGTTCATTACGATAGGAATTCGAGAGGGCCATGCCGATTTCAGTCATGCCGTAACGCTCGAGCAATGTATGGCCGGTGATTTCACGCCAACGTTCCAAGGTGCTGACGGGGAGCGCCGCTGATCCGGAGACCATGAGACGCAGTTCTGCGGCACGTTGACCGAGCAGAGTGCGACGCTCGGGCGATGCGGCGTCCCATGCGGCAATGAGGCGGACATAAATGGTGGGCACGGCCATCAGCAGAGTAAGTTTGCCGCTGGCGATTCGATCCCAGACAACGGCGGCATCGAAGCGCGGGAGCATTTCGCAGATCGCGCCAGCCCACAACGCGCAGCAAACGACGTTGATGATTCCGTGGACGTGATGCAAAGGGAGGAAGAGAAGGATGCGGTCTTTCGTGGTCCATTCCCATGCGTCGATGAGACTCGTGATTTGCCATGCGATGTTGGCATGTGCGGTGACGACGCCCTTCGGGCGACTGGTAGTGCCGCTGGTGTACAGGATCATGGCGCGCCGCTCGCTTGCAATGTCCGGCAAGATTGCGTCGACAGAGGTGAGCATCTCGGATACGCAAAAGACGGCGACGTCACGCTTGGCGGCGAGAGGCCTGAGAGTTTCGAGGGCCGTGGGGTCGCCGATCAGAGCGGCGGCGCGGGTGTCGTGCACGATGTAGTCGAGCTCCGCCGCGGGGGAACCAAGGGGCAAAGGGACGGCGATGCCGCCTGCGCGCCAAATTCCCCAGAGCACAGCCACCCAATGAAAACCCGGGGTGATGAGAAACGCGATGCGCTCTTCGCGAAGATCGTCGCAGCCCGCCAGCAGCGCGGCGGCCACATGGCCCGAGGCGCGCAACAGATCGTTGTAGGTATAAGTGCCGCTGGAATCGATAACAGCGGTGCGCTGTCCGTGGCTCTGGGCGCGGATCAGGAGCTCGGGCAGGCTCGTATCGGCCATGGGCAAAATATACGGGGAGAAAGAGGGTTTGTCACATGGAGCGAAGGTGGGATGCTGACGTCCGGGCGAGGAAAAGTCTGGCGGATGATGCAGTCTCATGCGAACTGCTCTCCCTGCTAACAGGGAAATTAACAGGGAATTTCGCCAATTTTCGGGGCAAGATTGGAGTGAAACCCGCACCAGAGAGCTTTTTCGAAGGAAAACAAGCAGATTTTCTTGCAATCGGAACAGGGAAGAACAGGGAATCACGAGAATTTCCTCGGAAGCCCCAGAAAATACGTGAGTTAGTTGGCCATTTTCTGGGAATATTCCCGCCGTGCGCAGCAGAAACGCTGCAATTCTTACTATGAGTGCGGGAGACCAGCCACCACGATGAGAAAACACACTCGCATAAGGTCATCGGAGGACTGCTCCTGTTGGTCACGGCGACTCAAGTATGAAATAAAGTTGCGAAGCGGTCGATAGCAGTTCGGAACAGCCGTAGCTGTTGAAAAACTCCGTTTTCCCGAAAACTGGCTTAAAACNNGCGAGTTTTTCAACAGCCACAGCCCATACCACAACCTATTTTCCCACGCCGGGATTGTGAGCGATAACGCGATTTCCCGACAGTTATCGTTTCGCAGCGACTATCCACATCATCGACGCCCCTATCAACAGTGCTCCAACGCCAGAGATAGCCCACCACCATCGCCAAAGACTGTTCGGGCAAGCCTGTTCGTGCTGTCTCCAAACCCTCAGCATCTTGCGCGTTGACATCCACCACCAAGAGAATCTTTGCTCGGGGGACGGCTTGCGATGGAGTTCCGTAACGGTTCTCCATTGCGCCGCCTGTGAGAGTGTGATGTGCTCCCCAGAAATTGAA
>PLWX01000270.1 GCA_003151155.1 Acidobacteriaceae bacterium
GAGCCGGGAGAACTAGTGATGCGTGGACCGCAGTTCATGAGCGGCTACTGGAAGGCCGAAGACGCGACACGGGCGGTGCTGCGCGACGGATGGTATTGGAGCGGCGATGTTGCGCGCCAGGATGAGGACGGATTTTTCTATATCGTGGACCGCCGCAAAGAGATGATCAAGTACAGCGGCTTTGCGGTGGCGCCGGCAGAAGTGGAGGGTGTGCTGCTGGAGCATCCCGAGGTGCGCGATTGCGGAGTGGTGGCACGACCTGATCCGGCGTGTGGCGAGATTCCGATTGCATTTATTATCTTGCGGAATCCTCACAAAGAATCGCCACAACTGGCGGAGGAGCTGAAGGAGTTCGTAGCCGATCGCATCACCCGCTACAAGCAGCCTCGAGAAATTATCTTCACGGAGTCGATTCCGCGCACCGCCAGCGGAAAGATTCTGCGGCGTGAATTGCGTGCGCGCATCTCTACTGCGACTTGAGACTATGGAGCGGTAGAGATGGATTCTTTTACGGTTAGAATCTGGTCCGCTTTCACGCCGGAGAGTTTCTGAATGATACCGCTGGGCCAGCGGATTTCGATCGTCTTTACCGACTGCGCTGAGCCGAGACCGAAGTGGACGCGCTTATCGCTGGAAGACTGGTAACTGCTCGCGGTGGTCGCAGTCGCATACTGGTCGCCGGCTTCGGTCGAGAGTTTCACTTGCGCACCGATCCCGTCGCGATTGCTCTTTACGCCGACGAGGTTCAGGGTGACCCAATGATTGCCAGTTGAGGATCGGTTCATCAGGACGTAGGCGGGTCCATCGTTGGTCGTGACCACGGCATCGATGCTGCCATCGTTGTTCAGGTCGCCAATTGCGAGGCCACGCGCTACCCAGGATTGATGAAAGACATCGCCCGCGATTGCAGAGATATCCTGGAAGCGTTTGCCGCGATCGTTCCTAAGGAGCAACGGTGGCTCTTTGTAATGCAGGTGGGGCTCATTGATCTCGATGGTATCCATGACATGCGACTGCACGATGAAGAGCCCTTTCCAGCTGCTGTTATCGAAGTCGAAGAACCGCGTTCCCCACCCGGAGTGAAGAAGAGTGACGGCGGAGAGACCGGCGGGATTGGAGACATATTCGAAGTTCCCGTCGCCGCCGTTTTTGTACAACGCGTAGCGCTGGTTGGCTAAATCGGTGATGAAGATATCGGCCCAGCCATCGTTGTCGTAGTCGGCAAAGTCGACGCCCATACCCGCGAAGGTAGCACCGCTGCCATCGAGCGCCATGCCGGAGGTTAGGCCGACCTCTTCGAAGGTGCCATCTTTTCTGTTGTGAAATAGGAATTCGGGCATCGAGTCGTTCGCAACGAGGATGTCCATCCAGCCGTCGTGATCGTAGTCAGCGATAGCGATGCCAAGTTCTTTGCCGGGCTTATCGAGTCCGGCCTTGTACGCAACTTCAGTGAACTTTCCTTTGCCATCGTTGTGGTAAACCATCATCGACACGGGCTTGAACAGATCGGGATGGCAGTAAGAACGAATGCCACCGGCTTGCAGGCCGCACTCGATATCGTCGAAATCCCACTGCATATAGCGCAGGACGATTAGGTCGAGCAGGCCATCGTTGTCATAGTCGACCCATGCCGCGCTGGTGGCCCAACCCGAGCCGCCGACTTGCGCTTGCGTGGTGACGTCGGTGAAGGTTCCGTCGCCGTTGTTGTGGTAGAGGGTGCTGCGGCCGAATCCGGCGACGAAGAGATCTTCGTATCCGTCGTTGTCATAGTCGCCGACGGCGACCCCGGTAGAATAGCCGACTCCCGCAAGGCCTGCCTTTTCGGTAACGTCTTCAAAGGTACCGTCGGACTTCTGGTGATAAAGGCGATTCCAATACTTCGAACCGTCTTTGCGAGGCGCAGTGCCCTTCGGCATGGGGTCGTCGATGCGAGCGCCGTTGGCGAGAAAGATGTCGAGGCGGCCGTCGTTGTCGTAATCGAAAAGCGCGACCCCGGAGCCCATGGTCTCGAGGAGATATTTTTTGCTGGTCGGGGAGGCTTGCTGCTTGAACGAAATGCCAAGTTGCGAGGTGGCATCGACGAAGAGTGCGGAAGACTGCGGTTTGTCTTGTGCGCGAGCGGAGGGCGCAAGCAGGACAGCACACACGACAAGTGCACGCAGAAATTTGCTGCCGCAACGTCGAAGAAACATCTTCAAGCTAACCGCCGGGAGTGCCTATCTTAACGCTCGACCAGGAATTCTAAAACTCCACGAGCAGGCGCAAAGAGCTTTGCGCCGGGATCTGTAGCTTGCTCTCTTTCTTGGTACCGTTGCTGGTGATGCGGGCAGCCTTTTCTTTTGCCGCCGGAAAACTGAGCGTCGCGGTGCGGACATTAGAAGTCGGGTTGAAGAGAATGAAATTCAACTTGGACGACGGGAATGTCTTCGCGTCCCACGCGTCGAGCAAGTCCAGGTTTACCAACATCACTTCGCGATCGCTGACCTGGCCGAGGCCTTCGAACATGAGGTACATCCACAGACATTCGCCGGCACCATAAATTTCTTTGCCCACGTTTCCGGTCTTGCCGCCCAGTTCGAGGGTTCCGAGATTTTCGTAAGGGATGAATGGCAGGTTTGTGCCAACCACTTGCGAACATTTTTCGAAGAAACTGAAATTGTTACGGCGCTGCTGGTCCATGAAACGCAAGAGCCCGTCGATGACGAGTCCGCGCTTCATCACGCCGGTCCAAGGCAGCATGGCTTCCACGTTTTCTTTGAAAGCGGGATAGAGAATGGAAGCGGCGGCCTGCACCATGCCGCGGATGTCGTGCGTTTTCTGGCTGGGATCGGAATACCAATAGAACATCCGCAGCTGTTCGTAAAGAAGGTAAGTCGCCTCGTCGCGCATACCAAGTTCGGCGGCTGCGAGTGCACCGAAGGCGAGTTCCTGCGGTTCGTGGAAGAGTCGCTCGGCAGGGACCGTATATAGCGCCTGGATCGCCTTCCGCGCTTCTTCGCGATATTGCCCTTCGCCAGTCAGACGGTGCGCGATGAGCGCTGCCCAGGCAAAAAGCCCGCCCACGGCGTAGTTCGTACCCGCGCCTTCAGTTTTCAGATCGGAGACTCGATAGTAAACGGGGAAAAGATGGTTGTAGTCGCGCGCCATCTTCATCGCCGTCTGGAAGGCGGAGAGAAAACAATCGGTGACTTGTTTCGACCCGGCCAAGGAGCCGATCATCGGGTATTTGATCAGCGCGTTCTCGAAGGGATACCAGGAATCGGCGCGCTCGTTTTCCGAGGGCTTGAAGTTGTTGCTGATGCTGCGGGTCTCGGGTCGGTAGAAACCCGGGAGATCTTTCACCAGTTCATCACACTCGTGCTGCAAGCCTGGCGTTGGGTTGAGCTTGAGGTACAAGAGCGATGGCCATAGAACATCCGAGATGGTCATCAATTCGAAATCATTGGCGGGCTGCGTCCAGAGTTGCGAACTGCCTTTCACATATGCGCGCAGACCGACGTGCCCTTCTACTTCGACTTGCGCAGTGGCTTTGT
>PLWX01000202.1 GCA_003151155.1 Acidobacteriaceae bacterium
ACCGCCGTACGCTCGTCGGGGTTGTTCATGAAATTGACGTAGCGTTTGAGGATGTCGGGATCGAACTCGATGGTGTTCTTGATCACGGTGCGATAGTTGGCATTCTCTTCATCCCGCAACATGTTCATGAAGGCGCTGTTGTANNACCCGGTCGACCACTTCACGCCAGAACTCATTGGGCATGGCGCGATCGAATTCCGCCTTGGTCAACCCATGTTCAGCGCGCGACGGGATGCCTCCGCCGCTTCCGGGCTGCGGGAACCAGAGCCGCTGGTAGTGCTGCTTGGTGAGCGTCATGGCGGCGTCGAAGCGGATGATCGGCGAGAGTCGTGCCACGTGCAGGATGTTCTGGATGACGGCTTCGCGCACCTCGGGGTTTAGGTAGTTCAATTGCGCGGTGTCGTTCCATGGAAAACTTGTGCCATCGTTGCCGTGATAGATGAAGCGGGTGTCGTTGCTCCAGCGATCGCGACGCATGAAGACAACGGACGCATCGGTGCGGTTGTAATAGTGGTCTTCAATCTTGATCTCGACGCGGCCATCGTCGGAAACGTCCGGACCGTGAAAAGTATAGGCCGGGTAAGGCGGATACGGAACGGACAGGAACCAGTCAGGATGTTCGACGACCCACTTGGAATCGATGCCCATGTGGTTAGGCACCATGTCGCTGCCGAGGCGAATGCCGCGCGCCCAGGCGCGATCACGCAGACGAAGGTACGCTTCTTCTCCGCCGAGATCGTGGGCTACGGTGTAATCGTGCAGTGAATACGCGGACGCAGCCGCTTCAGGATTGCCAGTAAGTTGCTTGATGCGCTGGGAGGCTTTGCTGCGCTCCCACAGTCCGATGAGCCAGAGTGAATTGAAACCGCGCCGGGCCATGGCGTCGAGTTCTTCGTCAGGAACTTCGTCGAGCCGGTGAATCGGGCGGTGGTAGAACTTTGAGAGCTGATCAAGCCAAACGAAGGTGCTCTTGGCGAGCATCACAGTTCGTGGCATCCACTCCACGTCTGGGCTGAAGCGCTCGTATTCCGGCTCGCGCTGGCCAAACTGGGGAACGGCGGCTGCGCTGGAATCCCCTTCCATGTGCCGGCTGTCATGGTGTATCCGTTCCGACGTGGGATGGAATTGCATCCAGATCGCCAGTTCTTCTTCTTTCATTACATCGAGCGCGGTGAGAATGCGACGAATCATGTCGCCGAGAACACTCACCCACTTCTTTTGAATAAACGCGAGCTGCCCATCCAGAGAATCAGGAGAAGCCAACGCCGGAGCGCGAAGCATTTCGACGAGGTTTTGATTATCCGGACCGAATTTCGGCCGAGTCTCGAAATATTCTTTAAAAGCACCGGTGATCGACGCGTAGGCGGTATGGCGGTTCAGTTCCGTATCGTCGAAGAGTTCGTGAAACTTGTTGAACGCCGGGTTGGCATTCGCCAACCACAACATCAGCATTTCTTCGAGGGCGATCGCACGATGCGAAAATCCCTTGGTCGAACCTGCCAGCCACTCCACTGCTTTTTGCTTTCGGCGATAAACTTCGATCCCCGGAAAGTCCTCGGAAAACGTGAGTAGCGCTTTGTCGAGAGCCTCGCGCCCGATCCTTGCCGCGAACCAGTCCAAAGCGGAAGTCATCGCCTGCGGGTCGCGCTCCCTACGATATTGCTCGACCACGGCATGCAGCGCCTCGTCAATCAATCCCATCGCATTCAGGGCACCGGGATGGATGGCGACCTCGGGATTTTGCGCAGCGTTGCGCACCTGGTTCATTTTGTTGGCGAACCGGCGCGCTGCGGCGACGTTCGCAAAGAACACATTCCCGGTCCACGAGAACAGCTCTTCTTCGAACCGGTACTTGTCGCGCACGGCACGCGACACGTGAAACTCAAATTTCAGGGATTCGATCATCACGCTATTAGAGTAAGACTTTCACTCAAATGCTGTTTCAAGATGTGAAACGAAATCGACGCCACATTTCGCCGATGTAACGATATAGAGGAAATCTGCCCGCGGCAAATCCCGTCGTGGAAATAAATCGGGGCCGGAACTCCGGCCCCATACAACCTCTTTTGCCGCAGCAGCTACCAGACGTGGCAAACCTGCTCCGCGGGTTTCGCCATCGGCTGGCCCTGCTTGCACGAAAAGGCCTTTCCGAACTCCGGCATATTCACCACGACTCCATTGATGCGGTATTTGCCCGGCGAGTGCGGATCGGTCTTCGCATTGACCCGCAGGTTCTCCGGACGATTGTTTTCACAGGCCCATTGTGCTAACCCAACGAAAAACCGCTGATCCGGTGTGAGACTGTCGCGATCTTCCAGTTTCTTGTCCTTGGTCGCATCCTTCCACGCCATGTAGGCCAGGATCGTTCCGCCGAAATCCGCGACATCTTCGCCTTCCGTCAGCTTGGAATTGATGTGGATGTCGTCAACGACGACATATTTCACGTACTGTTCCACGACGCAATCCGCGCGCTTCACGAACTGGTCGGCATCTTCTTTGGTCCACCAGTCTTTCAGGTTGCCTTGAGCATCGAACTGACGGCCCTCGTCGTCGAATCCGTGGGTCAGCTCGTGGCCGATGGTCGATCCGGTGTTGCCATAGTTCGGGGCATCATCGAGTTTAGCGTCGTAAAGCGGCGGCTGGAGTACCCCCGCTGGGAAATTGATGTCATTCATCTGCGGGTTATAGTAGGCATTCACTGTGGGCGGAGACATGCCCCACTCGGCGCGGTCCACCGGTTTGCTTACTTTATTGAAGTCGCGATGGCTTTCGAACTGGATCGCCCGGGTGACATCGCCATAAAAGTCGTTCGGCTTGATGGTAACGGAGCTGTAATCGCGCCACTTATCGGGATAGCCAACCTTGTTGCGAATAGATTTCAGTTTGAGAACCGCCTGCTGCTTGGTGGCGGGGCTCATCCAGTCTAGCTGCTGGATACGCTCAGCCATGGCGTCTTCAATACGGCGCGTCATATCGAGGGTGGAAGCTTTGAGTTCGGGTGAGAAAGTCTTCTTTACGTATTCCTGCCCGAGCGCCTCACCGAGCAATTGGTCGGTCCATTCGACGCAGCGTTTCCAGCGTGGCTGTTGCTCTTTGGCGCCACGCAAATAGGCACGGTAGAAAGCGAAATTCTCGTCGACAAACGCTTTCGAGAGGTAGGGTGAGCGCGAGTTTGCAATGTGGAAGCGCAGGTAAGTCTTCCAATCCGCCAACGGCACGGAACCCACCTGGTCGCTCACATCTTTAAAAAAGACCTTCGAATTGACATTGAGCATGTCGAACTTGGGAACGGCAGCTGCGGCGAAGTAAGCGTTCCAATCGAAGTTCGGCGCCAACGCAGCCAGTTCCGCCGGTGTCATACGATTCTTGATCTTGTAGGGATCACGACGATCGACGCGAGTCAGCGAGTTCTTTGCCAGTTCGGTTTCGATCTTCATCACCGTGTCGGCATGCTGCTTCGCCATCTCTGGCGACTCGCCGATCAGTGTGAATACTGTTTGAACATGCTCCAGGTACTTTGCACGGTCGTCTTTCGATTTCTGGTCGTCGTTCAGGTAGTAGTCGCGATCCGGGAGTCCAAGTCCGCCTTGTTCGAGGCCGACAATCATCGACTCAGAATTGTCGGGATCCTGCATCGAGCC
>PLWX01000010.1 GCA_003151155.1 Acidobacteriaceae bacterium
CGGTCAGCGTGCGCAACGTCTGCGACGACAACCTTGTCGGCATCGTCGTCCAGCGCCTTCCGTAGCTGCTTTTCGTTGAGCTGTGTGCCGTTGACGGTAGGCTATACAATTCATCCTTATGGTGTGACGTTTTACCAGCGGCAATGGAAAAGCCCGTAGCCTGTTAGCTGCTTCGATGGAACATACAGCTATTCTGACCACCAGCAAGGAACCTGTTCCTGGCACGATGGAGTGAAGCAGTGGCACCCGGGCAATCCTCCACACTGGTGGGAGCCTCGTACTCGCTGAACACGAAAGCCCCGGTCTCAGCCGGGGATTGTGATCAGGGGCTTCACCTTGATCGTCGACGCCGGGGCGGACTTTGCACATCGGGAATTACCGGTGCTAGTGGCGGCATGATGAGCTGCTCATACAAGCCAAACAGATGCTCGACGCGCTCACAGCTTCTTGGTGGGTGAGCTGGATGTGGGGAAATGGAAAGAGCGTCATGACACGCTTTATTTTGCTCCGACGCTCGCGATTGAGCTTCTCTTCCTCCAGAACCAGGCTTTCGCGCCTACGTCGTTCTTGAGCCATCCCATAGACCGCGCGAATGAACTCGGGCCCCAAGGGGACATTCGAATTGAGTGCTCGCATGCTTTCGCAAAAGGTTTCGAATGCGGGAAATTCTCGTTCAGGGCTAGTCATCTGAGGCTCCGAAATTAATTGTGCGCCGAGTCCACAACATTCGCCGACCATTTTTAGTGACCGAAAGATAGCAAGTCGCCATCATTATTCGCCAGGAATGAGCCCCAGGAACCATCGCTGGCTATCGAATGCCCCAACACATGCCCCAAATGGCAGCGGTCGCTTTAAAACGCAGGCGATCGAAGAAATCTCTGGGCCGGAAACGGAAGTAAAAAAGTATTATCACCAAACGCAATTGTGCTTCGTGTGAAGTGCGAAGATAATCGCCATACGAAACTGCGCCCATGTCGCTTCAGAAGCTTCAAGCGGCTGGAAGGTAAAAGCGAATGATGGTGAATAAGCAGAATGGCGGTGCAAGCAAACGTCCCCGACCAAGCAAGACAACACTAGCGCGCAGGTCTGCGTCGATGAAACGTTATTGGGCGAATCGCGAACATCTCCCGTTGAGCCCGCGTCACAAAGCTCGCATCTCCGCGTCGATGAAGCTTCGTTGGGCGAATCGTACGCCCGGAGTTCATCACAGCACTATGCCGGGGAAAAAGCGATCCGATACTTCGAAATGAGCAGCGACAAGAGTTGAACGACGCTGCGCAGTTGTGCCATCTTGACAGGAGCAATTGCCCTAAACACGTTTCCCAAGCCTTGTATCAGTGCTGCTAGGCGTTCAGGAATTCTCAGATTGCTAGTGGTATCGCGATTTATCAACACCTATCGTGAACCTCTGTTGCTGCTCATCACAGGTATCTATCAACGTTCGACAAGGCTTGTCCAATCAAGAGGAGCCGAGGAGCGCCGCGATTCCCGTCATGGAACCATGTGGCTCCAGGGCCCGAAATTATCGCTTCAAGATCATCACAGCCCGGCAAAATCGTGGTGATCGCCGGCAGCCTTCCCCATGAAGAACCAAGGTAATTCAAGCTGGCGCAGGAGTCGCCATGAGATCAACGTTCTCCCCTTCGTCGCGCACTTCGTTTGAGACACACACATTCGCCATCGTCCTCGTTTTGATACTCCTCTTATTCTCCCGGAGCCCGGCCGTGGGGCAGGCTCCCTGTACGCTCCAGGCAACCAATCGCACGGTTACGTTTTGCCAGCCTGTTACGGGTGGTGCTTACAACTCGCCGCTCCGCGTGCTCGCAGGAGCGAAACACACAAAACCAATCACCGCGATACAGGTCTACGTGGACAGCGCGAAGGTATACCAGGGCACGGGCGACAGCGTAGATACGAACTTAATTCTCAATTCCGGAACCCATCGGCTCACGGTCCAGGCAGTCGATGCCGCGGGCACTTTCAAGGCGACGATGAACGTGAATGTCGCGTCGCGTCCGTATCCTCGTTTCGCTTACGTCGCCAACAACAATGACCAGACGCTCTCAACGTACCTGTTCGAAGCGTCAACTGGCTTCGCGCGCCAGAACGGATATGTCATTGCGGGTGCAAAGCCTTCAGGAGTCGCGGAGAGCAAGCTTGGGTTTGCATTCGCAACCGGTGGCACGGATGGCAAGGTGTATGCCTATGCTAAAACCTATGGCGGACGGCTGTTGCCGGTAACGGGATCTCCGTTTGCCTGTGGGAGCGACTGTCGAGCAGTCGCCACGGATGCAACAGGAAAATTCGTGTACGTTGCGGATTACACAGGAAACACGATCTCGGGATTCAAGGTCAACTCTAGTACGGGAGCGCTAACCGCAGTTGCGGGATCGCCCTGGGCAAGCGGCGGCCAAAAGCCGAGCGCAATTGCAATCAGCGGGCGTGGGGTGCTGTTCGCTACCAACGAAGGATCCAACAAGGTAGCCTCGTTCACAATCGACGCAGTGAGCGGAGCACTCACACCAGCGGCGGGATCGCCTATAGTAACGGGAACCGGGCCGCAGGCAGTAGCGGTCAATCCGGCAGGGACTCGCTTGTATGTGGCAAACGGTTCGGGCAACAGCATCAGCGCGTATAAAGTTGCGAGCGGCGGAGTAATGACGCTGCTGCAAACGGTGGCAGTGAGCGGTCCCGGGAAAATCGCGATTTATCCCTCGGGAGCTTTCCTGTTCGTGACACAGGGAGCGGCAAACAAGGTGGCCGCATTCCGTCTCGACAACAACGGAGCGCTGCACACGATTGGCGTGTACGCTACCGGCCCGAAACCCCAGGCCATCGCCACGGACGTACAGGGCAAGTATGCGCTCGTGGCTCATGGTGGAGCGCCCTACGAGTTGTGGATCTACAAAATCGATCTGACGAGCGGCGCATTAACCTTCGTCCGCAGCTCACGAACCCACGGACAAGGAACAGCGATCGCAGTCAGCTCGGGCTCGGCAGCGGTCGCGGTGTCTCCTGGCTATCTGTACGCGGGCACTGCTAATAAAGCTAACTACAGCGGCGAAGTGTTCGGATTTGCGATTGCAGCTTCGGGCGGACTATCGACGGTAGCGGGTTCACCGTTTGCACATCCGCGGGGAGTGACGGCAATGGCAGTCCATCCTATGGGCTCCATGCTCTATGCGCCGGGGTTGAAGTTGCAGGATGAGTTCAGTGGCGTGGTGGCGCAATATTGGGTGAACCGCAACACCGGGGTGCTGACGGCAGCTGCCTCGTATCATGATTTCGAAGAATTCCAGAGCTACAGCATGGTGATCGATCCTTCCGGGCGTTTCGCCTATGCAGCGAGCGGATACGGCGTGACGGAGCCATTTGAGAACGGGTGGTCCGTCCCCGCGAGTGGCGGCCCGCTGAGTAACTGGCTGTTTTACCCCAAAAGCCCGATTTGGTACACGATTTCCATTGATCCCACTGGAAAATATTTGTTCGCAGACGGACAGCCCGCCGCCATCAATCCTGTCACGGGCGATTTCGATGCCCCAGGCGAAAACGGTGTGGCTGGAAAACTCGTAGTGGATCCGACCGGACGCTTTGGATGGGGACTTGTCGGCGACGAGATCCGGACCTATTACGTGAGCGGTACGACCGGGGCTCTGACGCAGGTAGGCAGTGGTAAACCCACTGGCACGGGAGCCGCCAAGATTGCTGTCGATCCGTATGGCAGGTTTGTGTACGTCGCCAACCAGAACTCGAACGACGTTTCCGGTTTCGTGGTGAACCTTGGCAACGGAAGCCTGACGACGATCGGGTCGACGCGGTTTGCAGCGGGCACCGGTCCGGTGGATGTCACCGTCGATGCGACCGGGCATTACGTATACGTGGTGAACTCGATCTCGCTCGACGTTTCCGCGTACACGATCAACCAGTCGACAGGAGCGCTGAAAAGCATGACGGGATCGCCATTCAAATTGCTCGCTCCGGGAGTAGCGACCACGGTGGTCACGATTCCGAAGGTGCAATAAGAAAAGACGATTGGTGGCGTTCGGTAGGTTTCCCTTGCTGGCCCAGCGCTTCACCCGCTGGGCCAAACTTTTGGCGTGCCTTGAGCGAACAAAAGACCTGAAGCAAGATTGTTGACGATAACAGCCCTTACCACTAGTAATCGTCCCGTACCGGGATTACTTGCGATAACCTGATTTTAGTTCAGTTCAGGGCTCTTCACCCAAACTCCCGGAACGACACAAGATCCCAGTCGCCGTCAGGTACCGAGATCTGATGCCGCAGGATGTAGACATTGCCGTCATCCGCGCGGAGCTTGAAGAACACGTGCTCCGGCCCGTACCACTCGTCGAGCACTTTCTCGACCATGTACTCATGTTCATCCAAACGGAAACGAGCTGGCCTTTCATCGGCCTTCCGCCCTGCATAGCACTCCACCTGCACTCTCATTTTCATCCATTCTCGCGCAGCGCCTGTCTTTTCGCCAAAAGGCAGATGAGCGTCACTGCAATCCAGATGCTGATGGGAGTAAAAGAGGAATAGGCCGGGCGCCTTCGAAAGA
>PLWX01000206.1 GCA_003151155.1 Acidobacteriaceae bacterium
TATTGAATGATCGAGCTTTCCATCTTCATTGTGCGTATCCGCAGTCGCTCATGGAAAACGATCTTGAAGGCATGCAGGGTATCACCGAAGCCCACTCCCACGTCGTTGGGGGTGCTGTGAGTGTAATGTAGGTCTTCCCGGTGTTGAAAATATCCTGACCCACCGGCACGCGGGGCTTTTTATTTATCGAGAAACCTCCGCCGTGCGACGGAGTGGAGGCAGCGGGTTCGTTGCCGCTCACAATGGCAAGATAGGGATTGTCATATGATGCTGTTCCCTGTCTTTTGGAGGCACCGTGGCTACTGACGAGGAATACGAGCAGCAATGCGACCGAATCAAACTGATCGTAAGCAGGAGGAATCCCAAGGCAAAGTGTGGCTTCGATGTTGGTTTCAAGCCCGAGCGCATCAGGTTTTATGTGAAACTAGGTGACATGTTCCTGATCCAGTATTCCGGGGATCACATGACCGCCTTCGTTCAGGCTGTTAGTAACGAAGACCTTGAACAACGTATACGTGCCTTGTCCGGTGACCGCCTCTAGCTCATCATCGGAGAGAAGCCATCGGGTAGCGTGCTGAAACCGCCAGCTCCCTAGGTGCGAATCACGAATCGGCGTATTTAGATCATTGCAGGATGTATGCACGGCACTCCCGAGCAGCCTAAGCCGTAACACGGGCGCATGTGGGCGACTACGCTTCAAATTTATTGGCTCGCTTAACCGATCCCGTCACGATGTAACTAGTCGTTTCGCTCTCGATAGCTCTGGTCACCAGACATTAGTCTTCTGACCACACGACCAACTCCCAAAGCAGGTCGAAATCACCAATGATTCTGAGGGCAGAGAAATGAGGATTGTGAACCGGGGGTCAAAGATGACTTTTTCGCGACTCAGCGGGTAGCGCAGGTCGGGGGCTCGCCGGGGTGGGATAGGATTGGGAGTGGTAAGGGGATTTATCGCCATTAATGTCGCTGATTCAAGAAACCGAAGGTGGAACTAAACAAATCTCATTCCTAAAACGCGCGTTGACGCCACCTGCGGGCTACGTCATTTTCGCCACGGAGGCGTAAGCCCTTCAGTCCATTCGGCCCCCATATTGTCGTCGGTAATCAGGTGACGAGGTCCCAAACGCCCGGCAAGAGCTCGCCCATCTTCCATGCTCAGCATCCCGTTCGGATTACGCACGCTCTCAGCGAATGCGTTGTATCCAACAAGAATGAGTTGGCCATGCTGCGTCGTGCTGTCGAACATCTTCTTGCCGTCAATCTCATAGCGACTCAGGATCGAGAACCATCGCTGCTTGTCCAATACCATCGGCGTGTCACTCACCGCAAGGCAGCTAATAACCCGCAGCCCATAATTGAATTCATGCAGTCCGGTCATCAGAACGTCAGGAGAGTCCGTCGCGTTGTAGAAGTAAACGCCTCCCTCCAAAAGGTGCGCCTTGATGATGTGCAGAAACTCAACGGACAGCACTTGAGAGCTGTGATCTCGCCAATGAAAGGAAATATTCGCAACTATAACGTCGTACTTCGCTTCCGGATGTGCCATCAGCCAGCGCCGACCGTCATCGACGTAGATGTGCACCTTGGGGTTGGAGAGAAGCGATCGAACCTCTGGATATTGCGCGATTAACTGCAAGTAGCTAGGATTGATTTCAACCACGTCGACCGCATCGACTTCTGGGTTGTTCGCTACGACCTGCGCCCACGATCCGGACGCCAATCCCAACATGAACACGCGCTTTGGATGCGCATGGAAAAGACTTATCGTGTAAGCACGAATGATGAAGTTCTTATCGTTTCCCGGGTCGGCATTGAAAAACCCGTCGTACACGCCGCCACCAAATACCGCGTCATCCTGCGTTACCGAGACAATTCCGTTGCGGTTCTCAACCACGTGTTTCATGAAGCCGATTTCAGCCGCCTTCGGCCCAAAGATCAATGTGCCGTACAGGTTCTTGAATCCGGGGTTCGCCACGGGAATAGCCACCACGGCGAGCATCGTAAGGCCCCATATCCACTTTGACGGTGCTTGCGGTCTGCCATTCCTAAACAGCGCGATCGCAAAGCCGGTGATCACAGCGGCGGCAGCGAGCTGCATTGAGATCGCCTGCGTGCCAAAATAATTCATCAGCACGAAGCCGATCACCAAGCTTCCAAGGGTCGAGCCGAGAATATTCGACAGATAGATAAGACTGACACTACGTCCGGCAGACTCACCAGCCGACACGGCGGATTGGCATAACAGCGGCAGTACCGAGCCGAGAAATGCCGCCGTCAAGAAGAATGCCGGAGCGGCTGAAAGCACCGAGACGTTTCGCCACGAAAAGTGCGCCATCAGGGGAACCAGATACACCGATAACGCACCGGCGATCAACATGGCTGCGCCCGCGACGGCCATGGGATTCGACTTACGCTTCTCCACCAACTTCTCGCTCACAAACGATCCAGCTGCAATGCCGGCGAGATAGGTTGACAGCAAAAGTGCAAATGCGGGCGCGCGATCGTAAGTGGCCAATGCGAAGATGCGAAACCACGCGATCTCAAACCCAAGCGCAAGAAAGCCGGTGATGCCTGCGATCAGGGCAGCCGCCCCAAGTCCGACAGAATTAGGGCTGACGACCTCCGATCTTGTCGCCGCGGGAGCGTCGGAATCTGCATCTTTCGCTTGGCTGCGTCCGTACAAGAACGCAGTCGCTCCGACGGCAGTGTTGATGCATGCCGCTATCGTGACCGAGCCAGACTGCCCGAAATTACGCATCAACGTCGTAGCACAGACAAAGCACGCGATGGCGGACCCCAACGTATTTACGAAGTACAGAGTCGATACAGAGTAGCCGACGCTTTTCGACGTGCGCACCAACTGCTCGACCAATAATGGCAGCGTCGCTCCCATGAGCATGGTCGGGATGATTAACAGCAGGAAACTGAATACGATGGTCGCCCCTAGTCCACTTCCCGAGGTGTGCGACGCGGCCCAGTGGAAGAGTTGCAGAGAGATCAGGCCGAACGCCGCTACACCCAATTCACAGATGCCGAAGATCAAGATCCCGCTCTTGGGGAACTTCTCAGAAAGACGCCCGCCTACTAGGCTTCCAATTCCGAGTCCCAGCATGAACGCACTCACCACGACGGCGACCGACTGCACGTTCACGCCGTAGATGGCGAACAAAGCCCTCTGCCAGACGATCTGGTAGATCAGCGCGGGAAAACCTGAACAGAAAAATAGCCCAGCCATGAGCGTGGACTGCGCGCGGTTTCCTTTCGCGCCGCTTCCGGCAAGTACAGCTAGAAGTAAGAGAGCGTCAAAACCCAACACCGCGGCAACCGGTGTTCCTTCCATGCGTTCCCCCAATGTATTTGGCAATGAATGACGGTTATGGAGTTATACATGACCCGCAAGCGGGAGCAGAGTGACTACGGTCATTCTGTCCCAGCCCTAAGGTGTTTCAGCGGATGGAGTCGACGCCCTACGACCCGCGCTAAAGGGTTGAGCGACGCGCGGAGCCCTTGAAAGCGATACGTAGCGAGAACAGACGTAGCTGTTGAAAAACTCCCTCTCGGAGATCGCGCCGAAAACTCGTCGCGCTACGAATCGCTATAAACGATTTTCTCCGAACGCGGATACATTTCAGGTCACCCGTTTTGAGCCAATATTACGAAAAATCGAGTTTTTCAACAGCTACAGCCATTACCACTAGTAATCGTCCCGCACCCGGATGGGTGTTGTGTGATGCGATTTACCGCCCATACCTGCTCATCAGTTCGGCCTGTGACAACACATGCCCCTTCATCGCACGTTCCAGTTCGTTTCTGCTCGCTCCTGCCTTCACGTCGAGCATGGCGTCGAGAGCATGCAGCTTGAAGAAGTAGCGATGAGGTTTGCCCGGAGGTGGGCATGGCCCACCGTAGCCAATGCGCTTGAAGTCGTTCTTCCCCTGACGAGCACCATCGTCGAGATTCTCATTCTTGGGCACGCTCTCCGCCAATGTGGCGGGTTTTGGAGGAATGTTCCAGACGAGCCAGTGTGTCCATGTGCCCACTGGGGCATCCGGGTCATCCGTTATGAGCGCAAGCGATTGAGTTCGTTCTGGCGCGTCGGCCCACGTCAATTCGGGTGAGAGATCAGCCCCATCGCAGGTGTACTTTTTCGGGATTACCCCGCCTTCCGAGAATGCGGTCGTCTTAACAGCGAATGACATTGCACGACCTCCATGTGACGCTGATTCATTCGATTCCGCTGAGAAGCACGTCGTTAAGTTGGGCAAACGCAGATCGGAGCACCACATCAGCAGCAGCAAGCTGGCCAGCGATAGCTGTCCTCTCTTGCCCATATAGGCGCTCCAACTGCGATCAGTCTAACGCTGCCGGGACATGGGTTCGTTATTATTAAGCAGATGCCCGAAAACACGATGTTCAGTCCAGAGCTGTTCGACTTCTTGCGTCAGTTGAGACGCCACAATAACCGCGAGTGGTTCGCCAAGAACAAAGAACTTTATCAGCAGGTCATGGTCGAACCCGCATTGCGGTTCATTAGCAGCTTCGCCACTCCGCTCGCTGGCCTCAGCACGCATTTCGTGGCCGATGCGCGAACGACGAGAGGCTCTTTGTTCCGTATCTACCGAGACACCCGCTTCTCCTCCGACAAGAAACCCTTCAAGACACACGTCGGGATTCGCTTCTCTCACGAGAGCGGGAAGGATGCTCACGCGCCCGTCTTTTACCTTCATTTGGAACCTGACAATTGCTTCGCGGCGGCGGGGGTCTGGCATCCGGACAGTCGCGCTCTCACAAGAATTAGATCGGCGATTGTTGCCAACTCGGAACAGTGGAAGAAGGTAACTCGCAAGCTTGAACTTGAGGGCGAGACCCTGATGCGTCCACCCAAAGGCTTCCCGTCCGAACACCCTTTCATCGACGATTTGAAGCGGAAGGACTTCATTGCATCCGTGGTGCTTTCTGAAAAGCAGGTTTGCAGCCCTAAATTTATGCGAGATTTTACCGCTGCATGTAAAACGATGCTGCCGCTGGTCGAGTTCACGACGAAGGCGCTGGGATTGAAGTTTTAGAGATGTCTTCGCTGCCGAGCATCGAGGTCGGTTGCTGAGTGCGACGACCGTACGAAAGCCCAGTTGAAGCCTCTGTTTCGGTTGGCAGATTGGCTGAGCAAATCCGCGTTGGTCACCGACTTGACTTAGACCAATTCGGTTAACTCCGGCTACTCTCGTGCGCTAAAATGCCTACCATGAACGTGCAAGCAATACTCAATGAACTTCGAGACCAACGTGACCGAATCCAACAGGCCATCGACGCTCTCGAACGGATTACTAACTCCACCACTTCTACTGGCAAGAGGAGGGGACGCAAGCCGGGTCGGCACATGTCGGCAGCAGGACGTGCGCGGATTTCAGCGGCGATGAAGAAGCGGTGGGCGAAGAGGAAGAAGGCGCAGAAGAAGGCGTCCTAACGCCGAACGCAAGTCGCTTACACCACCCCCAGTATCTATCCCTCGACGGTAAGTAAGAGTCGTTCATATACCCCAGTCTTGAGGTGGAACTCAATCGTGACTGGCCTTCGCAGTTTGCCGTTGAGAATGATGAAGCTGAACACTCAATCATCGTTCTTCGGCAGGATTTTTAGCTCTGGGAAATGACACACGGCTGAATCGCCCCAGCCACGTTGATAGCCCGTTCAAGACATATGGAAGGGGCCTGAGGGTCAAAATTGCGCACCCGGTTACTAATGGCGAGAGTCGCGATAGCTATTTCGTTGACAATTAGTTGGCTGGAACTAGACTCAAATCCAATTGGTGGATGAGGATTCAACGGGGAAAAATATGAAAACGAATTTGGCTGTTCAAGTTGGCTTCGGCTTGTTCGTTGGCGTTTTATCTCTTCACGCTCAATCCACCCCTAGCTCACAGAGCCTTTGCAGCATGCCCGGACAGCAAGGGACGGCCATGTACAACAAATACTGTGGCAGCGGAACCGCCGCGACAACCTCTCCCAGTGCACCTGCCACCCTAAATCCGGCACTGGGGGACGCAACCAAAAGCGTTGGAAATGCACTAGGGCAACAGCTCGGGAAGGCGGTATTTGGAGACCCCGCCGCCAAGGCAGCGAACGCGGCGGCTGCCCAGCAAGCCAATCTTGCCGCTAACTCACTCGCCGCCCATCAACTCAACGATAGCGGCATTTATCTACTCAAGAATGGAAACTATAACGGCGCAATCAATGAGTTCCAGCAAGCCCTAGCTATTGCTCCCAATGACGCGAGCATCCTCTACAATCTTTCGTTGGCAAAACAAAAACTGAAGGACGCTGCGGCGGGCGCGAACAACAGCAGCGCATTCGCGCCGTTCTTGGGCAACTCTCCAGCCAATCCGGGAAATTCTAATTCCGATTCAGTTGCCCATTCCTCGGGCGCAAATCTTAATGCTTCCGCCATAAGTTTGGTGAACCTTGACTCAAGCGTCGTGGACTTCCGCAAAGTGCGGCTGCAAGTACATCCCCCTGCAACCTTACCCAATTCCGATTCGAACGTGGTGAACCTGAGCGGCACCACAAGCACATCCCCGGCGTCTCTGAAAAGCCAACTCGATGCGGCCTTTGGGAATTCAACTCCGGGTTCAGCACCTGCCGCGCTGGTCAGCCCAAATGATCAGGCGCAACAAAACAGAGCGCAGATGGATGCCATTTTTGAGAAGCAATCGCCCACGCCGGACCCAGATGCCATTATGAAAGCACTTTTTGATTTGAACCATAAGCCTTAATGATTCGGTGGCACTACTTGCAGCAGGACAAGTACCCGCAATTGATTGCAGAACCTCGATGAATAAAATATCGAAGTCTTTCATTCTCGTGTTTGCTCTCGCCTTGATATCTCTTCCGCCGCTACATGCCCACCCGCTGATTTTCAACGCGCAGGCGGCGAGCCAAGCACCAACAGCCCAAGCACCGGACGACATGACAAACAAGATTACCGCCTTGGTCAGTGCCGGAAAATACGCCGAAGCGCAACGATTGACGACTGGACTGCTGGTGGTCTATCCCGACGACCAAAGGCTTATTAAAGCGAAAGCACTAATTGAGAAGTGGCTCGCGTCTCCCGCTTTGGCAGTCCCAGCTCCGGGCAGCAGCCAGTCCACAAACAACGCGTCGCAAGCTGAGGTGAGTTCAAATGCCGAACAGCTTACGGGGATGGACAAAGTAGACTACAGCGCCCTCATCGAACTGGCTCGGGAGGCTCAGCAAACCACGGACTTGTCACAGCAGGATATCCTCTTGCGAAAGTTCATGGAGGATAGCGGCAAGTTCCTACAGAAGCATCCGAATGAAATGCTGTTATGGCAGCTTCGCGCAGCATCGGCCATTAGTCTGAATGCGCCGATGGCAGGGTACCAAGCGGGCCAGAAACTTCTCTCAGCAGGTGCGGCGGAAAGCAGCGACTCGAGTTTGCAGCGCTTGTTAGGACAACTCAAAAACAAAGGATGGCTGGACAAGCAGGAAGCTGAACGGCTCCAAGTAGTTGCCGAAAACGAGCGACAACAGGCGTGGTCAAGAGCTGAGGCGGTGCGAATAAAGGCCGAAGACATTAAGTATACGTTTCCGGCGCGGCATATGCATCTCGCTAGTTGGGGCTACGGTCATCTGACAATTAGCGAGAATGACCTTGTCTACGACGGTTCGGACGGCCACATTCAACTTTCCAAGGGTGAGATTCGTGAGATTACAGCCAACGGGGGATGGGGAGGATTGAAATTCATCCTCAAGGATAGGAAAGTTTTTGTCTTCGTTATCATTACAGAAGATGCGGTGACCAATCAGCACTACGAACAGTGGCTTTCACCAACAGGGGTAGGGAATGCTGTCGTAGCAAGATGGCGGTTTGTGTTGGCCGATAACAATAAGGCTTTAAAGCCGCCCACTCCCTGAATAGAATTGACCCGCGAGTACGCCTTGGACGAGGCTGGTCGCGGTGCACCGTTCAGAGCGCGAGTGCGTAGTGATCGACAGGCACATCTCTCAGCCAACGGAATGACGCTTTGCGCTCCAGCGGGGTGATTCCGTCGAAGACCTCTGTATGCCCAAGCCGCTCAAAGCGAAAAAGGATTCCAATCCGTTGGTTGGCTGGCAGCAAATCGCCGCCTTCTTGGGTGTGCCGATTTCAACGGCGCATCGTTGGGCGAAGTCAGGTTTGCCTCTAAAGCGAGAGGGGCGGAACGTAGTGGCTTCGGTTGAAGAGCTTAACGGATGGCTAGGGCGCGAGGTCGCGGAGCCTGTCCACATAGCAACCGCCGAGACCGATCTGGGTGCGGAACTGAAACGCGGACTGGCGTTCGTACAGAAAGAAAGACGAGATCGAAAACGATAGCGGTGTCGATTTTGTCGGGCGCTTCAAATACTATTCGAAGTCGCGAAGTGATGAGCTTGAGACAATGCCGGAGAATCACGGCGCACCCGCAGGTAACGGTACAAGCGTACTCACTGCGAATGCCGTAATCATTGACTGAGATTCGGCTCGAAGATAAGTTCAAGTTGAGCAGACCTTGGGGGAGGGCTGTTCGACGTAACGCTTCATGACTTTCGAGTCTGGGGCGTTTCGTTTTGTCATCGACATCTCCGCTCAATTTTGTCCTTCGCCTTCCCATCCGCCACCGTCTGCCATTGCATATTCGACGCTGAGTCAGGCCCACCACACTCCAGAGCGCGAACGTGGTCGATGACGTAGCCCGGACATGCACCACTGCTCCGTCCGGTTGAAGGACATGGGTGTTGCCGTTTGAACTCATTCTTTGCGGTGGCACTGCGTTTGATTCTGCCGTGACTGTCGCGCTGAACAATAATATCCCCGCCAGCTACAAGCTAACCGACGCAAATGACGGCGATCAGATGTTCGATTTCTTCAAGCAGTACAAGAATGTGTGGTTTATTCTCAGCGGCCACCAGACCCATGGCTCAACACAAGTGGCGGTGGGGAGACGAATTGATCGCGGCACCAACGGCAACATCATCCTCCAGATTTACGCCAACTACGAGAACCACTACGGTGGCGGCGATGGTTATCTGCGTTCGATGACGTTCCACCCCTCCACCAACACCGTCGATGTCACTACATACTCGCCGTATCTTGCACAGTACCTCATGGACGCTGACGATCAGTTCACCATCCCGATGAACGAGAGTGCCATCATCCCTACGGGAGGGGAAGGAACCATAGCGGGGCGCATCAAAGATGCAAGCTCGTGCAGCGTTCTAAGTGGGGCTACAGTGGCTTGGCAGGGTGGTTCTACCACCACCGACAAGTACGGTAACTACGTTTTGAAAAACGTCACACCGGGAACGTGGCAGGTGCAGGTGAAGGCGGTAGGTTACCAGACCTCGACACTCAACGTGCAGGTAGATGACGGGCTTGCAAGTTCAAGCAAGCAGTTTTTGACCGTTGGGGTGGATGCGGCCCCGCCGCCGCCCCCAACTGGTACCCCATTGCCGCCGTGCGGGTATAATTGCACTACCCCCCTGATCAGTCCCGCATTGCTCCCATCGATGTAATGCGCCCGGAAAAGAGGATGTATGAAAAACCTGCTCGGACTCGTTGTATTGTTTGCCACCACCTATCTGTTTGGGCAAGTGCAAGTCACCCCAGATGCCACCGGAAACCTCCAACTCTCGCACATCATCTGGATGCTTCAAGAGAACCAGACATTCGATGAATACTTCGGACATTTGAATGCATATCGCACGGCTCACGGGGAACCAGCAAGTATGGACGGCACGCCTGTAGGGGCCAGTAATCCCGCTTACAGTGGGGGCGGGACGGTCAACGCATACCACTTCACCACCGTCTGTTTCGAGGATTTGACCCCCTCGTGGAACGAAAGCCGTCGCGACGTGAACCGTTCCAATCCCCTTAGCAAAACCTCTTTTCCAATGAACGGCTTCGTCTATTCGGCGGCCAACTACGCTATCAACGAAGACAAAAAGCATCCCGGTTCTTATGCTGATACCAAAGGCATCCGGTCGATGGGTTACTACACCGAGCGTGAGTTACCCTACTACTATTTCATGGCCACTCAATTCGCCACTTCCGACCGATTCTTTTCCCCCATCCTGTCACGCACCAACCCTAATCGTTTGGCCAACTTCGCCGCATCGGCGCTGGACGTCGTCAACAACATTCCTTCGGGCAGTTCTTTCAAACAGAAAACGATCTTCACCCTGCTGCAAAATGCGGGTATCTCGTGGAAAATTTACGAACTCAATGGCAACACGTTCTTGGGCTACTTCAGTAGTTACGGTGCCTATAAGGCGGCCCACGTGTTTCCCATCAGCCAGTATTTCACCGACCTGAAGAACGGGACGCTACCCGCTGTGGCTTTCATCGAGACCACTGGCCCTCAGGATGAGCATCCGGGGGAAAACGTTCAGAAAGGATCGGCGGAGGCGGCGATTATCATCAATGCCCTGCGTAACAGTTCATCGTGGGCGAGTTCGGCGTTCATTGAGGCTTTCGATGAAGGCGGGGGAATGTACGATCACGTGCCCCCTCAATCCGCCGTGATCCCCGATTCGATTCCTCCCAACCTTTCGGCGACTGATGACAAAGATACCTATTCTCGGACTGGGTTTCGGATTCCCTTGCTGGTGATCTCGCCGTTCGCCAAGGTGGGCTATGTGTCGCACACCGTGATGGACACCACCGCCGTCATGAAATTTATCGAGATTCGTTTCGGTTTGCCTAGCCTGACTGCCCGTGATGCCGCCCAGCCCAGCATGGACGAATTCTTCGACTGGGTGAACAAACCCAACCTCAATGCTCCGGCTCCCCCGGTGCAGCCCACCAATGCACCCTGCTACTACAACAAATTGCCGTAGGTTGTGGCGGATATTTCACAAAATACGAGGCATTGAGGAGCCAGCATGACATTAAAATCGAAGTCTGGGATCGAGCGGCCCTCAAAGGGCGGGGAATCTACACAGGGCGGAACAAAACCAAATAGTGTGTTTGTGTTTTGCTTCGGATCGAATGAAGCCGGGATGCACGGCTCTGGGGCCGCCGCCGACGCCCGGCGGGAGCATGGTGCGATCTATGGCTTCGGCAGGGGGCGTTATGGCAACTCCTACGCCATCCCCACCAAGGACACCAAAATCCACACCCTGCCGCTCGCCGCCGTTCGTGACCTGTCGTGGCGCAAAGTGGCGCATTCCTAGGGTGGTGGCTTGGGAGCAAGCTAGTTGCTGCAATTCTCTCCTGTCTGTCTCGCTTGCGTTCGTTCGGCTCGAATCGTGAGCGGTTCCGGCTCTCCCCCAGAAGACCCCGTGCAGGGCCTCCGTTTGTGCGAATTGGGAAAATGGTGTTGTATCCGGTCGCGGAGCTTGAGAGTCACATGCTGAAATTGCGAGGAACAAATTCCATCTAGAGGTTTTGTCTCTTTCTCGATAGCTTTATTCAACGCGATCTGCAACCGCATAAAGCAGCATTACGAACTCCGTGGGTCTCTCAGCGCCGGGCGCTGCTCGCGACTCTCGTCTGCGGCGACCGCCTTCCTATAGACGTTTGCGACCGCAATCGTCCAGAAAGGAACCAAATCGACTCCGGGCACGAGCTTGGCAAGAAAAGATGGCAGAAATTCCCAGTGCCAGCGAAGAAGGTGAACCAGCACGGCTGCGATACCGAAATCGAGTATGTCATCAGCGGGCGACAAAGCGCCTTCGACGAACAAGGGAAACACGACAACTTGGAGTGTGTCCGCCATGATGGCCAGCATCATGGCGATACGAAAGCGCGAACCCGGTGAGATTGTGATGGTGTCGGGAGTCACGGCAATACTGTTTCCGTGTTGAATACTCATTCTAAACGGATGCTCCGAGAATGTCAGCCCGTGTACCTATCCGAGTGCGCTGACCACTTCTTATTCGAGCGACACTGGGTAGAAGCCCATTGGGTCAGACACGAAGGGCATCTTTTGCGGCAGCGCTGCGCTTAATCCTGCCGTGACTGTCTCGCTGAACCCCGTAAGCGGAAGCGCGAGGCGATCTTGTTCTGTAACGCCGATGGTGGCTGCGACCTGTGGATGCGTGGCTTCTGCGAGAGCCAGAAGATTGGTTCCTGTATGAATGACTGCTATAGGAGCGGGTGCTGCGTGAATGGGAGCCAAGGCTCCCGGTTGCGAATGCGGGGGCAATCGATATCAGCAGAGCGCACAGCAGAACGCCGATTCGCAGAGACTTTGGCATCACTAAACATCCTTCAGTTGGTTCTCGTTCATCCCGAAATAGTGTCCCAGTTCATGGATGACCGTCAGGCGGATTTGTTCGCGGACTTCGGTCTCGTTGGAGCAGACCGCTTCGATGTTTTTCTGATAAAGCACGATGTGATCAGGCCCCGTCGGTAGGTCAAAGACACTCTTCTTGGTCGTGGGCACGCCGTGGAAGAGACCCAGAAGCAGCCGCCTTTGCTTTCCCGACTTCGGCGATGGCTGGTTTGGCGGGAAATCCTCTACCAGAACAGCAACGTTACGAATGCGACAGCGGAACTCCTGTGGGAGCGAGTCGAGCGTCTCCTCGACTACCTTGACGAAATGTTCGCGCTTCATCCTTCACC
>PLWX01000269.1 GCA_003151155.1 Acidobacteriaceae bacterium
TCTTCGGTTTCCGGACTGGCTTCGTGGACGAGGTCGCGAAGGTAGCGCAGGATCGGCTGCGCGAAGTCGGCGGCATTGGCGATGTATTCATCGACGCGAGGATTGCGAGTTCCCATGGCGCGATATTTTCATGCATTACAGCCGCAGAGGCAATTGGTATTTCGGTGGGAAGTCAGCGAAGCTCTTCCTGTATCCTGTTGGGTTTACGTAATGTCGGCCGAACATGGAGTTGCCGTCTGAGGACGCCGTTCCCAGGAGAAGAGCTATGCAACGTTGGATTTCGCATACCTGCGTTTTATTCCTAATTTTTGTTTCTTTTTCCCCGACCTCACGAGCGCAGACATCGACAGCAGGAACTCCGAGGAAAAGTCAGAGGACCGCAGCGCACGCCAAGCCCGACCTTGCCAAGCAACCGACGCTCTATGTGGTGGGTTACGCACATCTCGATACGGAGTGGCGGTGGGAGTATCCGCTGGTGATTCGCGAGTACCTCTCGAAGACGCTGCGTAATAACTTCGCGTTGTTCGAAAAGTATCCGGACTACATTTTCAACTTCAGCGGGGCGAACCGATACCGGTTGATGAAGGAGTATTACCCCGACGATTACAAGCGTCTGCAGCATTACGTTGCGGCGGGACGGTGGTTCCCTGCCGGGTCGTCGATGGAAGAGAGCGATGTGAACTCACCGTCGGCGGAGTCGATCTTCCGGCAGGTGCTCTATGGGAACGAGTTCTTCCGCCACGATTTCGGCAAGGCCAGCGCCGAGTACATGCTGCCGGATTGCTTCGGCTTCCCTGCTTCCCTACCCAGCATTCTTGCGCATGCCGGCGTGAAGGGATTCTCGACGCAGAAGCTGACTTGGGGATCGGCGACAGATGCGGGTGGTTGGGATTCGCCGGAGAAGACGCCCAAGGGTACGCCGTTCAACGTGGGGATTTGGGAAGGGCCGGATGGACACTTCATCCTGGCGGCGCTGAATCCCGGCAGTTATTCAGCTGACATCGTGACGGATTTGACGAAGCCGCTGCCCGCTGAGGGGGTTTCCGAGCGCGCGAAGACAGAAGCGGAGAGGCCGCTGTGGAAGTATCAGGATGACTGGGCGCAGAGGGTGCAGCACAACGGCGAAGTCAGCGGGCTGTTCACCGATTATCACTACTACGGAACGGGCGACATCGGCGGCGCACCCTCGGAAGATTCGATCAAGTTGCTCGAAGCGATACTGGCGAAGCGTGAGTACCCGCTGGGACCTTACGGCGGTGGAGATCATGCGAAAGAGCCGAGCAAAGCAGTGCGAGTGGGCGATGGACCGGTGAAAGTTGTGTCGGCGACGGCGGACCAGATGTTTCTGGACATTGGTAACAACACCGCAAAGCTGCCGCATTACAAAGGCGAGTTGGAACTCACGAACCATTCCGCGGGATCGCTGAGCTCGGAGGCGTATCAGAAACGGTGGAATCACAAGAACGAGTTGCTGGCGGATGCCGCGGAGAAAGCATCGGTCGCAGCCGCATGGTTGGGTGGCAGGAGCTACCCGCAAAAACGTTTGAACGATGCCTGGGCGCTGGTGATGGGCGGCCAATTTCACGACATCATGGCAGGCACGGCGACACCGCAGTCATATAACTTCGCGTGGAACGATGACGTGATTGCGTTGAACCAGTTCGCGGGCGTTTTGCAGGATGCGAGCAGCACGGTGATTGCGGCGATGGACACGCGTGGCGAAGGAATTCCGGTTGTCGTATATAACCCGCTGAATATCGAGCGCGAGGATGTGGCGCAGGCAGAGGTAGGAGAACGCTTCGGCGGAGCAGCGTTGCGCGTGGTGGGTCCCGATGGAAAAGAAGTGGCCTCGCAGCATGAAGGCGATGAGGTGTTTTTCTTGGCGAAGGCGCCATCTATTGGATACGCCGTATATCACGTGCTGCCGGGTGAAAGCGCTGCACAGGCGACCGAATTGAAGGTGACGGAATCGTCGCTGGAGAACGCGCGCTACCGCGTGCAGATTGACAAGAGCGGCGACGTGCGAAGCATCGTCGATAAGAAGACCAACAAAGAGATACTCTCCGCACCGATGCGGCTTGCCTTCCAGACCGAGAAGCCGAAACAGTGGCCAGCCTGGAACATGGATTGGGAAGACCAGCAGAAGCCGCCGCGCAGTTATGTTTCCGGTCCTGCAAGCGTTCGGATCGTAGAACGTGGGCCGGTGCGGGTAGCTCTCGAGGTTACGCGGGAAACCGAAGGTTCGAAATTCGTTCAGAAGATTGAACTCTCCGCAGGCGATGCGGGCGGGCGAGTGGAGTTCGTTAACGATATTGACTGGCGATCGAAGGAAGCTGCACTCAAGGCAACGTTCCCGCTGGCGGCGAGCAATGAGCACGCTACTTATAACTGGGATGTGGGAACGATCGAGCGTGGAACGAATGACCCGAAGAAATTCGAAGTCGCGTCGCACGATTGGATCGATCTGACGGATAAAAGTGGTGACGCAGGGGTGACGGTGCTCTCGGATTCCAAATACGGATCCGATAAACCCGATGACCACACGCTGCGACTGACGCTCCTCTACACCCCTGGGCTGGGCAGTGGACGCAGCGATTATGACGACCAGACGACACAAGAATTCGGGCATCACCAGATCGTTTATGGGCTGGCAGCGCACCCGGGCGACTGGCGGCAGGCGCACACTGACTGGCAAGCCTATCGTTTGAACCAGCCGCTGATTGCATTTGTCGCTGCGAAACACGAGGGAGCACTCGGTAAGAGCTTCACGTTACTTAACGTCGACAATCCGAATGTGCGGGTACTGGCACTGAAAAAGGCCGAGGAGTCTAACGATGTGGTGGTGCGCGTGGTGGAGACCGAGGGGCGCGAAGCGAAAGATGTGCATTTGAAATTTGCTTCCCCGGTTTCAACGGCGAAAGAAGTGAACGGCCAGGAAATGGGAACTGGAGCTGCCACGGTAAGCAATGGAGCACTGACTACGTCGTTCACGCCGTATCAGATTCATACGTTCGCGGTGAAGCTGGCGCCCGCCCATGCGCGCGTTGCTCCGGCGAAGTGGACGGCGGTGCCGTTGAACTATGACATCTCGGTGGCGACCGCGACCGGGAGACCGGGTGAAGGCTGCATGGATTGCAACGTTGCGGATCCGACGGCGGATGGACAGGGGCATTCGCTGCCGTCCGAGATGCTTCCGGCGGAAATTGATTTCGATGGGGTTCGCTTCCACCTTGCGCCGTCCGGAAAAAATGATGCGGTGGTCGCGCGCGGGCAGAACATCGCGCTGCCGGCGGGCAATTTCAATCGCGTGTACGTGCTTGCGGCAGCGATGGGCGGTGATCAACAGGGAGCGTTTGAAGCTGCCGGTAAATCGACGAGCATCAATATTCCGGAATGGACGGGCTTCGTCGGACAGTGGGACAACCGCGACTGGACGACGCACCAGGAGCCGGTACCGGGTGAAAATGGCGAGGCTTCGACAACGCGCACCGCGCTGGACTTCACGGGAAAAATCACGCCGGGATTTATCAAGCGGTCGGACATAGCGTGGTATGTGTCGCATCGACACGGAACAGACGGCAGCAACGAGGCGTATGCATACTCTTATCTATTCGCCTATCCGATCGATCTACCAGTGGGTGCGAAGACGCTCACGCTACCAAAGAATGAAAGGATCCGCGTGTTGGCGATCACCGTCGCATACGACCCGGGCAACGCGCAGGCCGCGCAGCCGTTGTATGACGTATTAGGGGAGCGGCCGGCACAAGTGAAGAAACAATCGCTAGGCGGGGACTGAGACGTAAGCCTTTGGTAGAAGGATGGAGAACACGGTGCCGCGTCCTGCTTGGGATCGGAATGCGATGCGGCCACCGTGTTTCTCGATCATGCTCTTGGTGACCCACAATCCCAAGCCGGTGCCAACGTCTTTTTTCGTGGTGAAGAACGGCGTGAAGATATTGCGTTGGAATGCGGCAGGAATGCCGTGGCCGTGATCGGCGATGGAGATGCGCACGAATTCCTGGCCGCGATGCGTGACCGGACGGGCACGAAGCGAGATCACCGTGCCGTTGGGAGAAGCGTCCATGGCGTTGGTGAGCAGGTTTGAGAATACCTGTCGAACCTCACCTTGCAGGGCTTCGATCTGCAAATCTTCGGGAGCTTTTAGATCGGCAGTCAGAGATTTGTATTTCAATTTGCGGTCGAAGAGACGAAGCACATCGCGTAACGATTCGCGAATGTTAACGGGGACCGGAGCTGATGTGTCGCGATAGAAGCCGAGCGTCTGGCGGGCGATGTGAGTGACGCGTTCCAGCTCCTGGTCCGCCATTTTGAGATAGCCTTTGGCCGCGTCGGTGAGACCGGAATCCTGCTGCACGAGGAAAATCAAATTGCCTACCGCTTCGAGCGGGTTGTTGATTTCGTGCGCGATCGTGGCAGCCAGGCGACCGGTTGCAGCGAGTTTTTCTGAATTGCGCAACGCTTCTTCGGCGAGTTTGCGTTCGGTGACATCGATGTTGATGCCGATCATGCGGGTCGGCTTACCGGCCTCGTCGTAAAGACTCTGGCCACGGCCCGTCATCCAGCGAATAGCTCCATCCTGGCGGACGATGCGAAATTCACAGACCCAGGGCTCGCCCGTCGCAATCGCTTCGTCCACAGAACGCAGCACTTCGGCACGGTCGTCAGGATGAAGAGCTTGCACCCAGTGTTCGTAGAGGCCGCCAAAAGCTCCGGTCTTGAAGCCGTACAGTTGTTCCAACTCCTCGGAGTAGATGGCCTGGATCGGCTTGGTAGTCATGTCGATCTGCCAGCTGCCAACGTTCGCGGACTTTTGCGCCATGGCGAGGAAGCTGCGCTGCTTTTCAACTTCGATCTCAACCTGGTGCCGCCGAACTAATTCCAGTTCCAACTCACGCCGGGCGCGCACCCGGTCGGTAACTTCCACGCAATGAATCAGCACGCCTTCCACGTCTCCGGAAGCACCACGCATAGGTTCATATACGAAATCGAAATACGCGTCCCGGAGATGACCGGAATCGGCGCCGACGCGCGCGAGAGTTTCTATACCGACGTAGCGTTGCCCAGTGCGATAAACCTCATCGAGCACTTCGATAAATCCCTGCTCGGCAATTTCCGGCATGGCTTCGCGGATCGGACGGTTCAGCAGCTTTTGAGCGCTGCTGCGGCCCACGATTCGCACATAGACGGGGTTGACGTAGGTCCACACATGATCGGGACCACTTAACATGCCGATACCGGCGGGAGCTTGTTCAAAAAGATCGCGTAATTTGCGGCGCTCGGTTTCCGCGACCGCAAGCAAGCGGCGTTCTTTTTCCGCGGCTTCGCGACGTGCACGCGCGATGGTGAGATGTGAGTTGACGCGGGCCAACAATTCGCGGGCGGTGAAAGGCTTTACAAGGTAATCGTCGGCACCGGCTTCCAGACCTTCGACACGGGCTTCTTCGCCGGCACGGGCGGAGAGCATGATGACCGGGGTGGCGGCAATTTCGTGATTGTCCCGGATGGCATTGAGTAAGCCGAAGCCATCGAGCACGGGCATCATGATGTCGGAAAGTACGAG
This sequence comes from Acidobacteriaceae bacterium, assembly GCA_003151155.1. Taxonomy (GTDB): domain Bacteria; phylum Acidobacteriota; class Terriglobia; order Terriglobales; family Acidobacteriaceae; genus Korobacter. The sequence goes on from PLWX01000269.1 coordinate 5,582, forward strand.
ATCGGGCCGGTGTGTAAGCACCAATTCGAGAGCTTCCTGTCCGTTGTTAGCAACCAGCACACGATACTGAGCGCGCAGCAGTCTCTGCACGTAATCGCGCATGTCGGCATTGTCGTCGACGAGAAGGATCGACGGCCTGATCCGCAAATCCGCAGATGCCAAATCACTTGGGATTGCGAGATCGGGGACCTCGTCCGGCAGCCAACGAAGAACTTCTTCCACATAGCTCTCGGCACGCTGGTCGTTATGGGGATTGCGAGCGGCGCCGATGCGCTCGGCCGGGAGATGCGCCTTTCCGCGTGGAATAGAGACCTTAAAGGTGCTGCCCTTGCCGAGTTGGCTCACCACGGAGACTGATCCGCCATGCTGTTTTGCCAACTCCTGCACTAAGGCGAGCCCAATGCCTGATCCTTCGAAGCTACGACCCTTTGCGCCCTCAACGCGGTGAAAGCGTTCGAAGAGACGCGACAACTCTTCTTCCGGAATGCCAGTGCCGGTGTCACTGACAATGAGTTGCACCTCAGACGCAAGTTCTATGAGGGTGACGCGAATCCCGCCGCTAAAGGTGAACTTGAAGGCGTTGGAGAGAAGGTTGAAGACGATCTTCTCCCACATATCGCGGTCGAGGTAGACAGGCTCCGAGACTGGATCGCACTGCAATTCGAGATACATGCCCGCGCGTTCCACCGCGGAGCGAAAAACGCTGGCGAGTTCGGTGGTAAGGACAGAAAGATCGACTGCTTCGTACGATGCCTTCACACGGCCAGCTTCGATGCGTGAGAAGTCGAGAAGCATATTGACAAGTTTCAGCAACCGCAGACCATTGCGATGAACCGTTTCCAGGCGCTCGGCATTTTCTTGGCCGAGCATCGCGCGGCCGTCGGCAAGAGTGTCTTCGAGCGGGCCGAGCATGAGGGTCAGGGGCGTGCGGAACTCGTGACTTACGTTGCTGAAAAACGCAGTCTTCGCACGATCGATTTCAGCCAGTGCTTCGGCGCGTTTGCGTTCCTTCTCGAAGGCCTGGGCATCGGAAATGCTCTTGGTTATCTGGCCAGAAAGGATATTAAAGAAGCCACGATAATTCTCATCGAGGCGTTTGCGGCGGCTAACGCCGGCAACCATTACGCCGAGTGGCTGCGCTTGCCCGGTTTGCACCAGCGGAATGAACAACAATTCGCTCGGCTGTTCCTTCCACACTCCCCCGGGAAGATCGAAACCTAATTCATGTGCATTTTGAACTTCGACGGACTTGCTCGAGGAGACTGCGTCGGCAATCCATCTTCCGAAATCGTGACAGGTGTCGCCAATCAACACGCGCGGGGGAATGAACGGATGATCGGCCTCGACGCCGGCAAAGGCGACAGCCTCCGCATATTGCCCCTTGGGATCGAGACAATAGAGGGCCGCAAATTGGACGTCGTAAGGGTTCTCGCGAAGGACGTCGGCAACACTCTTCCACGCTTCGGACTCGGTAGACGCATCGCCGCTGCGGGTGGCGAGGTCGCGCAAGGTGCGCAGACGGCGCTCGCCGATTACGTTGTCGGTCGTCTGGGTAACGGCGGTGAAGACGCCACCGACGCCGCCTGCCTCGTCGAGAATTGGGCTGTAAGAAAAAGTGTGGTAGGTCTCCTCGGGATAGCCGTGACGCTCGATGAACAACAAGAGATCGTCGGAAAAGGTGGCCTCCCCAGTCTGCATCACGTGCTCGAGCATGGGTCCAATGACGTCCCAGATCTCAGACCACACGACACTACCGGGCTTTCCCAGTGCCCAGGGATGCTTGCTCCGCAACGTTTGCCGGTAGGCATCGTTGTAGAGCATCACCAGCTCCGGGCCCCACCAGATAAACAATTCAAAGCGTGAATGCAGGCAGATACTGACCGCGGTGCGCAGACTTTGAGGCCAGCTGGAAACCGAACCGAGAGGGGTCTTAGACCAGTCCTTGGCGCGCATGAGCGCACCGACTTCGCCGCCGGAGGAAAGTACCTTTAGCTTTTCCTGGTCTTCGACTTGTTGTGGCCCACGCCGTGCAGTTTCTGCCATAGGGTACGCAGGGTGATGGAATGGTAGACCGGAACAAGCGTTCGATGCGCGTGCCCCAATGAGAGTTGCCCATCTGCAAAGCAGACGGGCGCAGCAATGCCAGCCGCGCACAGGGGCTGGCTGATGGACTGAAGGGGCAAGTGTTCGTCCTTAGGCGGTACGCTCCTCGTCGCTCCAATATTCTTGCGGAACGTCGTCTTCCGGCACCTGGCGGGTGGTCACCTCGGCGACATCGGGGTCTTTGGCGTTCTCCACGCCATCCACGATATTCGCCTCGAAGGAGTTTCCCTCCTCCACCAATTCTTCGACGCTTTCTGAATCCGCATCGGCGACGTCCGGCAGTTGTTGGAGGTCACCGGACTGTCCGGCGGAATCAGCACCCAGTTCATCGCGGTGGTTCTTGTCATCATCACGCATGGCTTTCTCCGTTCTGTGAGATGCGAGATTCTCATAAGAAGATTCGATGCTTGGTGGTACGACACATTACTTACACCCCTGTGCGGTGGAAGAATGCGGAAGATTATTGTTCCGTTTACGCGAGAGCAACACGGCTGCAACTTCCCCGGCCTATCACTCTGGTTACCGGACAGATTGTCCGAAATGCAGGAGGATGGCATGAATTGGAATCAGCTTGGAACAAAAGCGTTGCGGAGTTTGCGGCTCGGACTGGTATCGGCCGCGATGATGCAGTTCACGATAGGCAATTGCTTTGCAGGGGTTGCCGCACAACCAGATTCGAGAGAGCGCGAGACTCGCACTCTCATTAAACATGTAATCGTCATCATCGGTGAAAACCGGACTTTCGATCACGTGTTCGCGACGTACATCCCAAAGCGCGGAGAAAGCGTGTGGAACCTGCTTTCGCGCGGAATTGTGAATGCGGATGGCACTCCCGGGCCCTATTTCAACAACGCAAAACAATTTGCCGCCACGGACGAGGCGCCCGATAGTTACGAACTCAACCCGCCAAAAAGCGCCTTCCCCGGAAACGTGCTTCCCACGCCGCTCGCCGGAGGTCCGACAGATTCCTGGATCACGGGCGATAGCCTGACACTGGCACAGCAATCGGAAAATGGGCTCCCTGCTAGCTATTACCAGTACCTCATCACCGGGGGCACTGGGCTGACTTCGAAAACTCCGGACACACGAATTGCAGACGTGAACTCTCTACCTCCTGGCCCTTTCCAACTCACAAATGGAAAGACGCTCACCTACAACTCGTACGCGGCGAGCCCGGTGCATCGCTTCTACCAGATGTGGCAACAACTGGATTGCAACGCGAAACGCGCGACTCGATCGAATCCCTCGGGTTGTGACGCCCGGTTGTTTCCGTGGGTGGAAGTGACCGTGGGTGCCGGCGCGAATGGCCTGCCGCAGCCCTCGAACTTCAGCACGGAATATGCTCCTGGAGCAATCACGACGGGTGAGGGTTCGACGTCGATGGGCTTCTACAACATGCTCCAGGGCGACGCACCCTACTTTAAGAAACTCGCGGACACCTACTCGATGAGCGACAACTACCATCAAGCGGCACAGGGAGGCACCGGGGCTAACCACATCCTGATTGGCCACGGAGACATGATCTGGTTCAGCGACGGCAACGGAGATCCGGCAGTACCTCCGCACAATGTTGAAGTGGCGGCAGGCACAGCGAACGCGGGCATTGTGGATGAAATCGAGAATCCGAATCCGCAGCCAGGCACGAATAACTTTTACACGGAAGACGGCTACGGTGGCGGATCGTTTGGATCTCCCTCCTACGGCGGGGGATCGTACACCAACTGTTCGGATCTCTCGCAACCGGGAGTGGGGCCGATTGTGACCTACCTGCATTCGCTGCGGCGCCCGATCAAGGCGAATTGCCAACGCGACCACTACTACCTGCTCAACAACTACAACCCGGGCTACTTCGGCGATGGCAGCAATGCGTACACCGACACGAACAATAGCAACACGGTGTTCACGATTCCACCGTCGTCGGTACGCAGCATTGGCGACGAAATGCTGGAGAAGCACATTTCCTGGAAGTATTACGGCGACCAGTGGAACAACTACCTGGCGGACAAGTACCAGGCGAATTATGCCGCCATCGGGCCGAACACGGACGAGTATTGCAACATCTGCAACCCGTTCCAGTACGACACGTCGATCATGACAGATGCCGCGGTCCGCACGGCACACCTGAAAGACACGATCGATTTCTACAACGATATTCAGAATGGAACGCTGCCCGCGGTGTCGTTCGTGAAGCCAAGTGGCCTGGTGGATGGGCATCCCGCTTCGTCCAAACTGGATTTGTTTGAAGGATTCACCAAGAAAATCGTGGATGCGGTGCAGTCGAATCCGAAATTATGGAAAGACACTGCGATCTTCGTGACCTTCGACGAAGGTGGCGGGTACTACGATTCCGGCTACGTGCAGCCACTCGATTACTTTGGCGACGGTACGCGTATCCCGATGATCGTGGTTTCGCCTTATTCCAAGGGCGGCCATATCGCCCATAACTATTCGGACCACGTTTCCATCCTCAAATTTATTGAGAGGAACTGGAAGCTCAACCCGGTCACGGCGCGCAGCCGCGATAACTTCCCTAACCCGGTGACCGACGACAACCCGTACGTCCCGGTCAACAGCCCGGCCATCAGCGATCTGTTTGAGTTGTTTGATTTCAAATAACGCCTCGATGGTGAAAGCAGAAGGCCGAGGATCTCCTCGGCCTTTTCATTTTGCAACGATTGCGAAACGATGGGCGAAGAAGCGGAAGCGTCGCTCACGACCGGCGTTCCGAAGTACCCGACGTCTCGTTACTAAACCGGGGGCGCTGTCAATCGTGTATACCCGCGAGTGCCGCTTTAAAATAAGGGAGCGACAGTCGCAGCCCGGCTTCCAGGTTGATCTTCGGCTCCCATCCGAGCAGAGTTCTGGCTTTTGTAATATCGGGTTTTCTCTGTCGCGGATCATCTTCCGGCATCGGCGCAAACTTTATCTCCGAATTCGATCCGGTGACCTTCTGCACAAGACGAACGCAGTCGAGGATGGTGAACTCGGTGGGGTTTCCGATATTTACGGGCAGATGTTCTTCGCTGGCCGCCAGGCGCAGAATGCCATCGATTTCGTCGCTCACATAGCAGAAGCTTCGCGATTGCATCCCATTGCCGTAGATCGTCATAGGTTCGCCCAAAAGCGCTTGCTTTAACAGGTTCGAGATCACGCGACCATCGTTGAGTTGCAGGCGAGGACCGTAGGTATTGAAGATGCGCACAATCCGCGTATCGACCCGATGATAACGGTGATAGGCCATCACCGCGGCTTCGGCAAACCGCTTCGACTCGTCATAAACCGATCGTGGCCCAATGGGATTGACATTGCCCCAGTAGCTTTCCTTCTGCGGATGCTCCTGCGGATCGCCATAACATTCCGACGTCGAGGAGATCAGGAATTTAGCCTCGTAGCGCCTGGCGAGTTCCAGGCAATTGAGAGTGCCGACCGATCCGACGCGCAGGGTTTCGATGCCGTGCTTCATGTAGTCGACGGGGCTGGCGGGAGAAGCGAAGTTGAAGATGTAGTCGATCGCTCCCACGTCGAAGCTTTCGGTGATGTCTTGCTCCACGAACGCGAACCGGGATTCGTTACTGAGATGCGCGAGGTTGGCGAGACTTCCGGTGACCAGGTTATCGACCCCGACGACGTGGTCGCCGTTTGCAAGTAAAGCGTCGCAAAGATGAGAACCTAAAAATCCTGCCGCACCAGTAACCAGGACGCGCATCTATCGATCCGTCCTTTTCGGAATCTATTTCGCCATGATACATCTCATAGGATGCAGTTACGTAAGCTCGTTACACAGATCGCCGATGGAAGAACTACGCCCGTGGATCTTGCCGAGGAAATGCTCGCCCGTATCGAGCGCTACGACGACCACGTAAACGCCTACGTGCGCGTGGACCGTCCGAGAGTGCTTGAGCAGGCCCACCTTTGTAAGCCGGAACCCCGCGGGCGGCGCACACTCCATGCAGTTCCTTTGGCAATCAAGGATCTTCTCGATATCGAAGGCGAAGTCACTAGCGCCGCGAGCAATGTATTCGCAAACAACGTGGCAACGCGCGATGCCGAGGTAATCCGAAGACTGCGGGAGTGCGGCGCCGTCTTTCTTGGCAAAACCAACCTGCACGAGTTTGCCTACGGGGGCAGCGGCATAATCAGCAATCGCGGACCGGCGCGCAATCCGTGGGACACCACGCGTATCACCGGGGGATCTTCCTCTGGCTCCGCAGCCGCTGTGGCTGCGGGACTGTGCGTCGCCGCAGTGGGAACGGACACAGCGGGTTCGATTCGGTTGCCAGCGAGTTTCTGCGGAATTGTTGGCTTCAAACCCACCTACGGACGAATCTCGACCGATGGAGTGGTTCCACTCTCGGTCTCTTACGATCACGTCGGTCCGATGACGAGATCGGTGGACGATGCTCGCATCCTTTTTCAAGCCATGAGCGGCGAGGAAGCTCCGTTCTCGGTGCCGGGTCGAAAATTGCGGATCGGTATTCCAGAGCGCTATTTCTATCGCGATCTGGAATCAGAGGTTGGAAAAGTGATGTCTTCTGCGTTAGCAGAATTAGAAAAGGCCGGCCACACGCTGATTGAAGTCGACCCGCCGGTGGAAGAAGATCGCACCCTGGTCTCGTTTGAGTCATATGTCTATCACGCGAAATGGGTGGACCGTTCACCTGAGTTGTATCAACCGGAAACGCTGCGCAGGATTTTGACAGGAGCAAAGATTTCGCAGGAAACGGCAGCGCAAGCACGAGCGAAGTTGAAGACAGAGCGGGCGACAGCTTCGGACATATTCACAAGTGTCGACGGGCTGCTGACGCCGACCTCCCCGGTACTGCCAGCCAGAATTGAGGAGCTTCTCGCAAACCCGGACACGCTGCGCCAGCGAGAACTGGTGATGCTGCGTAACACGCGGCTGTTCAACGTGCTCGGTGTGCCGGCGATCAGTCTTCCCTGGGATCTAGCGGCCTGCGGACTGCCAGTGGGAATTCAACTGGCAGCAGCTCCCGGAAAAGACTTCGAACTCCTCGCGATCGCGGAAGAGTTCGAAATCCTGGCTCCGTGGCAGGGACGCACCCCGCCGGGCTTCGATTAAGGCAGCCGCTTCTGCTTCGCCGGGGTCGGTGGAGCAAACAGTCCGTCAACCTCGTAACTGGCATCGGCAGCGGCCTTGGTGCGAGATTCGATCTGTTCTTCCAACAGTTCGAGCGCTGCCGGATCCAATTTAGGAGCGGCGGCGATGCGCAGCAATGCGGGTAACGCCATCCACCAGAGCAGTTGTTCGTACGGCTCTTTGCCGAAGTAGCGGATACCCTCATAGGAGTGAACACCGATCAGCCACGCCATGTCCGGGTCTTGCAACCAGCTGAATGGAGCGCGGGCATTCTTCGTGTCATCTCCGGGCGCCCAGGGTTTGTGCGCAAGGAGTGCGCGGATCCGCGCCGCTGCACGCCAACGTTCGTCGCCTTCAACCCCGAAAGGCTCGAGCGAATGCGCAATCGGTTCGCGCAACCGTTGCTGATCGAGAATACGCGAAGCGCTGCATTCGGCGTCGGCCGGATCCGCATACTCGCCGATTGCCACCATGGCAGACCAAGCGACGATGGCCGCTAAGACACTCGACTGATGCTTACCGCCGGACTTCGCAGGTAGCACGCGATGGGCCTCTTCCGGCCAAGGCTTCTCGAAGCTCTTTTCCAAGCCTGGCAATTTCATTGCGAGTGTGACCCGCTGTTCGAATCCAGCAATTGCTTTTTCGATATCACCAGACCAAGCGCTGTTGGTCGCCGATGCAACACGTTCATGATCGGAGACCGAGAGCTGTCGCGAACGTTCCAGAAGAGTTCGTAGTGGCACGCGCCACTGCGAGACGATCTTGGACGCATCGGTTGGAACGGTTTCCGCTTTCTTTGCTTTCTTCTTTCCCGGCGCAGGTTCAGTCTCAACCAACTGCGTGACCAGTGCAGGTACTAGCACTTCGCGCATGGCGTCGTGCAGCGGTTTCAGCTGCAATCCACGCAATGCGTCATCAAGGCTGGAAACGCCACGACCCGCGAGTTCGTGACACAACGCACTCCAAGGGTGGGTAGCGTCGTCGCGCATCTCTCGCCAATCGAGGAATACGTGGCATTGATAGGCGTGCAAGTGGAAGTGCAATCCCTTATCGGCGAGATCGCGGGCGCTATGCAGATATTCCAAGCCCGAGACGGCATCGCGTGCGGCCATGAAGAGCGAGCCGTCGCTGTGCACGCCGAACGAATCGGCGAGACTGCGCTGCCGGATGTTGCGGCCGCCGTCTCCGGTCTTTACCGCGTACGCGCTCGAGATCCGGACCCATCCGCTGGTGTCGCCGTAGCGATTGTTGAAAATGACTAGAGCTTTCTGGTCGCCAAGACAGTTGGAGTAGGCAAACACGTTTTCGTCGACCTGTCCGGAGTCGGTGAAGAAATCGTAGAGCAGGAAGTTCTGCACTTCCGCGAACAGTGCACGACGATGCAGCAGCGGCGAGATTTCGCGTTCGTGGCGGGCGACCAGCCAGGTGTCTGGCTTCTCGTCGTGATACGCGCGACGATACTCCATGCCGTAGCGTTCGTTGAAACCCTCAATCTGCCCGTGACCGAACATCGGGAGGCCCGGAAGCGTGGACATCAATGTCGCAATGCCGAAATACTTGTCGCCCTTACCGAACTGATCGACCGCCGTACGCTCGTCGGGGTTGT
>PLWX01000184.1 GCA_003151155.1 Acidobacteriaceae bacterium
CCACGCAGCACTACATGCTCCTGCAACGGAATCTCATTTATACGGGGATCACGCGGGACAAATGGCTGGTGGTCCTGATCGGGCAGAAGAAGGCGTTGGGGATTGCTGTCCGTAATGACCGACCGCAGAGGCGCTATTCCGGACTCCTCGCGAGCCTGAAAGGTAACAGCCGGGTGGCGACATCCTGACGCTGGTCGAGGCAACCCTCGGCCACCGCCACCGGTTGCTGTGTTCTTTGGTGCGAACAACGAGCACCGACGTTTGCTAACAACGCGCCCAGCAGCACAAATAGCAAGATAGCTTCTTGCTACTTCTGTAGCATCGTCACGCCCACATCACACCGAGCATAAATCTGACGACATGCGGAAGGTCGGAGCGAGTTCCATCGGCCTGATCTCAGCTCGACGTTTGCGAGAACCCCTCACTCCCGGCGTCCCGCGCCTCATCCAGGCACTCGCGTGCACTTCGAGATACGCACGGTGCGACAGGTATCACGAAGCTCAGATTCAGGCGCCTATGATGCAGTCTGATGGCTAAAAAATCGCGTCGCCTTTGTTCAGCACGAGGCGAGACGCCGGGGTTGTGAGAACCTTCTTGGCACGTTATTTATCTGGCAAGATGCGATTGTTAACAACGGTCGATCGCATACAAGAAAGGCACGCGCGGGCGTGCGATAAGAGGGGAATTGATAGAGCGACCCATGTATCCCGCGCAGAATCAATGCCTTCCAACTCCACGGCCATTTGGAGTCCGCTGGAGCGACTGGAGTGATGCACGGCTAACGGTGCATATACTCCAGGAACTCCAGCGTGCTCAAAAGGAGTGTGGAGCTGTATGTAGTTGAAAGTATTCTCCTTCTTCTCTCTCTACTCCACTCACTCCACGAATATCTCGCAGAGTCGTACTCAAGCAGCTTCAGCGGTGGAAGGTCTTTCTGCGGTTTTCGCCTGCAACGCCGCTCCCTCTATGGGACTCTTGCGATAGCGTCCGCCTTCTTTGACGATCAACTTCAGCTCGATGCACCGATGGAGAAAAATATCCGTCGATGAATCGCCTTTCCCCAATGTGCGCTTCGCATCGCGAAGACGCGCAAAGTGGACGTGATCGCCGTTTGGAAACTGGATCGCTTTGGCCGAAGTCTCCGTCATCTTGTGGATGCACTGGCGGAATTGAACGCGGTGGGCTGCGCCTTCGTTGCGTTGCGCGACAATCTCGATCTGAGCACACCTGCAGGCAAGCTGATGTTTCACGTTATTGGGGCAATGGCCGAATTTGAAAGGGAATTGATTCGGGAACGAGTCAAAGCTGGGTTGGCCCATGCACGCAGCAAAGGCCAAAAACTGGGTCGTCCCCGAGTTCGGCGGGATCGTGATAGGGATGCCAAAGTTATCCGCCAGATGCGAGCTGAAGGGGATTCTTAGGCGAGATCGGGGAGGCTTTAGGCCGGACAAAAAGTGATATTTATAGAGTTTGTACGACGCTTGGCTGCGAGCCAGACCGTTCAAGTACGAGCAGCACTATGAACTGCTAAGGATGTGAAGCCGACCTGATTCGTGCAATCGATTGCATAGCTTCGGCTGGACGCGAGTGTCCGGGTGAGGAGGAGGAAATGAGAAAGAACTACGACGACGAGATTTTCGCTGATCCTGATCCTTCAGAGCCAATACGGATGCGACTTTTGATGATGAATTCTATGGCTATATGAAGGAGCGCGGCGATAAACCGGAGGACTTGCCCTATCTTCCCAACAGAATTAAATATCAAAAATGGCTGGATAAGCAGACAAAGAAAGACGCAAAGCTCAAACACAAAGCGTGAATCAGTTCAAAAAATGCGGAAGCGATGCTTGTGCGGCAAGGAGGAGGAATGAGAAAGAACTATGATGATGAAATCTTCGCTGATCCTGATCCTTCAGAAGCCAATACGGATGCCACTTTTGATGATGAGTGCTGGCAAATGATGCAATACATGGGTGATAAGCCGGAGGATTTGCCTGATCCCCCTGATCGGAAGGCCTATCAAAAATGGCTGGATAAGCAGGCAAAGAAAAACGCGAAGCTCAAACACAAATCGTGAATCAGTTCAAAAGGTGCGGAAGCAATGCGTTGCTGCGACGAGTTGACTCCGGCGTGGTTGAATCAGAATGACATCGTTTCACAGGAGACCGCCAGATGACCGAACCAACCTACGAAGAACTGAAAGCAAGATTGGCCGAACTGGAAGCCAAACAGCAACGCACGGGCAGCATGTCGTTCAAGGTGAGCGACAAGGGCGGCGTAAGCGTCTACGGGCTTGGACGCTTCCCGGTTACCCTCTATTACGAGCAATGGGTTCGACTCTTGGACAAAGCGCAGGAGTTGCGTGAGTTCCTTGAGGAGAACAAGGGCAAGTTAAAGCTGAAGGAATAGCACTGAAAACAGCACGGCAGGGAGGGCGAAATTCTGGCGAGCCTAAACGGAAACTGCATCGCAAACTTGAGATAATCTCCAGTGCGGATTTTGCTTTAAACTGAATGCACCTGATGACTGCCTCCGCTGTAGCGACCCTACTCGATTTGTCGAGCTACGTTCCAACGAGTCTGCGTCACCTTTCCGACCCGCAACGTGATCTCCCACGCATTGCCAAAGATCCAAAACTGGTCGCCGAGATCGAAACCAGCCTGAAATCCCTCCCCACTCAGCACCGTTTACAGCTCCAAGATTCTCGTTTCATGTCCAACATTGAACCGGAGAGTGTTCACCTTGTATTGACCTCCCCTCCGTATTGGACGCTGAAGGAGTATCGAGAATCAGAAGGGCAGATGGGTGCGATTGCCAATTACGAGGGATTTCTGTCTGAACTCGCAAAAGTTTGGCGGCATTGCTTCGAGGCGTTGGTCCCCGGTGGTCGTCTCATCTGCGTCGTGGGGTGACCTGCCCCCATTTTCCGCACCGTGATCTTACAACTTAACCCGCAGCCGCCGGAGCTGTGGGAA
>PLWX01000162.1 GCA_003151155.1 Acidobacteriaceae bacterium
GTTGCTTACGAGATTTGCCGTAAACCCAGCTGAAGACCATCGCGCCGGAGTTTACTACTTTAGAAAGAGCCGGTGAAGATTGTGAGAGTGCCCCACGAGAGCAGGATAGTGGGATCTTGTCATGCTGTCGGTGATCAAGGTTGCCGGCGAAGGTGAGGAGGCTCACGCAGGGGTGTGAGGGAATGCGATTACGTCTTGTCCGTCGTCGGTCGGAGATAGATCGTTTGCCCGACGGCGACCCGGCCGGTGCGGGTGACCGTGGCGTAGATCCCGGCGTGGTTCTGGTTGGCGCGCACGACGGCCTTCAACACTTCGGGTGCGGGAGTTGCGGTGTCGGGATCAAGGTTCACCATAGCGCAACGGACATCGCGCTGAGTGACGATGATGGCGGGAGCGTCGTTGCCCTCGCCGAACGAGAGCACGCCTCCGAGCCATTCGTCTTCCTGGAAGGGAATCGGCCGAAGTAAACGCGCCACGATGTTGGGGCGGAATCGTCGCACGTCCGGGTTCAGGCCGGCGAGTCGCGAGATCTCGTGCACGGTAGCGGAGGCGATGACGGAGATGCTGGCTTCGTCGAAGATGCCCTGCTTCAACTGCATCATCTGCACGGGAAGCCCGTAGAGGCGTCCGACCTCGGCGGCAAGTTCCTGGCTGAAGACGGGCATCGCCTGGCCCTCCGGGGTGCGAATGTGCGTGGGAAGATTTGCGCCGCCCTGGCGCTGGGGAGTGAAGCGGAGCAAGTCGGGAAGTTTGCTGGCGGTGAGCCACGGAAAGCCGCCGCGGTCCTCAAGCCGGCGAAACGCAAGACGCCGGTCCCCCTCGAGACCATGCCAGCCTATTTCGGCAGCCTCGAGCGATTCGCCAGCCATCGACTTCACGGGATAGCGGAAGATGGCTTCTACGTGTCCGATTTCCACGGTCATGGTTGATTCGATGATCTCTTGCTTGCTACAGCGGGACTGCTTGTGGTATCGGATCTATCGCTACCTATCCTCGGACGGGATCTCGAGTTTACTTGGCTTGGTTGCACAGCGATCTGATCAATGTGTGGTGCTGACTAGGGCTCAGATCGCACTCTGCTTTGCAACCTTCACCACGTTTCCAGCATGCGGTCGTGCGCTCGAACCCGGGACGATCTCAAATTCGACCTCGTCGTCTTCTCCAAGAGTCTTGCTGCCTTCCGCGGTGATCACGCTGTAATGAACGAAAACACCCTCGGCTCCTTCTCGCCGAGAAGCCGAAGCCCTCTGCGTTATTGAACCATTTGACCGTGCCCTTCAATCGCTTTCCATCGATACGTTCCTCTTTCACTGCATTCGACAACACGCTCACGCCTGTGGACGCCCCAGCCTCAATAGGTGGTCATCATAGGCCGCACTGCCACACAGTTGTCAAAGCAACTGACACCTCATCCTGCATTGAGGACCGAAAGTGGGCGGGCTTTGGCTTGCTCTGAGGGATCATGCGGGAGGCCAAGGTGGCGGGGCCGGACGATGGCACGACGTAAGTTGAGTACTTTGCATGAAACGTGAGTGCGCATATTCGTCGTTCGAATTGGGGAAGACCGTCGTAAATATTAAAGAACCGCAGGCTGCTGTCGGGGCTATCATTGGGATTATCTGGCAAGGGCCTGCGCAGTACACTTTCGGATTTAGGGGGGCTCTCATGGCCGCCAAACGTCCTGTCGTGGCCAAGAAGAAAATTGCGGGCAGGAAGCGAGCGTCTTTACGCCCGACTGCGCCTCCTCAGGGGGTTGTCAGCCCAGCAGAGATTGACTTGGGCCCGGAACAACCTGCTGTGCTCGATCCCAGCTTTCTCCTGACGAAATTCAACGGCGGCAAAACCCGTCACCAGTACCAAGCGAATGCGATCATCTTTGCGCAAGGGGAAACGGCGGATGCGGTGTTCTACATCGAGAGCGGCAAGGTAAAGATTACGGTCCTCTCCAAGCAAGGCAGAGAAGCCGTCGTAGCTATCTTGCCGAAAGCCAGCTTCTTCGGAGAGGGTTCTCTGGCGGGTCAACCACTTCGCATGGCCACGGCTAGCACAGTCGAACCGAGTATCATCGTTCGAGTGGAGAAGCGGACAATAGCAGACCAACTCCATCGAGAGCCGGAATTTGCGGAACGCTTTCTCGCTTACGTGCTTTCACGGGACATTCGCATGGAAGCGGATCTCGTGGATCACCTATTCAACTCCAGCGAAAAGCGGCTTGCTCGACTTCTGCTGCTGCTCGCCAACTTTGGGCACGAGTCCAGGCCGCTTCCGATCGTTGCGAACATGAGTCAGGAGACTCTCGCGGAAATGATCGGCACGACCCGCTCTCGGGTAAGTTACTTTCTAAATCGCTTCCGGGATCTAGGCTTTATCGACTACGACAGCGGTGGGATGCACGTCCACAGTTCGCTCGTCAGCGTCGTGCTTCACGACTAGACCGTCATTCCACAACGGGTCCTGTTCTCGTGCGGATTGCGTTACTACTGGCTTCGCCATCTCCATCTTGGCTTCGGCCAGTATGAGCTTGTCTTGTTGCTTCTTGGTAAGGATTTTGACCATGCTCAACATTTTGCTACAACTGCGCGGGGTATGCTGGTCAATCTGGATCACCGAACCGCATCAGGCGCCGGAGGCGCTTGTCCATGCAGGCGCTCGTGGAAAAGTCACTTTGAATTCAGGCTGCTGAAACAGTCGGCCGTTTGCCTGTCGGTCGTCCTGCGCACGTCCATTTGGTTTCGAATCGTGATCGGTTCCTGCCCTCCCGTGGAAGGCCGCGTGCAATGCGGGGTCTTCTTTTTCAAAACAGCAAACTAGTTGACAGTAGTTTTCGTCAGAGTGGGTACCGAACCGTGGAAGAAGATCGCGACATAGCCGAGGTGAAACGACTGCGGGAACAAGCGGAATCGATTCTTCGCGAAAGGCTGGTACTGCTCCATCTCCTGCGGCAAGCGGTTGAGCAACGTCGCGAGATGCTCTCGCAGGTTGAGCGCACGCGACAGGAGCTTCAGGAAATCGTCTCCATGCCGTGCCGAAAATAGTGCGCCCGGCCCAGATCGGGCCTTTTTGTGCGACCCCCCGCCCAGATTTTTTTGGCGTTGAGCAATCCGAACCATACGCGAGTCTCGGGATGCAGCACTTTTGGCCGTTTGAAGCCCTGATTTCGCCCGCGATTGTAGCTCCCTGACAGCTGACGGGGATGTGACGACTTCGGGACAACTGTCCGAAACAGGAGTTACTACTAGCTACCCGGTTGCCAGGAATAATGGGATTTGTCGCAAGCCACGCCTGACCGTGACGTTAACCGTTGACTTCGATCAGCCGCGGACGGCATACCGCAGAACGATCACTCCCTTACGGAAGCGTCGCTCCTCGAGTAGTTCGAGACCGAGCCGCACGTCATCAGGGAAGAAGCGTTTTCCGTTGCCTACGCGCACCGGGCAGACGATCATTTGGAACTCGTCGACGAGACCTGCGCGTATCGCCTGGGCGGCGAGTGCGGGACCGTCAACTGTAATGTCGTGCGCAGCGGCGGTTTTGAGTCGCCGAACCGCATCGGGATTGAATTCGCGCTCGATCCTCGTGCGTGCGCTGCGCGGCTCGGCCAGTGTCTTCGAGTAGACGATCTTCTCCGCCGCTTGCCACTGCCTCGCAAATTCGAGCAGGAACCGTGGTTGATCGGAAACCTTGTCCGCGGTCTCCCAGTACACCATGGTGTCGTACATCCTCCGCCCATAGAGGTATGTGCCGAATGGCGACGCAAGCTGGTTGATATAGGAGTGCACTTCTTCATCTTCGGGAGCGCCCCATCCAAAGCGGCCGTGCTCGTCTTCCGTGTAACCGTCGAGTGACGTGAGCATTGAGTAGATTAACTTTGCCATGCATCTCGCCTTAGATAGCAAATTCCCTTGCCGACGCTGAGTGAAGGTACGGTCACCGCTTCTTCGCGACGCCTTTCTTCTTCTTGGCGGGTGGAGTTGGCGTCTGCTTCTTCGCGAGCTTGGGCGCACCGGCGACTTGGTACTCGTTCTGTACGAGCCCGCCGCGATATGTCCTCGTCGCCACGTGACGCAGCTGGATGTCGTGCGGTAACGGCCCGAACAGCGGCATCCCGCTGCCGATCAGCACCGGGACGTAAGAGATGACCATGCGGTCGATCAGTTCCGCGGCCACCAGAAAGCGCTGAATGGTTACACCTCCGTCGATGTACGCGTGACGATAGCCGCGCGCCTCAAGCTCCGCCACGATCCTCGCCGGCTCGCCCGCCATCTGTTCCACCACGCCGTTCTTGATCCACGAAGAGTCGATGGGACGGCTGCTCAGCACCACGACGGGCTTCTTGCCGTAAAGCCATTGGCCGTACGACACGACGAACTGGTACGTGTTGCGGCCGATTACAACCATATCCACGCTGCCGTAGAACTCTTCGTACCCGTGTGGCTCTTGCTCGTGGGTGTCGAGAAAATCCACCTTGTGGTCCGGACGCGCAAGGAACCCGTCAACACTGACTCCACAGAACACCGAGAGCTTTATCGAACGCTGCATGGGATTGGGCGATTACTGTAATATCTGGCGGACTTTGGGGTCAAATGCCATACCGCGTTTACCTGTAATGGCAATGGTTCGGCAGATCATTCGCCACGGTGATGGCGGATGACATTGAAATGTTCATCTTCAGACGGAGGTTGGGAATACGCAGTAATCGCTTCAAACTCCGCCTCGTTCGTCCATGGAGCACCAGCTGGGAGGTGCTTGCTTCGATCGGCTAGCTGACGCTTACACAATGCGTCGGATGCATCGACAAGATGCAATTCATGCGCAACCTGAGCCCGCTCGAACAGTTCGCGAAACCATACCCGTTGCGTTTTGGTATTGGCGGCGAAATCCAAGACCACCGAGATACCCCTGGACAACAGATCACAAACGGTTGGCGCGAGCGCGCTCTTCAGTCGCGAATAGCGTGTTACAAACCCCGATATGTCCGTGATCTCGCCGGGAAACAGGGCAGCCAGAAGCTCGTCCTGCACGAGGAGAATCGCATTTTCACGTTTGGCTAAATCCGTTGCGAGCGTGGACTTGCCCGCCGCCGTCTTGCCGCAGAAGAAAATTAGTTTGGGTGGAGAATCCATACGCGCCGGTCAGGGTTGTCGAATCACGCGATTATCGCGCAGAAGCGTAGTTGTTGAGGTCGTCGTGCAATTTATCAGCGACGGCTACTTCGCCGCATGTGGTTTTTCTCCCGACCAGGTCCACGCGCGAATCTTCCATCCACCTTGTTCGTTGTGAAGGACGAAGGTCATTTGTCCTTGTTCGATCATGGCGGCGCCGTGCTCTTTATAGAGGTAAGTGGTGGGGAGGATGACGTAGGCTACGTCACCTTCAATTTCGGTGCGTGTGGGGGTACGGTATTTCACGATGCCATCGGAGATGCCGCTGGCCTGCGCGTGCTTGTCGTAATCCGAGGCCCAATCCTGCGCAGCGTGCGCGCCTTCCCAACGGTGGGGAGCAAATTCGTCGACGATGGTGATGTCGCCGGCCGCGTAGGCGGCCAAGCCGGACTTCGTGTCGCCCACGTTGAAGCCGTCAATGAACTGGTGGATCGGGGTGGTGACGTCGGGAGTGGCGGCGAACAGCATAGACGTCGCCAGCATGAAACTCACAAGCAGTGCGAAGCGTGGTTTGCTCACGGACTTTCCTTACAGGTCGAGAGTGGACGGCGAAAGCGCACCAGCATCGCATGGGTGGGCATGCGCGTCAATGCGATACGCCCCGACGTGTTAGTCGTCTGCGCGTTCGTGCTGCTTGGGCCACTGCACTTTCTGTTTGAGAGTGCGTGCGGCCGAAAGCGCCCAGTTAGGGTGGCGCAACATTTCGCGCGCCATGATGGCTACGTCGGCATTGCCGTTGCGGATGATCTGGTCTGCCTGGTAGGGGCTGGTGATCATGCCGACGGCGCCGGTCAGGATGCCGGCTTCGCGGCGAACTTTGTCGGCGAAAGGAACCTGGTAACCGGCACCGACGGGAATCTTCACGCCGCCGATCAAACCGCCGGAAGAACAATCGATGAGATCGACGCCGAGGGGCTTGAGCATCCTGGCGAGTTCTACGGACTCTTCGGGCGTCCAGCCGTCGGGGTGATAGTCGGTGGCGGAGATGCGCAGGAAGAGCGGGAGATTCTCGGGCCAGACTTTGCGGATGGCCTCGGTGACCTCGCGGACGGCGCGGGTGCGATTCTGAAGGCTGCCTCCGTATTCGTCGGTGCGTTGATTGGAGAGCGGTGAGAGGAATTCGTGGAGCAGGTAGCCGTGCGCGCTGTGAATTTCTACGACCTCGAAACCGGCGGCCAGGGCGCGTTTAGCGGCATCTGCGAAAGCAGCGACGATGCGCTGAATGCCGGCCTTGTCAAGTGCGGTGGGAGGAACGTAGGTGTCGTTGAAGGGAATGGCGCTGGGAGCGTAAACGGGACGCCATCCGCCATCTTTCACGTCGACCGCTTTGCCGCCGTTCCAAGGCTCCGCGGTGCTGGCTTTGCGCCCGGCATGTGCAAGTTGCGTGCCGGCGTATGCGCCTTGCGCCTTGATGAAGCGCACGATACGGGCCAGCGGCTCGATGTGTTCGTCTTTCCAGATGCCGAGGTCGGCAGGACTGATGCGTCCGTCGGCGGTGACGGCATTGGCTTCGGTGAAGACGAGTGCCGCGCCTCCGACGGCGAAGCGGCCGAGTTGTACGAGATGCCAATCGCTGGCGAAGCCATCCTGGCTGCTGTATTGGCACATGGGAGAAACGACGACGCGATGTTTGAGGGTGAGGCTGCGGATCTTGAGCGGTTCGAATAAATGCATGTTGGAGTAGTATCCTCGGCTGTCTCGTTCCTTTGATTCGTAATACCGCATTTTGGATTCGAACCAGGCAATTTCTAATGCAAGTCAAATGGCCGGAATGCCTGACCGCCTGCAGGCGTAGAATCCTGTGGTTTCGAGCGGGGAGAAATGTGATGCACGAACCGGAATCGTCTCGTCGTGAATTTATGCGGGGCGCAATATCGATTGGTCTCGCTGCGGCCGTGGCACCCGTGCTGTCGGAGGCCTCGGGCAACCAGGAGCCAAAGGGCAGCGGCTATCGCTGGCTCAATGAACCTAAGCAGTGGCGCCGCGAAGGCAGTTCGCTGGTGTGCACCGCCGACCCGAAGACCGATTTTTGGCGCAAAACGTTCTACGGTTACATCACGGATAACGGGCACGCCTACCTGCGGAGCGTGACCGGCGACTTTACGACGACCGTCAAGATCAGTGGCGCTTTCCACGACCTTTACGACCAGGCGGGATTCATGGTGCGTCTCGATGAAAGCAACTGGATGAAGTGCGGTATCGAAGTCGTCGATGAGGTTCCGCACATGAGCGCCGTCTTCACCCGTGATTATTCCGACTGGTCTTCTTTCAGCCTGGGAAAGCACACTGGCCCGTTGTGGTTGAAAGTGGTTCGCAAAGGCGCAGCGCTGGATATCTTCCATTCGCTCGATGGAAGAATTTATATCGAAGACCGCACTGGGTACCTGACCCCTGCGCCGGCAGTCGATATCGGGCTGATGTGCGCCGCACCGGAGGGCAAAGGCTTCGAGGTGCGCTTCGACGACTGGGAAGTGACGCCGGGCGCCGCTTCTTAATCGAGGCGATCGATCTTCACCGTCTTCGCGATGATGCGCTCGTAGGTCCGCCAAGGGAGTAGCGTCTTTAACAAAAGTTGGATCCACGCATCGGTACCAGCGACGTAGCGCATCTTGGGCTTCGGAGTTTCGGCGATCCGCAAAATCAACTGCGCGACTTCGCGAGCGTCGCGTTTGTGCACCTGCTTGAGAGCGTAGTCGGAGAAGCGTCGGGCTCGCGGGTAATTCGGTGAGGCCGGATCGAGTGTCACGGGGCTGATCTGGGAGTTGCGATCCCAGATATCGGTTTTATAGGCGCCGGGTTCGACGAGCACGACCTGCACGCCGAGCGCTTGCATTTCGATTCGCAGGGATTCGCTCCAGCCTTCAAGAGCAAATTTGGATGCAGAGTAGGAACCAATCACGGGGCTCCCGCAGCGTCCGCCGATGGATGTGACCATGACGATGTGGCCGGAGCGCTGGCGACGCATGGCGGGTAGGGCAGCTTTGGTGACCACGACGTGGCCGAAGAAGTTTGTTTCGAATTGTCGGCGCAGTTCTTCCAGGGTAACGTCTTCGAGGAAGCCGGCCATGGCGAAGCCGGCGTTGTTGACGAGCAAGTCGATGCGGCCATAGTCGGCGACGATTTTGTCGATGACGCCCGGGATCGCGGCGATGTTGGTGATGTCGAGTGGACGGACGTCGACCTTGGCGCTGGCGTTTTTCTGGCGCAGCGCATCGTCAAGCAGGTGGCGGCGCTCGAGATTGCGCATCGTAGCCACGACCCGATATCCCGCAGCTGCAAGTTCGACCGTCGTTAGCAGACCGAAGCCGCTGGAGGCCCCGGTAATCACCGCGATCTTTTCGCTCATGGCCAACATGAGATCACGCCGAAGCGCGGATAGGGAAGGGCTGATGTTGCGTGAGTTCTTATCACATTCGCAAGTTCGGTCGAGCGGCTCACTGTCACGATCTCGCGTTTCGACGCTGGTTATGCGCTTCCCAGCGTGCCGGGTTTGCAAAAGCTCATCCGGTGGTAGAAACTAAATGCTTTGAGATCACCAATAGGGACGGACTATATAGATGAGCGATAAGAAGAAGGTGGGGGCCGGCGAGATCGAGCCCTCCAAGGGTAAGCTCGGCGTCATGATGCCGGGCATGGGTGCCGTCGCAACGACCTTCGTTGCCGGCGTGGAAGCCATTCGTCAGGGCATCGCCAAGCCGATCGGCTCACTTACACAGATGGGAACTGTGCGACTCGGTAAGCGGACCGATGGGCGCTCCCCGAAGATTAATGACTTCGTCCCCCTAGCGCAGTTGAACGACCTGGTGTTTACCGGTTGGGACATTTTTGAAGACAACATGTTTGAGGCCGCTGGCAAGGCGGGCGTGCTCGAAAAGAGCCTGCTCGAGCAGGTGAAACCGCTGCTTTCGTCGATTAAGCCGCGGAAGGCCGTGTTCGATAAGAATTACGTGAAGCGCCTTGACGGCCCGAACGTGAAGACGGGCAAGAACAAGATGGAACTGGCGGAGCAGCTGCGCCAGGATATCCGCGATTTCAAAAAGGAAAGCGGCGCCGATCGCCTGGTCATGATGTGGTGCGGCTCGACCGAGACGTTCATCGAGCGCGGCCCCACGCACGAGTCGGTAGCGAAACTCGAAAAGGCGATGCATGACAACGACGAGAGCATTGCGCCTTCGATGTGTTACGCCTATGCAGCCTTGCAGGAGGGCGTCCCGTTTGCCAACGGCGCTCCGAACCTCACCGTTGACATTCCCGCGATGTGGGAGCTTTCGAAGAAGAACAACGCGCCCATCGCCGGGAAAGATTTCAAGACCGGTCAAACGTTGATGAAGACGATTCTGGCCCCCGGCTTCAAAGCTCGCATGCTTGGCGTCGCGGGCTGGTACTCCACCAATATTCTCGGCAACCGCGACGGCGAAGTGCTGGACGATCCAGGCTCCTTCAAGACCAAAGAAGAATCGAAGCTGTCGGTGCTGGAACACATCCTCCAGCCGGAAAAATATCCCGACCTCTACGGCAATATTTTCCACAAGGTACGGATTAACTATTATCCGCCACGTGGTGATAATAAAGAGGGTTGGGACAATATTGATATCTTCGGCTGGCTCGGCTACCCGATGCAGATCAAGGTTGATTTCCTATGCCGCGACTCGATTCTTGCGGCGCCGATCGTGCTCGACCTTGTGCTCTTCCTCGATCTCGCGAAGCGCAGTTCGGCATTGCGCGGCATCGGCATCCAGGAGTGGCTCAGCTTCTATCTGAAGTCGCCGATGACGCCGGATGGGCTCTATCCGGAGCATGATCTCTTCATCCAGTCGATGAAGTTGAAGAACACGCTGCGCCACCTCATGGGCGAAGATATGATCACGCACCTTGGATTGGAATATTACGACTGATCATTGAACAATCGTCACCACCACGCCGGAGCGAAAACTCCGGCGTTTTCATTGTGTCTGACCTAGGCACCTTTTACTACTCTTTCATTGACACTGCTTTCTCATCCGGAAACAATGGGGAGCAACAAACCTTTTCAAAGGAGCTCTCATGCTGCTGGAAGAAGATCCGGGCCCGTCTCACGAACCGGTCGCACATGGACCGAGCCCAGTACTGCGATACGTGCTCATCACGGTGGCGGCGCTTTACGTAATTGCATCGCTCTACCTGATGTTTGATATGCGCACCCGCCTGGCTAAAGCTGAGGCCAGTATCGCCGCCGGCGATGCGCAGCAAAAGGATACGGCCGAGCAACTGAAGACTACCAACGCACACATGGACAGCTCGGTCGAGGCGCTGAGAAACAAGATTGGAATGACCTCCGGCGAGTTGGCGATCCGCACCGCGGAATTGAACCGCGCCCAGGCACAAACGGCTCGCCTGTCGAAAGCGCAGCAGGAACAAAGCCAGCAAATCACCAAGGTGTCCGGCGATGTGACCAGCGTGAAGACGGATCTGGGCGGCGCGAAGACCGATATTGCGACCACCCGCACCGACCTGGAGGAGACCAAGAAGAAGCTGGAATCCACGATTGGGGATCTGAATGTGCAGAGCGGATTGATCGCGCATACCCGCGATGATCTCGAGACTCTCAAGCACAGGGGTGACCGCAACATTTACGAGTTCACGCTGAGCAAGGGCCATAGCCAGCCGGTGGGAACGGTGAGCCTCGAACTGAAGAAGGCCGATCGTAAGAAAGGGAAGTTCACCCTTAACGTGTTGGCCGACGATCGCACCATTGAGAAGAAGGACCGTACTCTCTTTGAGCCGATGCAGTTCTACACGGGCCGCGACAAGCTGCTGTATGAAGTCGT
Source organism: Acidobacteriaceae bacterium (assembly GCA_003151155.1). GTDB lineage: Bacteria > Acidobacteriota > Terriglobia > Terriglobales > Acidobacteriaceae > Korobacter. The sequence goes on from PLWX01000162.1 coordinate 10,970, forward strand.
GGTGATGACCGTCGATAAAGATAAGATCACCGGCTACCTGAGCGCTCCGAAAGGTGCGCCTCAGCCGATCGCCAAGTAATCCAGATCGTCACCGGAAGGCCTGCCGCGCCAGGCTGTTACGAAACTCTAGATTT
>PLWX01000298.1 GCA_003151155.1 Acidobacteriaceae bacterium
CGCTTCACATTTTGGCGAAGTACAAGTAGGCATCCCAGCCGGATGCGAGCTGCAAACCCGCCAGAGCCTGCAACTGTTCAGATTTGAACGCCTGCAGCGGCCCAACTGCCTCCATGATGCGGAGGGCGCTGAACGAGGCGAGCAGTTGAACGAACCACATCGCAACGTAGACCAACCTGCAAAACGCCGCGAACAATGCCAAACCCCGATTGACCGGCCTGAGAACGACATACAGTGTCGTCAGCAGCACGACACCGGCAAGGCCGTTCATGCGGGATGCGGAAATGAACATTCGATAAGAATGCGCGTGAGCGAATAGGTTGCGGGCCGTCTCCGCGTCTTGGTTCCAAACTAGAATGGGTGCAAGATAGCGGGAGAAAGCGACCGTCATCAACACGATGCTCAGCGGAAAAGTGATTGCAAAGATCACGGTGGCGTGACGCTGTGTCCGGTCTATCATCTCTTCCTTCGAAGCTACGAACACCGGCCTCGCGGCGGTTTGAGGAACAGTCACGCCGGATTCAAGATAGCTGTTGTGAGCAGCCGTAGCTGTTGAAAAACTCGCTCGCCGAGATCGCACGGAAAAATCGTCGCTCCAGGATGACCTATAAACGATTTTCTCCGGATATGGATACATTCCTGGTCATCCGTTTCGAGCCGGTTTTCGGCAAAACCGAGTTTTTCAATAGCTACAGCCTTTACCACTCACAATTCTCCACCTGCCGATTCTTTTTGCTCAGCGATTTTCTCGACAGCAAATCCTCTCTCACTTAGCGTAGCGTGAGTCAGTCGAGCGGCTTCTGTAACGGCAACGATCGCGAGGAGCCACCCACGCTGACGGTGCGAGTTGCGGTGAGAGTCGCCCACTTCTGTTCCTTCGTGGACCAATACTGCAGCTGACGTTCCGGCACATGGAGCGTAACTGCCTGCGATTGTCCCGCAGGGATGTGAACCCGATCGAACGCAACCAGCTTGCGAACAGGGAACTGGACGCCCTCCAGCGCGGAGTTCGGCGCGCTCAGATAGGCTTGCGGAACTTCATCCGAGTCGGCATCGCCAGTGTTCCTGATGGTAAGAGAAACATCCAGACCACCATCCGCCGCTTTCGCCACTTTCAAACCGGAGTACTCAAAGGTCGTGAAGCTCAGGCCGTGACCGAAGGCGAAAAGCGGCTCGACGTTCTGCTTGTCGAACCAGCGATACCCAACGTTTACGCCTTCGCTGAATGTAGTCTTGTGGTCGACGCCCTTCTTACTACGCTCGGGGTAACGCGGATCGGTCGCAGCGTAGTCGGTAAGTTTCTTTGCCCAGGTCACGGGCAGACGCCCGGCCGGATTGCTTTTGCCGAGAAGGATGTTGGCAGTAGCCCATCCACCTTCGTCGCCCGGCCACCACATTTCTAGAACAGCCTTCACTTTATCCACCCACGGCAGGGCGATCGGTTGACTGGTATTCAGAACGACGATCGTATTCGGATTCACGGCCGCGATCTCTTCCACGAGTTTGTCCTGATCGCCGGGGAGCCCGAACACCGGCTCCAATCGCGCCCACACGAACACCACCACTGTCTTTGCCTTTTTCGCCGCCGCGATCGCCGCGTCGTGATCGGCACTGCGCTGCTGTGGCGTGTACCAGTTGAGTCGCACTTGTACCGGCGATTCCGAAGTATCAGGAGAAGTGGTCACTTCAATGTTATGCGGACCGGCCGTGAACTCCACTGCGCGGCGAACGTTATCGAGACCGTCGGCTGTGGGTACTACATTGTCCTGGTTGGCTTGCAGAACGTCTCCATGAACGCCGCCCTGAAATGCGCCGGTAACACCGAGCTTCTTGCCATCCACCAAAATCTCTGCGTTTGTGCCCATCGCCTGGAGGTAGAGCCAGTAGCTCCCGGCCAAGGGGACATTGAGGGTAGTCGTCCACTTCACGGTTGAGTTGGGCGGGAGTACTTTTCCGTTCTTTTTGGTGAAATCAAGCTGCGTGTCTGTCTGCTTCCCGGTGCTGGTGGTGCGGAGAAGCCCGGGCTTCCCGTCCTGCGTGAACAGGGCAGCAGGAATCGTCGTCCCGTTCATGTCGTCGGCAACTGCGAACTGAATGTTTGCATTGCCGGATACTTTTTTCATTGCCTCGAGCGGACCCACCTGCCGCTTCGGCAGACCAACGCTGCGTTCTCCATTGACCCCGATGGAATCCACCTGCGCGGCCGTAGGCCCGATCAGGACGACAGAGTCGAGGTCTCTCAAGGGAAGCCCCTTGCCTTCATTTTTGAGGAGTACCGCCGCGTCTTCCCCTGTCTTCTCGATGATCTTCGCGTTGGCCTCGATCTGCTGCGCCGTGACCTCGTGCTTCTGCTGGCCGTCCATGTAGCCGAAGTGCACAATCTCGTAGAGCACGCGTCCAGCAGCGCGCGTGATTTCCGCCTCGGATACGCTGCCATCGGCGAGCGCCTGTTTCATCTTCTTGGGATCCAGTTGGGTGCCGAAGTCGCTCTCGCCATCAGGTTGCGGCTCAGGTTCTTCCGGAATGTGGTTGCCAAACATGTTTTTGTTGGCTTCGTCGTTCTCGGCACTCTTGCTGCGGTCTGGCGGAGGCGGCGCAGGCTTGAGATCGAAGAACGCAGGAATAACGAAGGGAGCGTTGTCCGGTGCTGCGCCAGGCATCTCCATGTCGAGGCCGGCGTTGATGAAGTTGACGGCGTGCGTAGCCCCCCAATCTGATGTCACGAAACCCTTGAACCCGATCTGGTCGCGGAGGATCGTCGTCAACGTATCTTTGTTTCCGCATGCAAACGTGCCGTTGATACGGTTGTAGGAGCACATGATGGACGATACTCCAGCCTTCACCGCGGTATCGAACGGTGCGACGTACACCTCGTGCAACGTCTGGTCGTCGATGTAGATGCTGGTGGCATCCGAGTCGTAGCCAACGTAGTGCTTCACCTGCGCCATCACGTGCTGCGACTGTATGCCCTTGATTTCCGCCGCCCCCATCAAGCTGGTCAGGAAGGGGTCTTCGCCAAAAGTGTTATAGCCGCGCCCGAATTCGAGATCCCGGTCGATGTTCACGAACGGCTGCAGGCATACGTCGATGCCCAGCGAGCGTGCCTCGCGGCCGATCACCATGCCGTTGTCTTCCGCATCTCTTGCGCTGAAGGTCGCGGCCACCCCCATGGTCGCGGTTTCGCCTTGCGAGGGATGGCGGGTCAGTACGCCCGGCGGGCCGTCGGCAAAGCGAAGGCCGGGGATCCCGAGCCGGGGAATGCCGGCAAGGTATCCGGCCTGCCCCTGGTAAACCTTCGCATCTTCCTGCGTGCCGTGAATGAGCGTAATCTTCTCTTCCAGGGTCATCTGGCTCAGCAACTTGTCGACGCGCGTGTCACCCATTACCACCGGCGCCTCCTGCGCCAGCGCCAGCGTGGCACAAGCGAGTAGTGCGCATCCGATCCCAACCTTCCACCCCATCCATCGACGCATAGAGCAACTCCTGTCCTCGTGCAGTGAGTAGAGTGTACGCGGGTGCCTCATGTCTCGCGACTTTCGAGATATGGGTGTATTCGGTTCGACACAATTTCGGGTCACGAAACCATTGCTTCTGGCTTTCTCACCATCCTCTGCTGAGTTGCTGGTCGAATGTAACGGGAATAGTGAGTGGTAAGGCGATTTATCAACAATAATCCGCGTCAGCGTTGAATCTTCGTCGCACTCAAATACAGATTCATCGCTGATCCCATTGCCGCTCTGGTAGGCTGAACAGTCAAGCGAACTCTGGCCGAAGACGCCCACATCTCGGCTTAACTCCCCAATCTCGCCCACATTTCAAGGTTCGAAAAACTCTTGAGATGTTCCAACGCTTGGGTCGTCGAATCCACCTGATCGTCAAATTTGCTTCCGGGGACCGGGCACAAAATCGGACCCATTTGTGGGAACTGTATTGCTGGCTTTGCAGCTGAGCTGGAACTTACTGATGCTAAAGGAAGATTGGTCGGCTTTAGCAGACGATTTTAGAACTTTTCTCTTCTCAGCCTCGTACGTGTCTGTGCTGTGACTCTCATTCGGAAAGCGTCGGGATTTGCGCAATTCCCAGGTCTCGAAAACGCGAGACCTGGGGCACCCGGCTACTTCCCCATTTTTCCAATTTCCTACGCTTGACAGCCCCCTGTTTTTGAGTATAGTTCCACCTTTCAGTCGGACGAGATTGTATTGATCTGACTGGATGCGGGTTCATCTCCCCCGGCCCAATCACGTGCGCGCGGTCCACTTCCGCGTTTGCCGCCGATTACATATGTATTGTTGAATCCGCCGCGGTGGGCTCACACCTAGGTTCGTAGCGTCCCGAAATGTCAAATAGATGGTGGCTGTTGCGTTGCCAGTGCGGCTGCCCCATGGATGAAAAGCGCTCTTAAACTCCAAGCTGTGCCTGGGCTGATTCGGTCGATTCTACGAGATGACTTGTGTCTTGAGTAGATGAGTTTCGAACCGGGATTCATTGATGGTGTTTTACGAACGGATTCATTGCACGCAACCAGGTGGTCTGTCGGCTACCGTGAATCGGTGCCACGATCCATCAGCGTGCCGCGCACTTAGAAAACGAGGTGTGACATGAAAAATACTGGTCTACTGAGGAACTCTCGTGCAAGACGGGCAGCTTCGTCGAGCTTGCTGGGACTCCTTGTCTGCTTCTTCCTGATCTCGCCGGCGGCGGCGCAACAAGAAAACTGGCAGTTCACTGGGCCCCGGTTCGCGCTTCCCCCGCAGGAGAACACTGTTATCACTGAGGCGGAGGTCGATGCGGACGCAGCGGCCGCCACCACCATCCCCCTCTGGTCGGCAACCGCCACCGATCAGAATAATGGCAAGAAGTACAACGTTCGATTCGTAGGTAAGAGTCCGCTGGTACGTTCCTCCAGTGCTTCGGCGACCGTATCGGCGCCCGTAGTGGCGCTGGATTTGAAATTCTTCAATGGTGACGTATTTCGCCCCGAAGCAACTGATCCGAAATGCGGGTTTTCCAGCACTACCGCCGTCAAGCGCGTACTTGGCTCGCCGATCTATGAGAAACATAGCTACAGTTTCGGTGGCACAAGTGTAGGTACCACTCAGTATGTGGACGCCTTCCAACGAGCCAACTTCTACTCCTATACCCAACCGGGTGGAACTAGTCCCGGCTACCATGTGTTGCTCAATCCCACCGCCCATTTTTATTACTACACCACACCCATTTCGGTGCCGCGTTCTGACAGCGCAATCGGGAGCGGCCGGTGTGGTCCCGTGGCGGGCGTAAGCATCACATGGTTACAGGGGCTCATTAAGAACACCCTTATCCCCGCGCTCACCCGCAGCTTCGGCATAGGGTCTACGCAATTCCCGGTGTTCATCCTCTACAACGTGGTCATGTGCGACAGTGGCGGTTGTGGCATCCTGGGTTTTCACGACAGTTATAAGAATGCGGCTGGCCACTCGCAGACCTATGCTGTGGCCGAATATGACACCTCGGGGGCGGGATTTCCCGATGTCGAGGCGCTCAGCCACGAGGTGGGCGAGTGGATGAACGATCCCCTCGTTGGTTCGGCGAGTACGGTCAATCTCGTCCCTCACTTTGGCAACATCGGGCAGGTTTCCGGATGCCAGAACAATCTCGAGGTGGGAGACGCGCTGAGCGGCCACACGACTAGTGTTCACATGAGCAATGGTGTCACCTATCACCCGCAGCAGATGGTGTTCGTCGGGTGGTTCTATCACTTCAACCCATCGCTTGGAGTCAATAACTGGTATTCGAACTTGGGTACGTTGCTCGGCTTCGCCAAACCTTGTCCGCCTGGCGGAACCCACTGAGTTTCGTCAGGGCCGTGGTCCATCTCTAAACTTGGTTCGTTCAAATGGGGCGGCGCAACCGGCGCTGCCCTTTCTTCAGTATCATCCGTCCTCGACGGATTGGGTAGAAACGCCCCCCAGAATTAGAAAATCCGGGGACAGACGGAGCGCTCCCATATTACGCACGTGAAGAAGATGAGCAAGAAGGGTTAAAACGGAAATTGGTCGGCTTTAGCAGACGATTTTAGGACTCTGGACCTGCGGGAGTTGGAGTGGCGGGGTTTTGCAATCCCTTGAACAGCAGCAAGAAACTCAGAGCCAGTTCGAAAAGGGCCATCGGCGAATCGAACCACCAGAGATTCACCATCGTCGGGAAGGTGGGGAAGATGAAGAGAGCGACGGTAGACGCCGCACACCACGCCGACCCAAGCAAGCCGAACGCGGCCAGCGCTCTCGGGACGTAGCCCGACTTGAACCACAAGTAGGCGCAAACGGTGGACGCCAGCGACCAAAACAGCAGGCCGACGTAGTATTGGTCGAAACCGGTGAGGTATAGCCGCGCCAAGACCGCCAACTGATCGGGTACGAAGACCCGCGCGTATTCGGCGCCGCTCAACAGTCGCACAGCGGTAAGAAGATTGAGCGGGACGAGCGCCGACACCACCGCGTAGACCAGCCGCCCGAACGCCGCGAGCAAAGCGAGGTTCTGGTCCACCGGCTTGAGGATGACGTAAAGCGCCGTGAGCAGCATGACGACACCCATGCAGTAGACCAAGTCGCCGACGATGCCGATGCGGAAGAGTGTCTCGTGCGCGAGGATGTTCCGCGCGGTCTCCGCCGAGTTGCCGCGGACGATGAGGCGCGCGAAGATGCCAAAGTTGACCAGCACTACGGTGACGAACGAGATCAGGTACGCCACCGCTGCGTACTTAGCGGCTCTGCGTTGCGAGTCGTCGAGAGCTCTCACCGCCATTTCACTCCTCCTCGGAGGCCGCATGCACAGCGAGAGACACTCGCCCTGAAGACAGGTACGGGGTAAACACCGAGAAAGTTCAAAAGTGTTGGATCGGTTCGCGAGCAAGTCGCTGAAAACGCTCGGCTGATTTTGATTGGTCGGCTTTAGCAGACGATTTTAGAACTTTCTATCTCGGTCAAGTTTAAGCAGGGACCCGGATTGTCTTCGACGCGAATAAACTAACGCGGAACGTCCGGTCTGGCACCATGTTTTTTGAAGAATGACGGACATAGAAAAATACGGGGGGCGGTCTCTCCCCGAGTTTCGACGTTGTTGGCCTCGGCCACACAAACTTACCGTGCTACATCTCCTTCCCAGCGCACGTCGCGGGTGTCCCCCGAAACGGGACGACCGTTGACAGGGACCCTGTGCAGCGCATTCTTTAACGTCAGCGTGCAACGCCAACTCTTATCATCCGCCTACCTTCTCAGCCGCACTTACGTTACGGTCTCGCTCTCAGTACGTAAGTTTCTGCGGATAGCTTTTCTCCGCATCGGGACAGCACTGTTGTATAAAAGGACCCTCGATCGGGCGAACCCTAGTTATTGGTGTTTCGAGTGTTGCACCGGAAGACTGAGGGAGCATCAAATGCCGGAAATCTCCACTGAAAACAATGAACCATCGAAGATAGATACCGCCGCGTCCGACGCATGTACACGCGCCGGAACTTTAGCTTTGGCGCTGTCTCTCGTGCTTTTTCTGCTCGTACAGCCTTGGGCGCATCGACCGAGCGAGGACGCATTAAAGCGATATGTCACTGCGCGGCTGTATTTGAGTATGATGGTGGATCGCATCGACGAGGACCCTGCCTGGGACAAACTTAGAAACTCCACTACAGATCTTGAGTCTTTGCCTCTCAACAAGCTCCCCAATGCCTTGAACGTGGTTAGCGGATCAAGTCCTACCGCGAACCTGCTCCCCCAGACTGAGAAATCGCGGGTAAGTGCGAAATCTCGTCCCGCCCCGCCAACGGCACTGAGCGTGACCGTGGAGATTAAGATTCCCGAAATTACCGCGATTCTCGAGACGATCAATCAACTAAACGACTCATCGCTGCTTACAGAAAGCCGAAACTATTCTAACTATTACGGACTTTCAATCGTGCATTGGGCGCAGAAGCGGAGCGACTTGGTTTATCGAAATGTGCTCGCGAGTAATTGCGCCAAAAGTGAAATCGAAGCTCCTCAAGGACGAAGAGTTCCAGAAAACTTTGTTGCGTCTATCAATCCTGATGTCCTAATGGATTGCCTAACCTTCAACGATGTTCGTGCGCTATCGCAATTTGAACGTCCAATAATCGCGGGCGCACCCCTCGAACAGATCGAAAGGGACGTAGACATTAGCCCAGGGACCTTACCCCGAAACCTATTTCCCGCGACCTTGGTCGCCGACGTGCTCCTGTTCTTCACTCTGATGTATTTCGGCGCTTTCGCACGAGAAGCTGAGTGCGGGGGAACGCTTCATACGCGCGGCACCCTCTTCAGTGCACTTTCCAATTCACGCGCTACGCTCGCACTTCTGTCGGTCTTAATATGGATGCCCTTCGTCGCCTCGCTCACCGTGGCGGTCGTTTCTCTCAATCCGTACCTTTGGGTTGCAAGCGGAGTCATTCTCTTGACCGTCATTTCCATCTTCTCCATTTTCAAACGGTCTGGTTATTTCGACCCGATATGGCCTAGAAATTGGCAGAGAAGAAGACAAGAGATTTAGCGCCTTGGTGCATTTCAGACTCCATCAACAGAGGGGAGCTTAGCAGCGATCTGGAAATCCCTAGATCACTGCCAAGGTCGACCGATTCCAAATCTCTTCCTGGCAGAGTCGATCGGATTGTGTCAGCCGCGTTAGGGCATTTGGATATTGTCTCAATCGCTGAGAAATTCCTCCATCATTTGAAACGAAAGCTGCACTTCCGGCTTCTCCGGTTCAAGATATGGCCGGATTTCATTATTGAAGAGAGACTGCGTGTTCTTGAGCTCCTTGTCCGTGTAAATTAAGCAAAACACATCGTGTTCCTTGAAGTAAGCGCGGTGTTTTTTCATCTCCTTCGCAAAATTGTCGGCCGCCATTTCGTTTATCTTTTTTTGCGTAAGTCCCCCGATCTTTTTAAGATAACCATGTGATGACCACGGAGAAAGCTCGAAACCTACTTTGTCGAGTGTGTAAGGATTGATGACCATGAAATCCAATCGATAAATGTGCTTCTTCTTCAGGCCAGCGTAGCGGAACTCAGGAATGAGCAAAGGGACTGACTCAGGCGTTGGATGTGCTGTCACATACTGCGAGTAAAGCTTCGCGAGCTCGAGTTCGTATGGCGAGCCAGAATTTCTGACTAAAGTGTGCTGGAAGAATAGGAGATATTGGGAAATACTGCTGAACTCAAAGATGTCCTTCGCTCCAGGTACGACCAGGCCTGTTTCCATGATGTGGCCGATGGTCCAATATGGCTTCGAAAATGCACGGATTTCACTCTCATCGTTTTCCCACTGACCACCGCTGAGTCGCGCGTGGTGCTACAATCGTATAACTCCTTTTGATTCTTGTAGATAGGCTTGAGTCATTTCCTCTTGGGTACCCTACGTGGGTACCCTTTTGAACCGGTGCTCTTCCTCGTCGGGATTTGGTTTTCCTCTCGAAAAGCACCAAGGGGTCACGGTTGAAAAGCCAGGGGGGCACTGCACCGAAACCACGCCAATCGCAAGCATTCTAGACGCGAAGCTGCCTGTGTCGCCGCCGACAC
>PLWX01000152.1 GCA_003151155.1 Acidobacteriaceae bacterium
TTCACCGATGGTTCAACCCATTCTCGAAATCCTCCCGGTGCAGATGATTACCATTGCGCTGGCGGCATTGGCAAATCGTGAAGCAGGCAAGTTCGAGCGCGCCACAAAAGTCACGATTGTCGAGTAGAACGCAAGCGGTTCACTGAGTTCATGCGAGGTTGTTTTGCGCAGAAGCTATTACATCGTCGGGCTGGTTTTTCTGATCTTCTTCGTCATGTCCTTCCTGACGAACATTCTCGGCCCGATCGTTCCCGACATCATCGAGAGCTTCAGGGTCAGCCTGACAGCCGCTGCGATCCTGCCGTTCGCATTCTTCATCGCTTACGGCGTCATGTCGATCCCCGCCGGTTTCCTCGTCGAACGCTTTACCGAGAAGCCGGTGATGGTCGCGTCGTTTATCGCCGGATTTGCAGGCGCGCTGGGATTCGTTCTCCACCCATCGTATCCGGTGGCAATCGTCTCGTTGTTCGTGATGGGCGGAGGCATGGCCACCCTCCAGGTCGCCATTAACCCGCTGCTACGCGTAGCCGGCGGCGAGGAACACTTCGCATTCAACTCTGCCTTCGCGCAGCTGATTTTCGGTCTCGCATCGTTCATTAGCCCGTTGGTCTATTCATACTTGGTCGAAAACCTGCCGCACGCCTCGCAACATGGAAAGTTCGTTCAGTTGCTGGCTTCGATCACCCCGGTGAACCTGCCCTGGCTTTCAATGTATTGGCTGTTCGCCGTCTCCACGGCGCTGATGGTGATCGTGATGGTAGTCATGCGCCTCCCCCGAGTGGAGCGCAAGAGCGACGAGCAAGCCGGTTCGATCACTATGTATCGCGAACTCCTCCGCCGACCCATGGTGTGGCTCTATTTCGGATGCGTCTTTGCTTACGTCGGCTCGGAGCAGGGAACCGCGGATTGGATGTCGAAATTCCTCTCGGAATATTACGGCTTTGATCCCCACACCACCGGAGCGACCGCAGTCTCATGGTTCTGGGGACTGCTCACCGCGGGCTGTTTCATTGGCATGATTCTGTTCAAGTTCTTCGACAGCCGAAAAGTTCTTCTCGCGTTTTCCATCGGTGCCCTTGCGTGTTTAACTGCCGCACTTTTTGGACCGGCACGAGTTTCACTCTACGCATTCCCAGCGATTGGGCTTTTTGCTTCGATCATGTGGCCCACCTTGGTTTCGTTGGGATTGAACTCCGTTTCCGAACATCATGGCTCTTTCGCCGGAATCCTTTGTACCGGAATCATGGGAGGCGCGGTAGTTCCTCTCATCATCGGCCGTCTTGGAGATGCTCTCGGTCTGCGCAACGGAATGATGTTCCTCTATCTCACGTTTGGATGTGTGTTGAGCGTAGGTCTGTGGGCAAAGCCAATCATCACCAATGCGACTTTTGGCGGCAAGAGCGCCGAAGTCCAACTCGCTCCGTAAGAAGTCAGCAGTACAGGAGACCAAATCATGGCTCGTCTTAATGGTTGTCAATGGCTTTCTCTGCTCGTGTTGTCCGTATTGCTTCCGCCCATGACATCGGCGCAGGAGGAGATCTCATACCTGAAGCTTTCGGCACCACAAAAGGTTCTCAACGATGCCCAGCCTTGGGAAGGCGACCAACAGAATCACACTCTTAGCGTCGTGCAACTCAATCGCGAGGGCTTCAAATACTGGGGCTATTACGGATTGAATGAAGGTCGCGGCATCGGCTTGGCGCGTTCCAACGACCTCGTGCACTGGACCAAATACGAGAAGAACCCGCTGTGGACCAACGCACGCTGGGCCACTGCCATCACTGGCGCCGACAAGAAGAATCCGCAGCGCGTCTATCTCGCGATCACCCGAAACTACGACACCCCGCAAAGCCACATCGTCCTCGCCACCACCGACGACGGGATCCATCTGAAAGAGATCAAGACGCTGGTGAAGGAAATGCCCGCGCCCCGCAATCGCAATCAGAACCCCAATCTCTTTCGCGATCCCGTCAGGGGTAAGTTCTACCTCTACTTCTATCGCGGTAACGACGACAACTACTTCGACATCGTCGTGAAGAGTGCCTCCAACATCGAGGACCTCGACTCAGCCGCCGAGAAAATCCTGATGCATGAAGCTGAGACCGTCGCCGCGCCCACCATGCTTTACGTGCCTAATGGCGCCGACAAGGACAAAGGCGTGTATTACCTCGCTACCGAGATTTATCCGCATCGATATGCGAACCCGCCGCAAGGCGAGTGGCAGGTAAAGGTCTTTGCTGCCAATGCTCCCGACGGAACCTTCGTTCCCGTGAAAGGCAACCCCGTGCAGGCCGGTGAGCGCGCCTGTCTCTTCCAGTACATATTCAACGGCCGTTACTACGGCTACCAATCGCATCTCGAACACCCCATCGAGAAGTGGGTGATGGAGGTTATTGAGGCTTCTTTGCCGTGAAGATGGGCGCCCGCGGGAAGCCGTAGCAAATCCTGCGGCGCGCAGTTACAGGAGAACACTATGTGCGATCAATGGACTTTTCGTACTCACAGCTGGCTAAGAACAGGAGCTGGCATTCTCCTGTTCATCTCTTTCTTATCAATTGCAATGCAGGCCCAAGTCGCAAACACTGGCTCGGTTCAGGGGACCGTGAGTGACATCACCGGGGCCTTGATTCCGGGTGCGACCGTTATCCTTCACAACATTCATACCGGCAACGTCATAAGTACGAAATCTGGCGGTCAGGGAGAATACGCATTCCTCAACCTCGCCGTCGGCGAATACCGGCTCATCGTGGAACGAGACGGCTTCAAGAAGCACGAGCACGAGCCCTTCTCTGTGCACGCCTCGGAAAATGTACGCCTTAACATGGCGCTCCAGGTCGGGTCGACAAGCGAAAGGGTCGAAGTCACCGGCGCGCCACCGGTGGTGGATACAGTCAGCGCCAGCGAAGGCAATACCGTTACCGGCGCCCAGATCAACAACCTGCCGCTCACCAACCGAGTCTTCACGCAAATGGTCTCGCTCGGGCCTGGAGTCGTTGCCCCAGTGGATGAGCGCCCGGGCTTCGGCTCGAACTCATCGGTTGGCTTCTCTATCAACGGCGTGCGCGCCGATGAGAATAACCTGATGATCGATGGCGTCCGCAACGTCGACACCTTCGGAGGCAACGCCTTCGTCAGCCCGAATCTATTCGCGGTCGAAGAGTTTCGCATCGAGAGCAATGACTACTCGGCGGCCGCTGGTCGTTCTGCGGGCGGACAGAACAATCTCGTTTCGCGTGCTGGAACCAATGCCTTCCACGGCAACGTCTTCGAGTTCTTCCGTAATGAGGTGTTGAACGCCATGGCGAAGGACGAAACCACGAAATCGAAGGAACGCTATAACGATTTCGGCTTCGACATCGGAGGTCCCATCATCAAGAACAAGCTCTTCTTCTTCTTTTCGGAAGAGTGGAGGCGCATCATCAATGCCGGCGGCCCAAACATCGTGTGGACACCCACCGCAGCCGAGCGCGCCGGCGATTTCAGCCAGTCACGCATTAAGCTCATCGATCCTGACACTGGTCTGCCATTTCCTAACGATCAGATTCCGTCGAACCGCATCGATCCGAATGCAACGCGTCTGCTCGATACCTATTGGCCGCAGCCAACCCCCGGTTATGTTGCGCCCGACGGCCTCAGGGCAAACTACGAGTCGGAAGCTCCGGACTATACGAAGTGGCGCGAAGATTCGATCCGCCTCGACTACAAGCTGACCGATAAACTCTCGCTCTACGGGCGATACACCCAGGACGGAGTCCTGCTCAACAATCCCTACGGCCTCTGGGGCGAGAATCCATTCCCTTACGTCGGAGGCTCCACGCAAAACTTCCCCATGTACAACACGTCTTTCCACCTGATTTGGACGCCTCGGCCCAATCTGATCACCGAGTTTACTTGGGGTATGTACTTCGCGAACGACAAGTCGCTGAAGAACGGGCCGCAATCTAGCCAGAGCCGCGCGCCTGGTCTTTCACTTGGGGAAGTCTTTCCTCTGAATGAAGGCAATCGCGTTCCAACAATTTACTTAAATGGCGACTACACTGGCATCGTTGAGCAAATGGTTTTTCCACAATGATGCCTTCAGTTTTCCATTCGCCTTCAACACCACCTGGACGAAGAACCGGCACACCGTCCGTTTTGGTCTCGACGTTACACCGGAGGGCAAGAGCGAATTGGCAAATCCCTCCAGCAACAA
>PLWX01000198.1 GCA_003151155.1 Acidobacteriaceae bacterium
TACATCGAGCGCTCCGCTACGTTTGGGGTCTCAGTGGGGGAACCGAATACCAGATCAATAAATCGGCGAAGCTCGGTTTTATGCTCCGTATCTCGAAGAAAAACATCGGTGAGATAAAAAGTGTCGCGCGTGCGTTGCCCCCACTCATCGGCTTCTGTCGTGTCAACATCGATCAGAGATCGGATTTCTTGAGGTTCGAGCCCTCGCTCGTCTCTCAAATACCGAATTCGCTCTTCTTCTGTGGAGGCAATTCCAATCAGAAAGAAACCTGATCCGTAGATGCGACGCAGTGATTCGGCTTCTTCCGGTCGTTTGAGAGAAACAATTACATGAGCGGTGCGTGGTAAAGGCAGATAGCGCGTTGTAGGTTTTTCGGTGGGCCACTCAACAGATGAAGTTTTTTGCTCTGCTTGTATGTCTTCCGACCGAGTTGCCGCAATCGCACCGGCGGCAACGAGTGCCAAGATATCTGCCTTTTGTGTTAATTCTCGAATGCGGTTCCCGGCTTCAATCTTGCTCGCCATTTCCTTGGCCCGGGTCGAACCCTTCAAAATCGGCGCTTCACCCAACTGTCTTAAAACATCGTCAAATTGGGTGCTCAGCTTGATCTCATGCATCTCGTAATCAAACTGAGATAAATAATTTCGCAGAGTGTCTAAGATCGGCCGATAGTCGGTGCCCAGAGGACAACAAACTCCGAATACGAGCTCTGCTTCAGGAAAATATCCTAAATAGTCGTCCTTCTTGCCGGTCATGTATTCTCTAATTGGCCTTTCATTGGAAGCAGCGGATTCAGATTCGGGTGAAGGTGTATCGAACCCTCGCTAGATATCCAGGTTCTTCACATCCAGCGCATTTTCTTCGATGAACTTGCGGCGGGCTTCCACGTCTTCGCCCATCAGCGTGCTGAAGATCGTTTCCGTCTCGGTAATGTCTTCCAGCTTCACCTCGAGCAGCGTGCGCCGTTCCGGATCCATCGTCGTCTGCCACAACTGCTCGGCCGTCATCTCGCCCAGCCCTTTGTAGCGTTGCACGCTGTACTCTTTCTTGCCCTCGCTGAGCACGTAGTCGAACAGGTCGCGGACGTTGTTCTTTTCCACCACTTCCGGTTCCGTCGACTTCGTACGCCGCACCGCGACCTTCGCACTCTTTTGCTCGGCTTTCTCGAGATCTGCTTTTTCCGCGTCGCTCAAATCCTCGGCCGCTTCCGCAGCGCTTGCGCCCTTTTTCGACGCCGTCTCGATCACGAACGGCGGCTGCATGTAGTCCTTGATCTGCGCGTACTTCGACATCATCTGCCGATACTCAGGGCTCGTCGCCAGCTCCCAGTTCAGCCGATGCTCGGCACCCTGGTCGTTCACGAAGCTCACATTCCACAGATTGTGCTCGTCATCGAACTTCGCCTCTACCGACGAGAACTTCTGCTCCTTGGCGATCACCTTCAACTCTTTTTCCAGCAGCGTGATCTTTGCCGTCGGCTTTTTCGCTTCGCCTTCGAAATCCACTTTCTTCGCCAGGTCGAGCCGCTCCATGATCTCGACAACCTTCTCGTTGCGAACTCGCTTCACCACTTTGTCGAAGAAGCCCATGTACTCGTTCAGCGAGGTCATGAACTTCGTCAACTGGCCGCCTTCGAGTTTTGCCGCGCCCTCGCCGTAGCGCACGATCATCCCATCGGCAGCGCGCTTCACCATCACCTTCACGAACTCGGCCTCATTCTTGATGTACTGTTCGAACTTGCCCTTCTTGATCCGGTACAACGGTGGTTGCGCGATGAAGACGTTCCCGCGTTTGATCAGCTCCTGCATGTGGCGAAAGAAGAACGTCAACAGCAGCGTTCGGATGTGCGACCCGTCGACGTCGGCATCTGTCATCAGGATGACTTTGCCGTATCTCAGTTTCGAGATATCGAAATCGTCTTTGCCGATGCCGGTTCCAAGCGCGGTGATCATCGCCCGGATTTCTTCGTGCCCCAGCATCTTGTCGTAGCGGGCTTTCTCTACGTTTAGAATTTTTCCCTTGAGCGGCAGGATCGCCTGGAAGCGCCGATCGCGCCCCTGCTTCGCGGTGCCACCTGCACTCTCACCCTCGACGAGATAGACTTCGCAACGATCCGGCTGGCGTTCCGAACAGTCTGCCAGTTTGCCCGGCAGTCCGCCGCCATCCAGTGCGCCCTTGCGCCGCGTAAGATCGCGGGCCTTGCGGGCCGCTTCGCGTGCGCGTGAGGCTTCAATCGCCTTGTTGATGATCTTGCGCCCTACCGTCGGGTTCTGTTCGAAGAAGGCCCCAAGCCGCTCGTTCACGAAGGCCTGCACTGTGCCGGCGATATCGGAATTCAGCTTGCCCTTGGTCTGTCCTTCAAACTGCGGCTGCGAGAGCTTCACGCTGATGACGGCTACGAGTCCTTCGCGCACATCGTCGCCACTCAGATTTTCTTTTACGTCTTTGAAAAGACCCAGCTGCTGTCCCGCGTAATTGATGGTGCGGGTCAGCGACGAGCGGAAGCCCTGGAGGTGCGTGCCGCCGTCGACGGTGTTGATGTTGTTTGCAAAGCTGAATACCGTTTCGGAATACGCGTCGTTGTATTGCAGCGCGATTTCCATGGCCACGCCATCGCGTTCCGCTTCCATGTAGATCGGCTTCTCGTGCAACACGCTCTTGCCGCGGTTCAGGTGCTTGATGAACTCCGCGATGCCGCCGGTGTACTTGAAATCCTGGTGCTTCGATTCGCCCGTCTTCGAATCCGTGGTGCGCTCGTCGGTCAGCGTGATCAGCAATCCCTTGTTGAGGAACGCCAGTTCGCGCAAACGGTTTGCCAGGGTGTCGTAGTTGTATTCGCTGACCGTGAAGATGGTCGCATCGGGAATGAAGTGCACCTTGGTTCCACGCTTCGTGGTTTTACCAGCCTTCTTCAGTTTGGTCGTCGGCACGCCTTCGGAATATTCCTGCTGCCACACGAAGCCGTCACGCCAGATCTCGAGCTCGAGCAGTGAACTGAGTGCGTTCACGCAACTCACGCCCACGCCGTGCAATCCGCCCGACACTTTGTAGTTCGAGCTGTCGAACTTGCCACCCGCGTGCAGCACGGTCATTACGACCTGCGCCGCGGGCACCTGCTCGCCATCGATATCCATGTCGCCGGTAGGAATTCCGCGGCCATTGTCGACAACCGTAACGGAGTTGTCGATATGTACGGTCACATCGATGCGGTCCGCGTGTCCCGCGAGCGCCTCATCGACAGAGTTATCGACAACTTCATACACCAGGTGATGAAGTCCCATCTCACCGGTTGAGCCGATGTACATGGCAGGGCGCTTACGCACCGCTTCCATGCCGCCCAGCACTTTGATCGAATCGGCGTTGTAATCCGAATCCCCGTTCCCGTTTTTCTTCTTCGCTTCCGCGTCCACGTTGGCTTTCTTTTCCTTCTCGAGTGTTGCCGCGGCGCCTACCGTTTCCTTCGAAGCCATCCTGCTCCATTCACTTCTGGCGTTTGCCCAAAGCGATTGCGTCCGGCACGCTGCCGCGCCGCCACATCTACTTGAAATTACAGTAACTTAGCCAGAATTTGATGCACTCCCATTTTAGCATATCGAAGCCGTTCTTGACCTCCTGAGAGCCCCCGTAAACCACCTACAATCAATGGCTTGGAGGCCGAGAAACTTTGCTTCGTAAGACTTCGACAAGAGCCCGAAATCCTTCCGTTCAAACGGTGGAAAAAAGCTCTTTCCGCCGCGTTTACGATATTCGTACGAGAGCCAAAGACCGCAAGCCATGACTGTCAATTTCAACGGGAGCTGGAAAGCGAATTTGTTCAGGAGCACATTCCTGGGTCCCGCGCCCAGCGCCCTTTCTGTGACGATCGGGCATGTGGACCCTCGCTTACAGGAAGAAATTTTCGTCATCAAGACCGATGCCAGCCAGGACCGGGCCGTCTTCCATTGTGAAACCAGCAATCGCCCCGGCACGTGTTCCTTGAACGGATCGACGGTACGCGGAACGGCGCGATGGGAGGCCTCCGAACTCGTGATCGAGACCTGGGTGCATTTTGGCTCGCGCGAAATGCACTTCCGTGACTGCTGGTCTCTTTCAGCCGATGCGCGTATTTTGCAGATGGAACATCGCCAAGATGATCTCCATGGCCAACGGATCGTGTTCGAACGCTCCGACTAAATCTCCTACTGCAACTCCGCCACCATGACCCCAAACGGCTCCAGCGTGATCTGCTGAAATGTTCTGGCTTGTGTCTTTCGGCTGCTTAACAATAGCCGGCCAGAAGACACCTCTTTCGGATCCAAACGGATCGTCTGCTCCTGCCCACTCATGTTCAACGCAACTAGAATTCTCCGTTCGCCGGCCTGCCGCACATACACCAGGCAATCCTCGTCCTCGACGTCCAGCGCCTTGTAGTCGCCCTCGTATAGTGCTGCCTTCTCGCGACGCAACGCGATCAACGACCGATACCAGTTCAGCAAAGAATGCGGATCAGCGCTCTCCGCTTCCACATTCACCGTCTTGTAATTTGGATTCACCGCCAGCCACGTCTTAGCACCCGCGTTGAAGCCCGCATTGGCGGCCGCGTTCCACTGCATCGGCGTACGCTCGCCGTCGCGGCCTTTTTCCTGCGGCCAGCCATTTTTTCCAATTACGTCCTGCACATCTTCCAATCGTTCGGGATCATGCGTCGTCATGCCGATCTCTTCGCCGTAGTAGAGAATCGCCGTGCCGCGCAGCGTCAGCAGCATCGCTGCCATCAACTTCGCAATCGCATCGTTGTGTTTGCCGTCGCCATAGCGATCCACCCATCGCCGGATATCGTGATTGCTGAGTACCAACGCCGGCCATCCATGCACCGGATTGCTCTCGATGGCAGCGATCTTCGCGCGGAATGCCCGCGCGCTCAACTGATCTACCGTGGTGAAGTTGAAATACATCGGTAGCTGCAACTCATCGTTACGCGGGCCGTAGTAAGCCGCGAGTTCCTGCGGCGTATCCGTCCACGTCTCGCCGATCAGCACCCGCCCCGAAAACCCATCCGCCACCTTGCGCAGCTTCTGCAACTCCGTGTGAACCTCCGGAAGGTTCGCGTTGAAAAGCCGTTGCACTTCTCCAGACTTCCCAAGCGGCGCCGGATTTTCCCGCAACTGCGGATCCTCAAACAGGTTGTCCACCGCATCCAGCCGAAATCCGTAAACCCCTCGTGCAAACCAGAACCGCGCCACGTCGAACATTTCTTTTTCAACCGCCGGGTTGCGCCAGTTCAAGTCCGGCTGATGCGGATCGAAAGCGTGGTAGTACCACTGTCCCGTCGCGCCGTCGCGCTGCCACGCCGGCCCCGCCCATATCGACGTCCATCCATTCGGCGGCCCGTCGTTCTTGCCGTCCCGCCAAATGTAGTAGTCACGATATGGATTCGACTTCGACTTTCGCGATTCCTGGAACCACCTGTGCTGATCCGAAGTGTGGTTCATCACGAAATCGAGAAGCACCTTGATGCCGCGCTTCTTCGCCTCGGCGATCAGCGCATCCACGTCAGCCAGCGTCCCGTATTGCGGATCAATGGCTTCGTAATCGGAAACGTCGTAGCCGAAATCCACCTGCGGCGAGGGAAAGCAGGGTGCAATCCATATCGCATCCACGCCGAGTTGCTGCAGATAATCCAGGTGCTCTGTAATGCCCTTCAGATCACCGGTACCGTCGTTATTCGAATCGCCAAAGCTCCGCGGATAGATCTCGTAGATCACCGCCTTCCGCCACCAGTCAGGCTGTTCGGCGAATTGATTTGCCGGCATCGCCTGGGAAAACGCCAGCGCACCGCCCAGCGCGATCAGGGCAGTCCACAACCGACGCATACTATTTCGTTGCCAGCATCGAGATCGGATGGCCCGGCGCATCATGTCTTTGGATTTGTTTTATCTAAAGTATCTCTAATGTTTGCCGATAGCCCATAGTGCAGTTGTCTCGGAGGTTTTTATGATTTCTCCAATACCAGGCGACTTGCCGCCCGTCGTGGATCTCATCCCGAGTCCCGCGAAGGCTCAGCCCATTCCGCCTCACGGCTTCAAGATCGAAGACACGGTCACCTTGCATGACCAGGGCATGCCGGAAGACTACCGCCCCGAATTCAGTGGCGAAGCCCAAGGCAAATAAGCGCGCCTCAAGCTGCGGCCATTCCTCCGCAGCCTGAGGCGGCTTTATGATAGCGCTGGTTTGGCGGTTGAAGCCCCAATCAGTTGACTGGTGCAGTGTGCGCACCGGCGTGCGTCGATCGGTATCTCGCTGAGGCACTCCGGGCATTTCTTGGTCGTCGGGTCCGGTGGCGGCTCTCTGCGAGCCCGCGAAATGATCGCGTTCACCGGTACCACGATAAAGAAATAGACCGCCGTCGCGATCAGCAGGAAAGAGATCAGCGCATTTAGAAAATTGCCGAACATCAGCTTGCTGCCGCGCACTTCCAGCGCAATCGCAGAGAAGTCGGGTTTGCCGACGATCGCGGCAATCAGCGGCGTCAATAAGTCTTTTACCACCGACGTCACGACGGTGCCGAACGCCGCGCCCATCACCACGCCGACTGCCAAGTCGACGACGTTGCCACGCAGGATGAACTGCTTGAAACCCTTGAGCAATGTGATTCCTCCCGAAGCTGGCGTGCGAACAATCTACGCGAGGAATGCTCTCTGGGCAAGACCAGAAGCGTTCGCGCCAAAGTGAAAAAGCACTCCATGTTCGGAGTGCTTTTTTACATTTTTATCCTCAATATTTCCTCAGATCCTCATCGGCATCACGACGTACCTATAACGGAACTCTTCGCCCGTCTCCGGCCGCAACTGTCCCGCCGACTGGGCATTCTTGAATTCCAGTCGCACATCATCGGTGCCCGCCGCCTTCAGGAACTCGATCAGGTATTGCGAGTTGAATCCAATGATCACCGTCTCGCCCGTGTAGGCGGTCACGATCGAATCTTCCGACTCGCCCGTCTCCGTCGACGACGACGATATCCGCAACTCATCCTTCTCCAACTTGACCTTAATCGCCTGCGAGCGCTCGTCCGCGAACTGCGCCACGCGCAGGATCGCCTGCATGAACTCATCCGTCCGGATCGTGACCGACTTGTCGTTGTCTTTCGGCAGCACAGCTTCGTAGTTGGGGAACTGTCCGGTCAGTTGCCGCGAGGTCAACAGGCGGCCGCCAATACGGAAGAACAGCGTGCTCTCATCCTTGGCGAACTCAATCTCCTCAGCGTCCGTCGATTGCAGCAGCGAGTACAGTTCGCTCATTGCCTTTTTGGGGACGAGTGTCTTCATTTCGCCGCTGATCTCGTATTTGCCACCCTGGCGCTCGATATGGGCCAATCGGTGGCCGTCCGTCGACACCATCACCAGCGACTCCGGTTTCAGCACCAGCAGCGCGCCGTTCAGCGTGTAGCGTGATTCTTCGTTGGAGATCGCGAAGATCGTCTTGCCGATCATCGTTCTCAATGCCAGGGAAGGAATTTTCACCATGCCGGTCGTGGGGAACACTGGCAGGCTGGGGAAGTTCGAGCGTGCCATGCCGACCATCTTGGTATTCGAGCGGCCGCTGCGGATGTTGACCCAGTGGTTCTCCAGCAACTTGATCGTGATGTCGCCATCCGGCAGCAGTTTCACGTAGTCGTACAACTTGCGCGCCGGGATCGTACACGAGCCTTCCTTCTTCACCCTCGCCGGGCACGACGTGCGCAGGCTCAGGTCAAGATCGGTGGCCGTGATGCTCAGTTTGTCGCCGGCAGCTTCGAATAGAAAATTCGAAAGGATCGGAATGGTGGTCTTGCGCTCCACCACGCCTTGCGTCGCGGTGAGCTCTTTGAGCAGGTCGAACTTGTTGACCGTAATTTCCATCGCGGTTCCTTGCGCGGTGCCCGTCGTCTCCGCAGCCATAATCGTAGTCGGCAAAGTGGCTCTGCCTTTCCCCCAAGGTTTCCATCCTGGCGGTCCAAAGTTCGAATCGCTCTGGACCCCTAGGTTTACTGCTTTGCTTTATATATCAAAAATAGAACATAAAAACAGTAGTAACAGTAGGTCCGTTGGAAAAGTGGAAAATCGGTGAAACCCTTGTCCTCAGCGACTCAAACCAATTTGGGCCTATCAACGACCGGTCCCGCAATCTGCTACATCTGTACATTTCCGGTCCCGCTCTTAGAATCTGGTCCCGGTCTTACACCGTTTCCACATCTCATCCACAAGCACCGGCAAGGAAAATCCACACCCAACGTGGAAAACGCGGCCAGAGCCGCGTCTTATCCACTCAAACTCTCTGTGAGTTTGTTGAGTAGCCTGTTTAAATCCTTGTCCGATTTCCGCGCCCCGTCGATCTTGTCAACCGAGTGCAGCACCGTCGTGTGGTGCTTTCCGCCGAACTGTCGCCCGATTTCCGGCAGTGACGCTTCTGTCAAATGCTTTGCCAGGTACATCGCAATCTGCCGCGGATACACGATCGCCCGCGAGTTGTTCTTCGCCTTGATCTCCGCGACCCGCAACCCGAACTGTTCCGCGCAGGCCTTCTGAATCGACTCGATCGTCACCTTCCGCGTTTGCTGGTCGATGATGTTCTTCAGCACCTGCTGTGCCGTCATCAGGTTCAACTCGCCGCCGGTAAGCGACGAATACGCCACCAGGCGGATCAGCGCCCCCTCCAACTCACGCACGTTGCTGCGAATGTTCGACGCTATGAACAGGGCCACGTCGGTCGGCAGCTGTGTCCGTTCCGATTCCGCCTTCTTCTGCAGGATCGCGACCTTCGTCTCTAAATCTGGCGGCTGAATGTCGGCGATCAATCCCCATTCGAAACGGCTGCGCAACCGGTCTTCGATCTCCGCCAATTCTTTCGGCGGACGGTCGCTGGCGATTACCAACTGCTTTTGCTGCTCGTGCAAGGCGTTGAACGTATGGAAGAATTCTTCCTGCGTCCGCTCTTTGCGCGCGATGAACTGGATATCGTCGATAAGCAGCACGTCCACCGTGCGGTAGCGCTCGCGGAAGCTGGTCATCTTGTCGTAGCGCACCGAGTTGATCATGTCGTTAGTGAATTTCTCACTCGACACGTAGCAAACCGAAAGCTCGGGATTCATTCGCTTCACCTGGTGCCCGATCGCCTGCATCAGGTGCGTCTTGCCCATACCCACCCCACCATAGAGGAAGAGCGGGTTATAGGTCTTCGAAGGCCGGTCGGCGACCGCACGCGCTGCCGCGTTGGCAAATTGATTACCCGGGCCGGTGACGAAGTTGTCGAAAATATATTTCGGATTGAGTTGTGCCGCGCCGTCCCAGTCGAACCGCGCCTGCTGCACTCGCGCGGGTGCTGAACTTGTGGCCGATTGCGGTGCGAACCCGCCATCATGGCGCATCGGCGGATCCGCCGGAGCTTCATCGGTCACGAACTCGACGTCTTCAAAGCCGAGTCCAAGACTGTCGAGCGCTTCCTGAATCAGGTCCGCGTACTTCTCGCCAATCAGTCGAAACTCCGGCGTAGGCACACGAACAAATAATTTGTTCCCCTGCGAATGGCTGAAACGCGTCGGCTTCAACCAGGTGTCATAGGAGAGGCGATTGACTTTCTTTTCCAGTGCGTCCAGAACTTGCAGCCAAGGATTCGGGGACGATGCGGTTGCTGTCGAAAGGGACATAGAAAAATTCTCATCTGGCCGCAGTCTTGGTGCGGCCTCATTCAAAAGCGCGGCTGGGTGCGAGCCCAGCTCTTTGGCGCAACTGCATTGCTTTTCGGAAACGAAGTCGGCGAGATTCCCTCGAGCAGCGGCGTCAATTTCCGTATGATTTGTTGACCAGGCGTAACCCGAAGGCATCAATCTTGCACAGTAAAAACTTAATCGAGGAACGCTGCGGATACTAGCGACATTTCCTTCACCTTGCAAGTGGTAACATCACATGCCAATGTTCAGGAAACCCGCGTGATTAGCGCGTTTCACGATGTTCGTCAACAGCAATTTTTCAATTGCAACGAGCCTGGTGCAACTCTGAATTGGATCGTCTGATCCGGTCTCATCACTCTACACGCTGGTTTGCGTTTCGCGAAGATGGCGCGAAAAAAAATACGCGCGAAGCGTGCAATTTGCCCCGCGCGTGATGCAAACTCCCATCTTCATCCTAAATTCCCACCGCTTCGTAGTCGCTCTGATCGTTGCGATCGCGACGACGCGATTTGAATTGACCGTAATCGTAGGGATCGCGGAATGGTTGCAAGCGCCGTTTGCGCAGTGCCATCCCGCCCCAGATGCCCAGCGCCACCACGCCGGCTACCGCTCCTGCCATCGACAGGATCGTAAGCGGATGTTCGATCACCGGTTCCACCGCATGACTGCCGTGTACCGCCAGTCGTCCCGGCCAGCCCATCTCTTGTTTAAAGTCGTCGATCGACTTATTCCCGCCGCGTTTCAGCGCGCGGTGTGTATGCAGCAGCGCGCTCGCTTTTGGAATCCCGTTGTACTCGCCGCCATGCACGATCACGTGATCTGCGCCTCGCTCTTCCTGCCGTTCGAGCAATTCCTCGATCGCCTCTCCCAGCACGGTGGCATGGGTATTCAACATCCGGAATGCGATCCGTCCGCTGCGATCGATCAGGTAAGTCGGGTTGGGAGCCTTTCCATATTTGCGATGGATTCGTCCGTTGAGGTCGTCGACGATCATCGGCATCTCGACTTCCTCTTCTTCGCGCAGCAATTCCGCCGCGCGGACTTTATCGCGCATCTCTTTGTGCGGCCCGAGCTCCTCGCCCGGATGCGCCTCGCGCACATACACGAACAGGAACTCCACCTCGTCGTCGAACTCTTCGTAAAGATCGTTCAGTCCTCGCAACGAAGCCGCGGTAAACGGACACGTGGCCGATCCGAATGTCAGCACCACGTTGCTTTCCCCCTGGTAATCGCTCAACCGGATACGGTCTCCATCGACCGTGCGGCCCTCAAAGTCGGGAGCTTTGTCGCCCGGCTTCGGCGCGCCCAGGAACTTGGTCATCACCATGTCTTTGATCAGCAGGTTGCGGCGGAAAGTTTCATAGTTGTAAGGCGTGAATCCAAACATAAGTGCGGCCTCCGTGGACTGCCGATTGCATCCACCCCGGCAAATAATTTCGGGGCAACTGTATTCGATGCCGCTAACTCGTGAGAGTTTTTCTTATTCCGAAATTCAGATTGGGCATGCGGTTGCCGCTTTCCGCCCCTCAGCCTAGAATCGATCTTTCTAAGTAAGGTGAACGCATGGCTCTGAAAGTCGGAGAAGCTGCACCGGACTTCACTCTGAAGGCAGTAATCCGTGAACGGCAGGTTACATTCAAGTTGAGTGAGTTGCGCGGCAAGAAGAACGCGATCCTCGCGTTTTACCCGCTCGACTGGACCCCGGTTTGAACCGCCCAAATGCCGGCTTACCAAGCGGAACTCGCAAAGTTGGCCGGCTACGATGCCCAGGTCGTGGGCATTAGCATCGACAGCATCTATAGTCACATCGCCTGGCAAAAACAGGATATCGGCTGGATGGATTATCCCCTCGCCAGCGATTTCTATCCCCACGGCGAGGTCGCGAAACTCTACGACATCTTTCGTGAGAAGCCGCCCATCCCCGGAATCAACGAACGTGCCATTTTCGTCGTCGATAAGCAGGGCATCATTCAGTTCTCCAAAGTTTACGACCTGGGCGAACAACCGAACAACAACGAGGTCTTCGAAGTTCTGGAGAGATTGAAGACAACTTAGCCTTGTATTACGGTGTATGACGGCGTAATCTGCGGTGATGGAAAAGCAGATCATCAGCGTCCGGCTGCCCTCCGATAAAGTAGCTGCCCTCGATTCCCTGGCGGAGTCGCTGGATCGCGATCGCAGCTACCTGGTTAACGAGGCGGTAGAAGGCTATCTGGAAACGCAGCGTTATCATCTGGAACAAATCGAACAAGGCCTGAAGGACGCCAAGGCTGGTCGCTGGGTCGAACACTCCGAAGCCAAGAAGATCCTCGCGAAGCTGCGACGCCGTAAATGAAGATCCGGTGGGCCGAGCGGTCTCTCAAGAACCTATCCGATCTCCACGCTTACATTTTCGCCGACAACCCCGCTGCGGCTGATCGGGTAGTCGACAAGATTGAATCCGCGATCGAAACTCTTCGCGACGCTCCCCGTGCCGGGCGGGCTGGGCGAGTGCCTGACACCCGCGAACTGGTAATTCCTGCTACTCCCTACCTCGTCGCATACACGATTCAGTCCGACGCCATTTACATTCTCGCGATTCTCCACGGCAAACCAAGCTGGCCACAGACCTTCTAAATCTTCTCCAGCGTCTCCACTGTCCGCTCGTTCACCACGTTCCCCGTGTTGAGCGTAGTTTTCGGTTCCAACAGCATGACGTGGGTCTCTTCTTCCGCCGACGGCAAATGCTCTACTCCGCGCGGAATGATGATGAACTCTCCCGGCCGTATCGTGAACTCCTGCTCGGTATCGCCTTCGCGTACCCGCATCCGCAGCTCGCCTTTCACCACGAAGAACAGCTCGTCTTCCTCGTCGTGGTGATGCCACACGAATTCCCCATGCAGCTTGACTACCTTCACGTGCAGGTCGTTGACCTCGCCGATGATCTTCGGGCTATATTGCTCGGTGAATAGCGCAAGCTTCTCCGTCAAACTTACTTTTGTAACCATAATTGCCGCTGCTCCTGGAACTCCCATGCCGTCGCGACCCTTGTGAACAGGTCGTAGAGTGATACAATCTAACTACTCTGAAGCTATGAACCTGCTGCGCAAAATCTTAAAACTCAGTATCCTCGCCTTGCTGATCTTCGTGTTGGCGATTGTCTTCATGCCGACCCCAAAGGGTGCGTTCGTCATCATTCACTTTACGACGACGCTGCAGGCTTGGTTCACGGTCCAGATCCTGTTTACTGCTCTCGCGATCGCCGCGCACACCCCGCGCCGAATCATGTGCGCCGTCGGGCAGCAACCGCTCCTGACCTCTCTACCGGTTCTCGCAGCCATCATTCCCGCGGTAGGACCGTTGCGCTGCTAGCTCATTCGCACCCTACAAAGATTCAGTCGCGATCAGATTCGATTCGCATTTCTTCCTTGATCGCCTGCGCGATCGAGTGGAAACAATATCTTCGGGGAGCCCTCAGGCCCCGAAGTGCCGAGCGTACAAGCGCCGGAAAAGTGAACCTCCCTTTGCTGTGACCTGGGGACGCCTGGACAGCGTCCCCGATTTTTATTGCCCTCCGCTAATCCCGCAACCCCCGTTCTAGAATGTGTTCTTGACCTCCATCGACTCCAGCCACGGTTCGCCGCGCTGGTGGCGGGTGATGCTGCCCGTCGCGCTGATCTCCGTTTTTGTCGCCGTCGTTCTCCTCTCCGACCTCCGCATGTCGCAGACCTTCGACGAAGGTTTTCACCTCGCCGCCGGATACCGTTATCTCCAATGCGGCGACTTCGGAATCAACTCCGAGCATCCACCTCTCGTCAAAATGGTCGCGGCTTTGGCCTTGCGTGTCACCCACACTCCGCCTCCCAATGCCGGTGTCTGCGGACAAGAGGAAACCACCAAGGACCATGGCTACCTTCTTGGCCTGACATATCTCTATAAGCAAGGCCTCGATGCCCAGGCCGTTCTTTTCAAAGGGCGCGCCGCCACTGTCGTCTTCGCCGTCGCTCTGCTCACCTTCGTCTTCTTCTACGCGCGCAATCTGTTCGGCTATTGGACGGCGATCGTGGCTCTCCTCCTCGCGGTAAGTGAGCCCACACTAATTGCCCACGCCGCACTGGTCACCACCGACATGGCCGTGAGCGCTGGACTCATGGCGGCGGTGTTTTCTCTCGACGTCTATCTCCGCCGACGAACTCCGCTCTCAACGATGTTGGCCGGATTCGGCTGCGGCTTCGCCCTGTCCGTCAAACACTCCGGCGTAATCGTCGTCCCAATCATTCTCGCCCTTACGATCGCCCATCTACTTCTGGAAAGTAATGACCAAACCAAAAGATCGCGGCACTCGCTTCGTACGGCTGTAGGAGTTGCCGCGATCTTCCTCATCGCTGTCGGCATTTTGTGGGCGACCTACGGTTTCCGATTTTGGCCGCGCCCGTCCGGCGCACCCATGACCATCACCCTCGCCGACTTCCTCATCCAGGTTCGCGCGCAAGGTACCACCGGGCTCATGCCCGACCACCTCATCCCCTTCGCGGCCCACTGGCATCTTCTGCCCCTCGCCTATCTCTACGGTCTCGTCGACGTACTCAACGTCTCCCACCCCGGCCTGCCGCCGTGGATCCTCGGCCACCTCTTGCCGCATGGGGTCTGGTACTACTTTCCCGTCACCTTCCTGATCAAAAGCACCCCCGCATTCCTCGTACTGCTTTTGCTTTCAAAACTCGCCGGCGGATGGCGCAGCCCCGATCGTCGCCGCACCGCCGTGTTTCTTCTTTTGCCGGTGCTCATCTGGTACGGAATCGCCATGACATCGGGCCTCGACATCGGCTACCGTCACGTTCTTCCCACCGTCGCTTTTCTCGCCATCTTTATCGCCGGCGGATTGACCCATCTGGTGAACACCGTGCAGCGCAGCGCGTGGAAGGTCGTCGCCGCCGTTCTGGTGCTCGGCCACGTTGCTTCTGCGGCGTTCGCTTATCCCGACTACTTTCCCTATTCCGACGAACTCCTCGGCGGCAAGCAGAACACCTACAAGTACCTCACTGATTCCAACAACGATTGGGGGCAGGCGCTTTACGAAAGTGCGCTCTGGCTTAAGCAGCGTGGCATCACCGATTGCTGGATCGCTTACGATGGCGCCGCCGATTTGAAGTATTACGGCGTGCCCTGCCGCGTTCTCCCCGGCAATCCCGGCGATATGCTTCCCATCCCTCCGGCTTCTGCGTCGGGACTTTTCATCATCAGCGGCCTCAGTCATGCCGGCGTCGAGTGGGAGCCAGAAGATCTTCAACCCTATTACGGATTCCATGCCGCGAAGCCCACCGACAACATCGGCGGCGCCATGCTCGTCTACCGAGGCACCTTCGATCTCCGCAAAGTCCAGGCCGTCAACTACATCATTCATGCGAACAATGAACTGGCCAAGAATCCCGCGCAGGCGCTCTCCGATGCCCAGGCCGCCTTAGGGATCACGCCCACCAGCGTCCGCGCCCGACTCGCCGAGGGGCACGCTTTCGAAGCGCTAGGAGAGAGTCAGGAAGCGCACCAATCTTTCTCCGCCGCCTTAGTGCAAGCCGAACAAACCGGCGCCGCCTGGTATCCCGCCCAGATCGCGGAAGCCCGCCACGGACTCGGCCAGTGAACGTGCTGCTGTGGCCCCTGTCATTCCGAGCAAAGCCGTGAAGAGGTGAGTCGAAGAACCCCTCTCTCGGACGTGATACGAGGCGACCAGCCTCGCAAATCCAGTACTCTAGGGGCATCATGAGCATCAAAACCCTCTCCTCCCGCGAGGTCTACCGCAATCCCTGGCTGCGCCTGCGCGAAGATCGCATCCAGCGTAGCAACGGCGCCGAAGGCATCTACGGCGTGGTCGACAAAGAAGATTGCGCCATCGTCATTCCACTCGACGGCGACCACATCTATCTCGTCGAACAATTCCGCTACACCGTGCAGCAACGTTGCCTCGAACTTCCTCAGGGTGGATGGGAGACCAAGGACGTGAATCCCGAAGAACTCGCACGTGGTGAACTGAAAGAAGAAACTGGCTTAGTCGCCGAAACCATGCGCTTCCTCGGCAGCAGCTACGTCGCCTACGGTTATGCCAACCAGAAAATGCACATCTTCGTCGCCACCGGCCTCACCCAACACGACAAAGAACCCGATCCCGAAGAGCACGACCTGCAATTGCACCGCGTCCCCGTCACCGAATTCGAAGCCATGCTCCGCGATGGCCGTATCTCCGACGTCTGCACCCTGGCCGCCTGGGGACTGTATCGCCTGAAATAGTTGTGCCGATGGCTAGGCCCGCAAATATTGCAAAACCCTGTCCACTCCCAAATCCTGATCCGTATTCACCACCAAACTCGGTTCCGCGATCGGATCCCACCCCTCGCGAATCTCGCGATACAACTCCGCCGTCCGGTTCTTCGCGATGTGCGACTCCCGCCCTTCACTCAATCGGCTCAACGCCGTCTCTTCGGAACAAACGCATTCAACGATCGCCCACGTCGTCCCCGCTTGCGCACAGAACTCGATCACCCGCGCCCGCTGATACCGCTTCGAAAACGTTCGTCCATCCAACAACAGGTGCAGCCCGGAATGTTTCTTCAACAAATAGGCTGCCGTTTCAAGCAGGATTTCCATGCAGAAATCATCTTGCTCCACCGAATATTCCACGAATCTCGGCTCGAACAACGCCGCCCGGACCGCATCCTTATCCAGCACCATGCCGTCTAGTCGCTCCGCGAGTGCCCGCGCCAGCGTGCTCTTTCCCGTCCCCGGCAATCCCGCCATCATCACGATCATAAAAAGACCGCCCTAGCATACCGCTGCGGCACAACTGCTTTGTGATTCACTGCTTCGCATCTGAGAGCCCGCAACGCTCCGTGTTTACCGGGCGATATCTGGAAAATTTGTCGACGTAGGCGTACGCTGCGGCAAATGATCTCTAGAAACCCCACTGCATTGCTTTTTGCTTACATGTCGTTGTGTATCTTCGGTGTCCTCGTCGCAGGCTTCGGCCACGGAACTTACACCTTGCTGGCACTAGCAGGGGCACCCTTCTCCGCTTTCGGCATCCCGTTCGCTATTGTCGCAACGCTTCTACAATGGGGCGCGTTGTCCTTCTTACGCGGAAGGTACGAAATCGCTCCACGATATTTCGTCGCATTCCTCATGCTGCACTACATCGTTGCCGCTCTGCTGCTTTCACTGCGTTCTAGTGAATTCGCAGATTGGAAATACCTGCGAGATCTCCCGCAATTCGATTGGCTGCTGCTAACTGTTGGGTTTGGCGTTTATGTCTTGGGCCAGGTTTCCATTTGGAAATCACTGCTCACGCACCGCCCTACGGGATGATTGGCCTTAGATGAACGAACCCTCGTGATCTCCGGCACCCCCACCCGTGTCCCCCATCACCGACAGCCTTGCCCTCGACGAAATATTGTGCGCATGTGGGGTATTCCCAACAGCCATAACTGTTCTTTGAAATTTTGACACAATGATCCTCGTAACTCCTTATTCTGGAATATTTTGCGAATAACTCGTTTAGATAGAAGATTTTACGAGGGATCGATTCGCTAAC
>PLWX01000096.1 GCA_003151155.1 Acidobacteriaceae bacterium
CCGCATTCTGATGCTTGAAGTGCCAACCGAAAACTTCCGTATAAAACCGTTCGGCTGCCGCCAGATCGACGGCAGGAAACTCTACATAATCGACGCGAAGATTTTGCTCGGACTGATCCATGTCGTGAAGGCCTCAGTGGCTTTACCCGTCGTGGGTCCCACCGCACAAGTATACTCACGCCGTTTTGAATCGCTGTGACGCACGACCTTGCAATAGAAAAGCCGCCGTGCGTGACGGCGGCCTCGTGAAATCTGAGTTCTCAGTCTCCGAACCAGTGCTTGTCTTCTTTCGCTTTCGGCTGGGTAGCTACATTGTTCTTCGTCAGCAAACGTTCCACCGTCCGATCGATGCTGGTAAGGAACATGCCTTCCGGCGCGGGTGCCTGGATGCTCGCCAGCGCGAATTCCCAGCGGCGCGATTCCGGCAACGCTTCGGAGATTCGACGCTCCGGTTGCGGCACGAAGAAGTAGGCTAACCAGATCCCGTAACCAGCCATGGCCGACATATTCGCAATCGCTCCCGCGATTGACACCATGCGTGGCGGAGCCCAAGTGGTCACGCTCAAAGCCATCAGGTCGACGGCGGCGTACAAGCCAAAACCCACCGCGATTCCAAATACGCGATGGCGGAAGGAAATTCCCAGGAACTTATAGGTAAGTAACAGGAACAGCACGACGCCGCATTGCAGGATCTGCAAGCCGCGGTCGAACATCAGCATGGACTTATTTACGACGTCGATCACTTTGCCGTCGGCCGAACCCAGCGCGGTCACAACGGAAACGACGATGAGGATCCCTAGGATCCAGCGGAACAGCACAGTGCCCAACTGACGCAGCGCATCATACGGCTTGAAGATCTCGCGAAAGATCTCCAACATGACCGAAAGCGCGCACACGTCGGTGGCGATGGCAACGAACCAATATATATAGCAATACAGCGCGGTAGACTGCTGCCAGGCATAGCTCATCGCCCCTGCCAGCACCAGTAACGACACCGAACACACCACGTTGTAACGGACCAACGCAGCGTACTCTTTCGTCAGCCCCAGCTGCCATATGCGGAGCGCAACGATGAGGGGAAACATTACCCCCATCAGCCAAATCATCAGTTCGTAGCCATGCATCTGTGCCATAACGAAGCACAGCATAAGCGGCTACTTACCTTGTGGCAAGACTTTTTTCGTTACCGTGGTAACGGTTACTGGTAATATCTACACCGCTAAGTGATTGGACTGCCCAAAAACCGCTCGATCAAGCAGTACCGAAGTCACCTGAAAACTACTTACCACCGCTGTTTCCGCCACCCGAACATTGCGGGCACAAAGGCATGCCAGGAGCGCCATGTAACGTCGCACCAATGGTTTTGCCGTTCTTCGTGGTGGTCGTGGAGGTGCTTGCTCCGGCCAAAACGCCAGCTACCATCAAGGTACCGAGGAGGAAGGTCAGGGACTTCTTCATTGTGTTTCTCCTAAAAAGGGTGAGGAAACGCTTCCGCATCTAAATTCAATGTTTTTGCGCTCATCCAAGGCTAAGGTCGCCCTGTGACTAAAGAGTATAACCAAAGTTACTTGCATCAAGTCAAGAGAAAATGCGACCCCCCGCACTTCGGGACAGTGCCAAATCCCTCTCCAGCAACTCTGCCCCTCACTTTTATCTTTTTTGCTCTGAAACTCGGTCATAGCCTTTCGCTCTCTTTGCTGATTCCTTTGAGCCAGTCGCGTAAGATCTTTTCCGCGAACCGATCGCAAAATTCTTCACCTTCGGAAACGAGTGTTGCGCATTCGACAGCGCAGAAATATGCACCTCATCCCATTCAGGTCTGCCTCAACTGTTCCGCGCGCATGATAGAAAATCACTGCAAGCTCGTGTGCCCACAATGCGGATATTTTTTAAGTTGTTCTGATTTCTATTAATGCGGCGGAAAGCGAGCGCCTCATCCGTGTGACACCGCTCGCGCACCTTGTTATAATCGCAACGAACGTGGTGGGTATAGTTCAGTGGTAGAACTCCGGTCTGTGGCACCGGCTGTCGTGGGTTCGAGTCCCACTACCCACCCCAATTCCTTCCGTTAGCTTTCATTTCCCCGCAATCGCGAATACCTGCTGCGCTGCTGCCACTGTGTTGCGATGAATTCGCACCGTGTCCGCAATCCGCCTCGAATATCCACCGGCATAGGTCACCATCACCGGGATTTGCCTGGCCCGCGCGGCCTGGAACAGCAACTCATCGCGCCGCATCAAGCCTTCAATCGTCAAATTTAATCCGCCCAACTGATCTTCTTTATATGGATCGGCGCCCGCCACATAGCAAATCAACTCCGGATCGAATTGCCGCAGTCCCGAGCTCAACGCGTTGTCGAGCCAAGCCAGGTATTCTGTGTCGTTCGTGCCGTCGGGTAGATTCACGTCGATCGACGATGCCGGTTTGCTCAGCGGATAATTATTTTCCTGGTGCAGCGAGATCGTGAACACATCGCTCGCGCCTCCCTCCACCATCGTTCCACTGCGCTTGTCGCCAATCGTCGACGCCGACCGCGAAGGCAGCCCCTCTGCCGCACTTTCTCCGCGTTTGCTGAAGATGCTCGCCGTTCCGTTCCCCTGGTGCACATCGCAATCCACGATCATCGCCCGCCGGATGCGTCCGTTCTTCTGCAGCTTGCGTACTGCGATCGCCACATCGTGAATCATGCAGAATCCTTCGCCGTGATCCGGAAACGCATGATGAAAGCCGCCACCCAGGTTAATCGCAACTCCATCCGACAATGCTCGCTCTGCCGCAAGAATCGATCCTCCTGCATGCCACAGGAATCCCTGCACCGCCTCATAAGAATAAGGAATCTCCATCTGCAATTCTTCCCGGGCAGTGAGCGTTCCCTCCATTAACTTGTCGACATAAAAATGCGAATGCACCAGCAGCAAGTCGTTTTCTGAGGCTGGCGTCGGGGTCACGAAATCCTGCACATCCGCGATTCCCTCTTCCAGCAACTCCTTGCGAACCATTTCATATTTGCGCGTAGGGAAGACGTGTTCGCCAATCGGGAACCGATAATGTTCGCTGAAAATCAGTTTGAAAGGCAGCATAGTCGGGTGCTTGCACCGCTAACCGGCGCCTCTGCATTGTCGTCCATAGCCATTCGCGCCTGCAACCTCGCATCCAGCCGCCTTCCCACCCCGGCAAAATAGGTTGCGTGCCCTTGCAGATTTTCGTTTCTCTGCCTATCCTCTCGCATCACACTATTCCGTACTGCTGGCACGGAGAGGCACGACATGTTCAACGTCATCACCATTGAGCGCGAGTATGGCGCGGGCGGCAGCATCGTAGCGGAACAGCTCGCCCGCCATTTCGATTGGAAGTTGCTGGATCAGGAACTCACCGCGCGCATTGCCGCCGAAGCCTGCGTCGATCCCTCCGTCGTCCGCGGCTGTGACGAACAAATCGATCACCCCCTGCGTCGTCTCGCCAAGGTTTTCTGGCGTGGCAGCTACGAACGCATGATGCCGATGAGCGATGCCCGCGAGTTCGATGCCGATTGCATGGTCGAAATGGCCACCAAGATCATCGGCGAAGCCGGACAGGAAGGTCGTTGCGTCATCGTCGGCCGCGGCGCTCCTTATATCTTGCGGCAACGCAAAGACGCCTTCCACGTCTTCCTGTATGCTCCGCGCGATTTCAAAATCCAGCGTCTCTCCCGCCGCATGAACGAAAAAGAAGCCATCGAACTCGTCGATACCATCGATCGCGAGCGGGCGGAGTTCATCAAGCGTTATTTCAATAAGGATTGGCCCTGCCGATCGCTCTACCACATGATGATCAACACCTCCTTCGGCATCGATCTCGCGGTTCAGAACATCATTAACACCATGAAAAGCATGAAAATGGCGGAGACGTCAGTTCGGTAAAAATAGTTCGATTGCGCCGTACCCCCATTTTTCAGGGCCAGATCCGTCAAATCCCGCTGTATGATGGGTTTTTCAGCAGCTCCGGCCAACACCCATCCCTGGGCGATCTCATCTAAAATTAGTGGCAATCCATGCGCCCATCAGGCCTAGTTCAAAGACGGAGAGTTGAATGATTTGTAAGACATGTCAGTCCGAAAATCCTGAGTCCAATCGCTTTTGCGGAAACTGCGGAAGTCGTCTGCAAGGCTCGGAAGTGGCTGACCAGGGTACCGCTGCTCACGACCAGGGCGTTCGCGCTTCTGGTCCT
Organism: Acidobacteriaceae bacterium; assembly: GCA_003151155.1. GTDB lineage: Bacteria > Acidobacteriota > Terriglobia > Terriglobales > Acidobacteriaceae > Korobacter. Next base: position 4,207 of record PLWX01000096.1, read on the forward strand.
CCGACAGCATCGCAACCCGATTCTGTGACTTACCCCTCGGTACGCCGTCCCTTTATCGTATCTACCACCGCCACCGGCGATGTCGCTTCGCAAACCACGAACAGTCGCGTCTCGTTCCCCTCGCGTTCGGTGAGCACCGCCTCCTACTCCGGATTTTCCGGTTCGCTCAAGCCCCGCGTGGAAGACGAAGAACAGATCGCGCACGGCGAAGGCCTCGTCGAACCCGCTCCCGCGCCCGTCGATCCTGCCGACGAACCCGTGTTTTCGCAAGCCCCGGTCGACGACTTCGACGAAAGCCCGCAGCATGAAATTATGGATCGGCTCGACCGCATGGCCGCCGAGCCCGCCTCGTCTAAGCCGACCCTCGTCAGCGATACGCCGCGCTCCGGATCCGTCCTCGGTTTGACTGCACCCATCGCGAACGAAGAAACCGAGTCGGTGCAGGAACCACTTCCACCCTTCCAGTACGACACGCCTCAAGAAACCGTGGAAGAGCAGCAGGTCGAAGCTCCCGCTGAGCCGGTCGCGCCGCGTGACAACGACTTCCGCCATTCGTTCTTTCAGTTCGACGAACCCGGCGACCACTCCAGCAGCGATGTCTCCGGCCCGTCGTTTCTCGGTCTCGGCGCGCCCACTTCGCAGGATTACCTGCTCGAAGAGGAAGCGCCACCTTCGCATTGGCGCCGCAATCTCGTGCTCCTCATCCTGGTGATCTTCGCCGCCCTCGGCGTTCTCGAATGGCGCGCCAGCCGGCAAGGCGATTCCACCAATCCCATGGACGTCCTCCACCTTAAGCTTCCCAAGAAAAAAGGTCAGGGACAGGCAGAAGTGTTGCCTGGTGGCGAAACTCCATCCGGCGCCAACAACAACGGCAAGCCCGATCTCATCGCCGAACCCAACCAGTCCGCGACTAAGAGCTCTTCCGCGACCGATCAGCCTGACTCTGCTGCACCTAAAACCGACGCGACTGCGCAGCCAGCGCAGCCCGCCCCAACTCCCACCGCTAATCCTCCGGCAGAAGCCCCTGTTGTTTCGACGGTGAAACCCTCCGAACCACCTGCGACGGTTGCGAAATCGACTCCGGCAGAACCACCGGCGAAGACACCACCGCAGCCGCAAGCCGCCAAGCCCGCTCCCGCTGAGTCCGTCGCAAAATCCACTCCTCCCGCGAAGCCGTCCGCATCCGGCTCTGCCGTTCCCACGCGCGCTGCATCCGCCGACGCAAAGGCTGGCGCTCCGCCCGTCGAAGCCGATCCTTCCCTCAGTGGTGGCAGCTTCGAGTTGCAGAAAGGCATCGCCGCCGGACCCACCGAGTTAGGACGCATGTGGCTCTGGAAGGCCATGGGCAAAGGCAACGGAGAAGCTCCCGTCCTTCTGGCTGACATGTACGCGCAAGGCCAAGGCGTCCCCAAAGATTGCGAGCAGGCGATGCTGCTGCTCAATGCCGCCGCCAAGAAAGCCAACCCGCGTGCGCGCTCCAAGTTAGGCTCCATGTACGCCACCGGTAATTGTGTCGCTCGCGATCGCGTGCAGGCCTACAAGTGGATGTCCGCCGCTCTCCAGGTCAACCCCGGCAGCGACTGGCTGGAAAAAAATCGTGAGAACCTGATGAACCAGATGACTCCCGCCGAACGCCGCCGCGCCGAAGCCTATCGCTGATCGGCAAACGCAATTCCAAGCCCCGTTCGAATCGTACGAACCTAAAGCGATCGGACGGGGCGGCCCCTGTCCTTTCCCTTAATCTCTCTTCAGGACTTGTCATGCTGAACGAAGAATCCGCATATCAATGCGGATTCGCAGCGAAGCTTCTTGCATTTGGCACGGCGTCAGCCAAACACCCGCTGGCACCACTCGACGTGTCGCGCTGCGCGAAAGATGGAGTACTCTACCCGGAACCTGATTTCACCCAATAAAACTTCCTGACGAACGAAACGAGGAATGCCCAATGAAGATGCCTGCGCTCTTTGACTTGACCGGCAGGGTCGCGATCGTGACTGGCGGGAATGGTGGAATCGGCCGCGGCATCGCCGTTGGTCTGGCCGAAGCTGGAGCTTCCGTCGCAATCCTTGGACGCAACCACGAGAAAAACCAGCAAGTGCTCGCGGAATTGAAGACGATCGGCGCTCCTGCGATTGCTGTGAAGATCGATCTAACCGATCGCGCGGCGCTGGAGCCGGCGCTAAACAAGGTTGAGAGCGAGCTCGGTAGCATCAGCATCCTCGTCAATAATGCCGGCAACGTGTCACTGAGTGGCGGGATCATGCACGAAAAGCCCGAGGACTGGGACAACGTGATCGAGACGCAACTCAATGCTGTCTTTCTTCTCTCCAAGCTCGCCGCACACTCCATGAGCAGTCGTGATGGCGGGAAGATCATCAACATCGGCAGCATGTACTCGTTCTTCGGATCCGGCCTGATCCCCTCTTACAGCGCCGCGAAAGGCGCGATCATTCAACTGACCAAGTCGATGGCAATCGAACTTGCGCCGCACAACATTCAAGTCAACGCAATTGCGCCAGGATGGATTGAGACCGACATGACGGCTCCCGTCAAGACCATGCCACTCAACGACGAAATTCTTTCCCGCACCCCCGCCGGGCGATGGGGGCACTCCGAAGAGATTGCCGGAACCGCCGTCTACCTGGCCTCCCATGCCTCGGATTTTGTAACCGGCGCTACCATTCGTGTCGATGGCGGCTATTCGATTCGATGACCCCTGCACCAGTTGACAGAAGGCGTGCGGGGTGCCCCGGGTCTCGCGCTTACGAGACCCGGGCTCTCGAATCAACAGGTAGATAACTGCGCGCCCCGACTTGTCATGCTGAACGGAGAATCCGCATACCAATGCGGATTCGCAGCCGAAGCCCCTTGCGTTTAGCAAGGGGACGGCCAGACAGTCTCGGACGAATCAACTCCAGTGCCGCAGGCACGGCAGGTAATAGCCCAGCACGTCAGTGCTGGGAAAGGCGCCCGTGAAAATCAGAGTCCGCTTCAGCGGACGCCACCCCCTCGTTGCGATCGGGTTCGGCCTGCACCACCATTTCGCTATTACAGTCGTAATGCAGAATGCACCGAAGTGCAATTTTCACACTTACGACGAGCATTGAGAATGGCTCCTCACCTGACGTAAAGATGCAAATCTGGTTGGGTCGGTGATTGGCGCCAATGCGTCGCGGCGTGTGGGCAAGACATCGCTGATGATCTGATCAGCATCGATGAGCAGGAGAAAGCAGGCATGAGAAATGCGTAAACAAAAAGGTTTCTCGCTAATCGAATTGTTGATCGTGGTGGCGATCATTCTGATCATCGCCGCGATTGCAATTCCTAACTTGCTGCGCTCGCGCATGGCCGCCAACGAAGCATCGGCCGTCGGCTCGATCCGCACCCTGAACACCGCGGAAGTCACGTATTCGTCCGCATACACCGACGTGGGCTTCACCACGACTCTGGCCAATCTTGGACCGAACGCGAACACCTGCACCGGCGCCACTGGTGCGACTTCGACCGGCGCCTGCTTGATCGATAACGTTTTGGGCGGCGGCACGAAGAGCGGCTATACGTTCGCGCTGGGTGCCGGTTCCGGCGGCGCGACCACACCGCAGTACACGTTTGCGGTGAACGCCAACCCGGTTACACCAGGCACGAGCGGTCAGCGCAGCTTCTACAGCGATCAGACCGGCGTGATCCGTTACAACCAGAGCACGACCGCGTCGTCCACCGACAGCCCGCTCCAGTAAACATCTTCTCTTTCAGCGCGAATGGTAGCCGCCGTGTGCCCCGGGTCTCGCGCTTCCGAGACCCGGAAAACGGTTGTCAACCCCAAAAACTCCCGCATTTCCCCTCATCTTCCTCATTCCACGCGCAATATAAACTTCCGGAAAGTGTCCGGTTTACCCCCTCCAAATTGCTATTCTAGAAATAGGGGAAGAAAAACAGCTGGTCGCTAACATCGGGTCTCCCGACCGCTAACTCCAATGTTTTGAATATTTTGGTATTTAACTTCCCTATTTTCAATATTTTGGCGGGATTTGTCTTGTAACCTCCTGAAAACAATAGACCGACGGGGGAGGGGGGTACCCCGTCATTGACGCCCGCCGAGCGTGCGAACGATAATCGCGACCGTGACCGCCCGCGCCGTCCTGCCCCGCTCGTTCGCCAAGCAGTACCCCGTCGCCGCCCGCGCCGAAGGCGCCCGCATCTGGGATATCGACGGACGGGAATACACCGATCTCTCCGGCAGCGCGGCCGTCAACTTCATCGGCTTCGGCGTAGACGCGATCGCCGATGCCATGGCCGCCCAGGCCCGGCAGTTGCCCTTTGTGCATTCGAGCCAGTTCACCAGCGAGATCGCCGAGCGCTTCGCCGCCGAGGTCCTTGAGTTCGCCGGAGCCGCCTTCGAAGGCGGTGCGGTCTTCTTTACCTGCGGCGGCAGCGAGGCCGTCGAGACCGCGCTCAAGCTGGCGCGCCAGTACCAGGTCGAGACCGGCCATCCCGACCGCTTCGAGATCATCAGCCGCCGCCAGGCCTACCATGGGGCCACCCTCGGCGCCCTCGCCGTCAGCGGCAACACGGCTCGTCGCGCGATCTATTTGCCGATGGTGCGCGAGTTCGAACACATTGACATGCCCTACTGTTACCGCTGCGCTTTCAACTGCGAAAATTGCGGCCACCAGTACGCGCAGGAGTTACGCGCCGCCATCGAGCATTCCGCCGGGCGCGCCGCCGCCTTCATCGGCGAACCAATGAGCGGCGCAACTTTGGGTGCAGTCGCTCCGCCGTCCGACTATTGGCCGGAGATCGCTGCCATCTGTCGTGAGCACGATCTGCTCCTCATCGCCGACGAGGTTATGACCGGCTTCGGCCGCACCGGACGCAACTTCGCCATGGAACACTGGAACCTGCAACCCGACATCATCGTCGCCGGCAAAGGCATCGGCAGCGGATACGCCCCGTTAGGCGCAGTCATTGCCTCACCCAGGGTCGTCAGCGCCCTGCGGCAGGGTTCGGGCACGCTGATCCACGGCTTCACCTACAATGCCCATCCCGTCTCGATGGCCGCCGGCTCCGCCGTCCTCGAGCGCATCCGCACCGGTGACCTGGTCAAGGCCTCCGACTCGCATGCCGGCTCCATCGGCAAGCCCTTCGCCAAGGCCCTCCACACCATGGCGAAGCACGAAGCTGTAGGCGATGTTCGAGGCCTAGGATTGCTATGGGGGGTGGAGTTCGTGCAGGACCGCGCGACGAAAAAATCTTTTCCCGCGGAAATGAAATTTTCCAGCCGCGTGGCCGCAGCGGCGATGAAGCGCGGCGTACTTACGTATCCCATGCAGGGATCGATCGACGGAAAAAACGGCGATCATCTCCTGCTCGCTCCACCGGCAGTGGAGCGCGAACGCCTGTTAGAAGCTTTAGATCAGTTAAGTGACGCGATTGCGGAAGCTGCCGATCACGCCGCGCGATGATGCGCGGTCATCGGCACCTCGTCCACGTCTTTGCCGTTCACCGACATGATGGCGCAAGTGCAGGTGTCAGGAATCTTGCGCTGCGTCTCGAACTCGTGTTCGGCCTGGGCCTGGGCGCCTGCCTCGATCGGCGTAACGATCTCTTCCACGCTCGCTTCGGCATTGGGCAACGATTGCGATTCTTCGCGCAAGAAACTTTCTTCGCGCTGGTTTGTCCGTTCCGTCTGTCCAGATTGCATAGAATCCTTCAGCGGCATCGAATCATCTCCATCGACTAGGATGCAGATGTGCGTGGAATGGAAGCTGCCCATAAGGCCACGATGAAGCATAGCCGAAAATTTTGCGGTACTCTCGTTTTTTTTCTGCTCCTTTCCCACGCCTGGAGTCAGTCCACGTGCGACATGCCCGGGATGTCCGGAATGTCTCACGGCATGAGCGCCACCAGCTTCGTAGAAGCCATCGAGAATCACAGCTCCTCCGGAACCAGCATCGAACCGATCTCGACGCCAACTCCGATGATGATGTCCATGCATCACGGCTGGATGTTGATGCTCCACGGCGAAGCCTTCCTCAACGCCATCCAGCAGAGCGGCCCGCGCGGCGGCGACAAGGTGTTCTCTACCAACTGGATCATGCCGATGGCCCAGCGCGATCTCGGTCCCGGCAAGTTGACGCTGCGCACCATGCTCAGCCTCGAACCCGCTACCGTTACCGAGCGTCGTTATCCGGAACTCTTCCAGGTTGGCGAGACCGCGTTCGGCAAGGCCATCGTCGATGGCCAGCACCCCCACGACCTCTTCATGGAGATCGCCGCCCTCTACGACCTCAGGCTCGCGAAGGATACCCTGCTCTCGTTCTACGCTGCTCCCGTCGGAGATCCCGCGATCGGCCCGACCGCGTATCCGCACCGCTCCTCCGCCGCCGAAGATCCGCTCGCAACCTTGGGGCATCACCTTGAAGACTCCACTCACATCGCCAATGATGTCGTCACTGCCGGACTGACGTACAAGAAGGCCCGTCTCGAAGCCTCCGGCTTTCACGGACGCGAACCCGATGAGTTCCGCTGGAACATCGACCACGGCCGTATCGATTCCTACTCCGCCCGTCTCACTGTCGCTCCTGCCGCTAACTGGATCGGCCAGTTCTCCGCCGCCCGCATCGTCAGCCCCGAGGTCCTCGCACCCAACGATAACCAGTTCCGCATGACCGCCTCCATCGCCTACAACCGGCCGCTGGCTCGGGGCAACTGGGCCAGCACCCTCCTCTGGGGACGCACCCGCGCCCTCGGCCAGTCGCAGCCCTTCAACGGCTACCTCGCCGAGAGCACCCTGAAGTTCGCCAACAAGAACTATGTTTGGGGACGGATCGAGAACGTCGATCGCAGCACCGAACTCCTGGACTTGCCGGTCGCCACCGAAGGCTTCCTCGCCCGGGTGCAGGCCTACACCCTCGGCTACGCCCGTGACTTCCACCTCACCGATCACGCCGACACCGGTGTGGGCGCACAGCTCACGCTGTATGAGAAGCCCAGCTTCTTGACACCAACCTATGGAGAACATCCCGCGGGCGTCGTGATGTTCTTGCGGGTCCGCTTGCGCGGCAAGGGAATGTAGTTAAACCAGCGTCACTTCGATACCAGCCTCGCGCAACTCCTGCACTGTGGGGCGTGGCACGTTCTTGTCGGTAATCACTTCATGGATCCGGTCCGGCTTCACGATCACTGCCAGGCTACGCCGCCCGAACTTGCTGGAGTCGCACACCGCCACCGTCTTCCGCGCCGCATGGGCCATTGCCCGATTTACCCGGGCTTCGAGAACATTTGGTGTGGTCAGTCCGACTTTGGTATCGAAGCCATCTACGCCGAGAAACAGGATGTCGGCATTGATCTCCCGCAGAGTGTCTTCCGCCTGAGGACCGACCAGCGAGAACGAGTTCTTAC
>PLWX01000181.1 GCA_003151155.1 Acidobacteriaceae bacterium
TCACGATAACTTCCGGGTTGCCGACCACTCGGAGGAATCGCTTGCGGGCGAACCAAACTCGAACAGAAAGTCAGGGCGTCAATCCGACACTACGCAACAGATCCTGGAAACGCGAGTCGTTACGCAGAGAGTCCCAATCCCAAGCCACGGCAAGATGGATCAAGGCCGTTTCACGCTGCTCGCCGGCTGTCTGAAGCCATTGCAGAGCCTGCTCTTTGTCTCCGGCGTGGACATACAAGCGGGCAATGCGCACGGCAGGAACCTGAGATTTCTTGGAGCGCGCGGCCAAGACATCCGCCCCGTGATGCATGGCTCTGGCGTAGCTACCCTCTGCATGCCCGCGCGCGAGAGCGTCTTCCACTTCGCGGTCGCCGAGTGCCGCAAAAAACTTCCGGGCTTCCGCCAGAGCTTCCTCCCACATTCCTTTCATGTAGAAGGCCCCCCAAAGCCCCATGTGCGCTGACGAAAAGTCCGGCACGGTTGCGAGAACGTCGCGGAATTGCGCAATCGCCTTTTCATACCGTTGCAGGTACACGAGGTGCCAGCCGTAGAAGCACCGGAAAAACGGATTGAAGGGATCCAGTTCGAGTGTTTTGTGAACCTCGGTGTTCCATTCGTCGATCCGTTTCATCGAGATCAGAAAGTCGGCGTACATGAAATGGCCATCGGCGTTGTTCGGATTGAGTGCGAGGCCACGCCGGAACTCGCACTCAGCGGCGGACCAGTCGTGTTCGTAAAGGCTAGCGATATTGGCAAGTGTGATGTGGGCTTCGGCAATGGAATCGTCTAGTTCCGAGGCCCTTAAGACGGCTTCTTTCGCTTTAGGGAACGCCTCGCCGGGTGCCATGGACCCGGCATCCCCACGCATGATCCAGACATTGGCGACACCGACATAGGCGAGGGCGTAGGCGGGATCCTTCTGTAGGGCGAGCCTAAAGTATTCAAGCGCGGTGTCGAGTTGTCCGCGCGAGAGATGGTACCAATGCGACTGGCCCTTCAGATAAGCCTCAAAGGCCTCAGGGTTTACGGGGCGACTGCGGGCAAGGTGCGCTGATTCTTCGGGAGTGAGCGCGACCTTCATCTCCGCGGCCACGGCCTGGGCCACCTCGCCTTGCAAGCTCAATACATCCTGAGAGTCGCGTTCATAGCTTTCCGCCCACAGGTGTGTATCGGTTGCAGCCCTGATGAGTTGCACTGTAATACGCACTCGCTCGCCCGAGCGCTGGACGGTTCCTTCGATTACTCCATCCACCCCCAACTCGCGTGCTATCTCCGGCAGCGGCTTGTTCACCCCTTTGTATCGCATCACAGAGGTGCGGGAGATGACTTTCACCACCCTGATCTTCGCCAAGTCAGTGATAAGGGCGTCCGTCATTCCATCAGCGAAGTATTCCTGGTGCGGATCGGCGGAAAGATTAGCCATCGGCAGCACGGCCAGAGACCGAATCGCCAGCTCCCTCGCGTGGTCCTCGGATGCTATGAAGCGATAACCAAGCCTGGGTAGGGTCTCGATGAACTGGGGACCCTCGGCCGAGTCTCCCAGAGCGCGACGCAGTTTGTTAACCGCATGGTTCAGGCTGTCTTCAAACTCGACAAACGTATCTCCAGCCCACAAGCGCGCTCGCAGGTATTCCCGTGTCACCACTTCGCCGGGCCTTTCGACCAAGGCTTTGAGCACCTCAAAAGCCTTCGGCGGGAGGGCGACTTTCTGGCCGTCTTTGCGGAGTTCGCCCGAGGTCAAGTCCAGCGCGAAGCTGCCAAAGCGTACTGTTTGCAGCGAATGAGTAGGGGCAGGCATCGCGCAGTCCTTGACCGCCCCTGAGTATAACCCACTGAAGAAAATGTATTTAATGGGCCGCTTACCGCGCTGCTGCGCTTTTCTAGCCGGTGCTCGCGCATAAGAAATCATGCAATGGTCAGACGCCGTTCATTTCAAGAACGCTTGGTGCGTGCAAAGCTTGCACAAGAAACATCAGTATGCAGGATCGAAGCAATCGAAGAAATCTAATCTGAGGTGGTTTGACGATGAAACGGAAAAGCGTTGTTGCATTGACCTTCGTGTTCGCTTCAGCATTCGCATTCGTCCTTCTCATTGTGTCCGGTTCACAGGCACAGGCGCAGCAGAGCTGCAAGGCATTTCACGCCTTCGTGCAAGGCACTCTGCCCACTGCAAATCAGTCCTTGAGGTCTTCGTTCTAATGCGCGAGAGTGGCGCCATCGCGCGAGCCTGCGGGCAAAACCAAGAGACTCCGCGAAATCGGATTCGAGTTTGATAAGGAGGTTCGCCATGAAAACACGTCGAAATGTTGTCTTGATGATCGCTGCCCTCACGTTGGCTGGGATCTTTGCGGGCACGGCGAATGCGCAGCAACCGGTGGTTAGGGACGCCCACTTCACATTGCCCTTTAGGGCGATGTGGGCGGACACGGTTCTGCCACCTGGGGATTACACTTTATCAGTTGATAGACTTTCGGGTGGAAGCTATCCGACTTATACCGTTACATTTGCTGGCGCCGGGAAGAAGAAAACGATCTTGGCCCTTAGACCGCTCGGATCTCGGGTTGGCGAAAGTAGCATGCTCATCCTCGAGAGCGGGGGAGCGATGCGTTACGTCCGCGCCCTTTATCTGCCCACGGTCAACCTGGATCTGACCTTCGCCGTACCTAAAACAAGGCAGACACTAGTCGCCGAGGCTACCGAATACATCCAGAGCGTCCCGGTTTCGATCGCCGGGCAGTAAGACAAGCTGGTATGAATGTACTTGGTGCCGACGGTGAATCGGCATCGGAGGGCGAGCAAAGCATCCACAGGGCCACAATTGCACCCGACTGTGGCCCTTCTGCTCTGATGTGGTCGTGTGAATTCGCAAACCGCATTTCCGCGGTGACGCCCGTCCCACCGGAATTTGTAGTGACGACGCCATGGTCGTTTGTGAGGCACCGCATGAAGCAGCGAGATGGGAGGCGGTTCGTTGTTGGCGCAAAATCCCGATAGCACTCATTGACCCCGTCGAGGGGTGACACGTGTCGTAACAGGTGACGTTCAGGTGCCGGAAGTCCTCGCAGGTCTCGACGTTCTGTGTCGGGCAGCCTCTCGCGAGGCTCGGCGCTAACGCTGTACAGTTCTTCGCGCTCCTCGATCCGGGGAACGATCTCCCTCAGCGTTTTCTCGATGATTTTGTTTTTGGTCACTTGCGCGCCCCTTGAACTAGGTTCGGATTCCATGCCTTCCGACACGAGCATAGATTCCTGCTCGCATAGCCTCTCTCCTCTGTGCCTCCGTAGGTTGGAAGTATGAGAGATGTCGCAGTACTGCCTCCGATCAAGACCGAGGTCCGGGTCGCCCTGATGAACCTCACCGTTTTCAATGGAATTAGCACCCAAGAACTAATCGCGATGGCGCGTGCCCTGCCGGGCGGGACAAGGTTCATATCCCGGATCGTCTCACGGCGATTGTGCTCCTCTTGGGAACCCGGCCTGTGGATCTGGACTAGGACAAAATCTTGCCGCCGATCACATCGGTCGTGCGGACTTTCCCTTCATTGTCGCGGACATCTTCAGGAATCTCCAGAAGGCTCTCGCCATCTATGGGACGACTCAGGTCGGAGGGGAGCCGCCTATCAAGGACAAGGATGAGCTTGTCCGACTGCTGAATGCTGCGATGCGCCAAACCTCCGAAAAGGGCATCGACGCGGCAATCATCACTGACTTGCTTTCCATGGCCTTTGACGATAACTACGATATCGCGGTTCTAGTCTCAGGGGATGCGGATTACGCACCCGCCGTCGAGTACATTCAAAAGAAAACCGACAAGCAGATCGTCCAAGCCTTTTTTAAGGCACACGGAGATCAGTTGCGGACAGCGTGCTGGAGCCATATCTTTTTTGAAGATCTATTTTCGAAGCTCACCCTTGCCCAGGTGCAGCAAGGCGCGCAGCTCTCGCCAAAACAGCCCAAGCCCTGAGAAATTCAAACTGCACCACTACCCGATCACCGCATATGTCGCGTTCTTCCCGAGTTCCGCGTAAACTCTCTCGATCGCCCATTCCATCCTCATCCGATTCGTTCCCCGTACATACCCGAGATACCACAATGCGTACGCCGCCGCACGAGGACAACCCTTCTCGCCACAAGTCGCGGAGTGACCGCCAAGCTTCGTGTATTCCTCCATCCAGGCGCGGTTCCAGGCAGTGCGATCGTCTTTCCTGGCAGCGGCCATTCGCTCCGCCGTTCCTTTGATCCATCGCGCTACGGGTATTCCGAAGAGCACTCCTGGCATGTTCCCTCCGTCGCGTTGTTTAGCTTGCCTCGTAGCTCTGGACGATCAAAGGCTTGGCCTTCTCCAAATCGACCTCGTTCCTGATCCTGATCTCCAGGTCGCCAGTTCCGAAATGCCCGATCTCGCGAACGTCGCGAGTGAAGCTGGGTTCCAGGGTGATCGAAGCCGGATCAACCTTCACGTACACCAGAAGCTGTTGCGTCTGAGGATGCACTTCGACGCACGCGAAATTATTCAGCCGACGGAACGCGAAGTAGTATTTCAACTGGCGCATCTGGACATCGTCCCCCAGCGCGATGATGAACGCCTTGAGCGCCTCGAACCTGTCTTTCAATTCGACTGGCGACTGTGCCAGATAATCCGCGCACGACTTGGTGGCGGACGGTTTGGCGGCTTCATCGCTACCGTTACCCGTAGGCTCCGCAAGAACGGCGTTCGCTAGTTCCAGGAGAAGTAGATCGTCGCCGTATCTCCGGTATCGAATCAAATCGATATTCCTGTTGATCTGCTGCACGGCGTGTTCGTCGTACTTCGTGAAGTCGCCGGCAATGCAGCACAACCGCGGACTTGTCCACTCGATCGCGTCTGCTTCTTCCTTCCCAAATCGTTCGAGCACCAGCAACTTGAACTCCGCCCGATGATCCAGCAACCAATCCAGATAGAACAATCCCTGATTGATGACGTTCTCGTTGAGGGCACGCTTGTACTCGATGATGACCGGGCATCCGTTTTCGTCGATGCCAAGCGTATCGATCCGTCCGCCATGCGTTTTTCCGGTCGCGTATTCGGACGCGAGAAGCCTCACGCCGAGGAAACATTCCAGATGATGTTCGATAAGAGTTTGAAGGGACTTCTCGACGGCTACTGCTTTGCCAGGAAGCTCCGAGACGGTGGTGTTGCTCGTGCGAAATAGTTTTATGTCGCCCAATGCAGCGGCTCCGTTCGACCATGGTTTGATTGCATGAAGAAAGTACCTGGACTGTGCACGTCGTGCAACGATGAAGTGCTGGCGGGAGCTTAATTGTCGAAGCAATTAATGCACTCTCGGTGTTCGGCCCGCTACATCTCGCTTGACCCGCATCCGCGGAAAACTATCAGTGACCACACGGGTGATGTGATCGCTTCTGGCGCCCTTGCACAGCAGGTCTGCAGTGATGTTATTGTGATTCCATCCCGTGTTCATCGATCACGGTAGTGGGTGATGCAGTGCTGGGCACCGCCCAACTTTTCTTTGGATCGTCCATCGACAACTGAGTCACACCTGATGGGAATTGTCCCATTAGAATGCGGTACTGTTTCTCTTGATCTTCGTCTCGTGGCGATGTCCAAGGATGGATGTAGTAGACGGAATCAATGCGCGCTTGCAGCATTTCCTTCAAACATCCGAAACAGGGCTGTGTGGTGGTGTAGACCGTAGCGCCTTGGATGCTGATGCCGAATCGCGCCGCCGACAAAACGGCATTCTGCTCTGCGTGTACGCAGATGCATAAATCATATCCAGTGCCCGAGGGATATTTCTGCTCCCGATTTAGGCAACGCATGCAACCGCCATC
>PLWX01000260.1 GCA_003151155.1 Acidobacteriaceae bacterium
GGAACGTTCAGCCCCCTATGCTTCGAACATGGAGTGGCGCTTCGGAGACGAAGATGCGGAGTGGAAGCCGATCTCAACCCCGGCTTTCGTGGGCTGGATGATCTTCTATGCCTGGTTCCTGCTCTACGCAGCACGCAATACATCCGGGTTCCTCTTCATCGACAATGCCAACCTCGTAGTGCATGAGGGCGGTCACGCGCTTTTCGGCTGGTTTGGGAACACGTTGGGAATCATGGGCGGCACATTGCTGCAGTGGATGGTTCCCGCACTGCTCGCCGCGTATTTTTTTTATCACCGGCAGATCTCAGGATTTGTATTCTGCACATTCTTTTTCTTCGAGAACTTCCTTTATACCGCAACCTACATGGCGGACGCGCGTGCCGAGGCTTTGCCGCTCGTATCGCTTGGCGATTCCGACTACATTGAGCACGACTGGAATACGATGTTTGGCTGGTGGGGGCTGCTATTGTACGACACCCGCATCGCAGGCTTGGTGAGGTTTCTTGGTTGGATGGGGATGATCTCGATTATAGGGTGGATGGGTTATCGTTATTGGATGGATCGACGTACTCAGCAATTCGATGAACCCGGCAAATGAAAAAGCCCCGATCGCTCGGGGCTTTATAAGTTTCTGCGGACTACCAGCCTAGATCAGCATTCGGTCCACGCTCATCGGTGTTGGCGGAATCCGATTCCAGTTCGTAAAACTTATTGCGCTTACGGTAGCCCATGATGGTAAAGAAGACGCAAATCCCCATCGGTGGAACCATCATGACGAGAATGCCGCTCTTGAGAGCTGCAATCATCTTGGCGCCAGATCCTGCCGCCTGCGTGTAACAGAGCGCGCAGCCTTGACCGAACAGAGCGGCGGGCATCAACAGAACAAACACAAGGCTGAAGAGCAGGAGCGTTTTCTTCATCGGCGTTCCTCCGGGGCTAAAGCCCTTGTCGCACGGAACAGACTCCCCAGGCTAAAGCCCGGGGCTTCCACCCGTTTTATTCTAGTTCGGCCACGGCTTCATCTGAATGATACGGAAGCTGTCGCTCCAGATCACGTTCATCATGAGCAAAACGAAGACAGTCGCCGGGATCAATGCGAACATCAGCGAGCGCTTCTCCTGGAACAGGTGCATGAAGAACATTACGCCAAGTCCCGCCTGGATAATCGCCAGCGACAGGAATTCGATCACGTGCTGTCCAATGGTTCCTCCGCGATAGGCGATGAGAACCTGCAGCCCCGCGATGACGAGGATGATCACGTACACGATGATGTCGGTCTTTAAACTTTCTTCGCGCATGGTACCGGTCATAGTTATCTCTCCTCGCCTTATTTTTCGACGTTCAGCAGGTAGACCATCGGGACGACGAACATCCAAACGAGGTCGACGAAGTGCCAGTAGAGGCCCCAGATCTCGATGTCCGCGGCCTTGTAGCGTCCACGCTTATAGCCGAGCGCTACCACCGTGAGTGCGATCACGCCGCCGATCACGTGGGTCAAGTGCAAGCCGGTGATGGAAAAGAAGATTGCCCCGAACTGACCTGATCCCCAGGGATTGTGGGTCAGCGTCACGCCCTCGTGGATCATGCTGGCCCACTCACGGATGTGCAATGCCGCGAAGACAATACCGAGTAGAACCGTAATGTATGTCCACTTGATGGAGCCTTCTTTGTCGCCCGCCTGCGCCTTGCGCACGCCAATCAGCATGGTCAAACTGCTGGTGATCAGCACGAACGTCATGACCATGACGTTCACGATGCTCGGCGAAAACTTGAACGGAGTCGGCCAGTTCGACGAAGCGTTACGCAGGTAGCCGTAACCGTAGAGCATCGCTCCAAAGGTAACGGCGTCAGAAATGATGAACAGCCACATCACCAGTTTTTTGGAAGGAATGGAAAACGGTGGTGCTTCGTAGTGTTCTCCATGCCCAACTGTGACAACTTCGGCTTGACTCACGGTGCCTCCGTAAGATGGTTAGAACTTGAACCAGAGCAGCAACAGCAGGTAAATCCAAAGCGCGCCCATGAAGTGCCAGTAGTAGGCAGTACCGTCGAGCGTGCTGCGTTTGAGGGTGAACACGTGTCCGCTGGTTTTGAGGATCACGCGTGTTAGTCCGCCCAAGCCCCCAGCGACGTGGATGGCGTGAATCACTGTCATCACGTAGAAGAACGAACTCGTCGGACTCGTCGCCAGATAAACGCCTTGCGCCTTCAATTGCGACCACGCTACGAACTGACCGACAACGAATATGAGCCCCAAAGCGAGGGTCGAACCGAGCCACGCCAGCGGTATGATCTGCGATGGATTTTCACCCCTCGCGTACACCAGAACTTTCCGTCGTGCGATTTCCAGCGTCACGCTGCTGATAACGAGCACGAGGGTGTTGAAATACAGGATGGAAGGCAGCACGATGTGATGCCAATCATCCGCAGAACCTTTGCGAACGACTGCCGCGCTGGTAAACGCGGCGAACATCATGCCGACGGTGGCGAGGCCAACCCAGACGCCGGTGCGCACGGGTTCACCGGCGGGATCTACCACCGAACGCAACTTGCCGCCGGAAGGATTCATCGGCGTGGTGCCGCCTCCGCCTGTCTTCCGCGCAAGATCGCGCTCGACGTCGACAACCTGTCCAATTCTCAGCGGTTCATTAAATGCGCTTGCCATTGTTGCCCCTAGTTCTGCCCTATCGAGAGTCGATTTGATCTGGCTCTCGCAGGGGCTAAAGCCCGGTCTTTAAAAAGTCCGTATCGGCACGACTGAAGACGTGCCCTGATACGAAACATTGACGATCCACGCATTTCTGATCGAAACATTTCTGATCGGAAACATTTCCTATCGAAACGTTCCTGCCGTTAACCGTTCTTACTTCTCGTCGCGTTCGACCACGATATTTCCTGGGTCGGTTTGCATGATGTAATCACCCGTCGAGCTCTCGATGCCGTACTGATACGGATCGTGATATACGACCGGATGCACATCGCCAAAGTTGTTATGAGGGGGCGGCGAAGAGATCGTCCACTCCAGCGAGGTCGCTTCCCAGGGATTGATCGGTGCGATCGCACCCTTGAATCTGCTGTAGAAGAGGTTAAACAGGAAGATCAACTGGACCGCACCGGTGCACAGCGCAGCGATGGTGATGAACTTGTGTACCGGGATAAGCGGCACAAGGAAGTCATCGGTGAATGCCGAGTAGCGGCGAACGTTGCCCACCATGCCGAGATAGTGGAACGGCATGAAGATGCAATATGCGCCGATAAACGTTCCCCAGAAGTGCAGCTTGCCGAGCGTCTCATTCATCATGCGTCCAGTGGCTTTCGGGAACCAGAAGTAGGTTCCGGAGAAGACACCGAAGATCGCCGCCACGCCCATCACCAGGTGGAAATGACCGACCACGAAGTACGTGGCGTGCAGGTAAATGTCGATCGAAGGCTGCGCCAGAAAGAATCCGCTCACGCCGCCACTGACGAACATCGAGATAAAGCCGAGCGAGAACAGCGAAGCGCTATTGATACGCAGTCGTGATCCGTAAATACTGCCCAGCCAGATTAACGTGAGGATCGTCGCCGGGATGGTGATGATCAGTGTCGGGAACGAGAACGCCAAGGACGACAACGGGTTCATGCCGCTGACGAACATGTGGTGTCCCCAGACCACGTAGCTCAGGAAGCCGATCATCATCATGCTGCCGATGACGACTTTATGGCTGAGCAATGGGCGCCGCAGGCTGTTGATGAGGATGTGCGAGACGATGCCGGCAGCCGGCAGAATGGCGATGTACACCTCTGGATGTCCGAAGAACCAGAACAT
>PLWX01000038.1 GCA_003151155.1 Acidobacteriaceae bacterium
AGTCCAGCAAGCTGCGACGCTTGCTCACCATCATCAAAAGTCCGCGGCGGGACGCGTGATCCTTCTTGTGCGCCTTGAAATGGTCCGTCAGCTCATTGATACGCTGACTCAGGATCGCGATCTGGACCTCAGGACTGCCGGTGTCGTTCGCGTGTGTCTTATACTGCTCGATAATGTTGGTTTTCTGCTCTCGGGCTAACACTGAAACTGGTGTGCTCCTGCTCTATTCTCTAACGTATCGTTTAACGTCTCCACTAAGGTAACACGTTTCCCGGAATTGCTGCAAAGGCAAGGGGTTATCCCCTTTTGACGACTTTCCAGCTTGGCGCGGAATTCAGCTTCTCGTAACATCCCCCACCAGAGGCCCTATGAAACGTCGAATCCTTTCCTTGGTTCGTATTTTTTGCACTCGCAACCAACCTCGGCATCGCCTGCACCTGCTCACCATGCCAAGAATATGCGGGAAGTCGGGGAATGGTATGCCACCAGGCCCAATATCGCTCTCATTTTCGAGGGGAAGGTGACTGCCCAAAAACTAGAACATAGCGGGATAGGAACGGCAGGAGCAATGTCCATGACATCGAGTGGCATGCACCGGTCTGTAGAGATCGTAGTGACGAGTATGTTTCGCGGCGAGCGTCAGGATCACGTCACCATTCTCACTGGCCTAGGGACTGGAGATTGCGGCTTGAACTTCCAGACCGGAGAGACCTATCTGGTTTTCGCCGTTCGTGGAGATGACGGATCACGCCACCCGCCGTTCCCGGCTTTCACTATTACTGGTTCGTCGTGGACGGCGCGCGGATGAACGATCCCGGCAGCCAGACCTACTTCGGTTATGGCAAAGAAACCAGCGGCGTAGAGATCCCCGAAGAGGGCGCCGACTATTACGCGATCAAAGATGTCCCGCACGGCGATGTGCGCGAACAATGGTACTTCTCGAAGACCACCAGCGACTGGCGTCGCGCCATGGTCTACACCCCGCCCGATTACGACAAGAATCCCTCCGCGCGTTATCCCGTGCTCATCCTTCAACACGGTGCCGGCGAAGATGAAACTGGATGGACGCGCCAGGGCCGCGCCAACTTCATCCTCGACAACCTGATCGCCTCTGGCAAAACCAAGCCCATGATCGTCGTCATGGATCGCGGCTATGCCACGCGTCCCGGCGGAAAGTTATTCGTCCTCGGCCAGGGCACCACTCCGCAGGACATCCGTACTGCGTTCGAGACCTTCGAAGCCGTCATCGTGAACGATCTCATCCCCGCCATCGACGCCTCCTATCGCACCATTCCCGACCGCGAGCACCGCGCCATGGCCGGCCTATCAATGGGCGGCATGCAAACTCTATTTATCGTTCCACGACATCTCGACAAGTTTGCCTATCTAGGATCATTGAGCGGCCCCGTCTTTCCCGGCTTCAACGGAGGCCCCGGCACCTTCGATCCCAAAACCGCCTTCGATGGCAGCTTCGCCGATCCCGCTTCGGTCAACAAGAGTCTCAAGCTGCTCTGGCTCGGCGTCGGTCCGAAGAGCACGGCTTCTACGACGGCATCAAACGCGCTGCCGACACTCTCAGAGCCAGCGGAGTCCATCTCGTCTTCTTCGAATCCAAAGGCACTGCGCACGAATGGCAGACCTGGCGTCGCAGCCTATACGATTTCGCTCCCCGCCTCTTTCGCGAATAGGCACTCCCAAAAAGAAGCGGCCCACATCTGCAAATCTAGATGTGGGCCGTAAGACTCTCCTTCAGCAGTTCGTTAGTCCGCTCCAGCTGCTTTGTGCATCGCTATCGACACACTCGCTACCGGCTTAGCAACGCTCGCCGATGCCTTCATGTTCTGGAAGTAGAAGCGGAACGAGCGATACACCAGCAGCATCACTGCCATCGTCGCCAGCCCAGCCTTCCATCCCACCGCCTCGAATCCCGTGGCCACAACGCACGCCACGCCGGCGCTCAGTACGAAGTATGGGAACGTCATCAGCGCGATTTCGCTCCATACTTCTAACCCGCGTGTCGGGCTCGTCATCGAGATCACCGCCGCTACCGGCACCGTGTCCGCAATGAAGAACGCCAGTGCCGCTGCGGAAATCAGGAACGGCTTGTTCAATCCTTCTAAGTGCATCGCTCGTCCGCTGGCGACCGAAGCAATGGCGATCGCATTCACCATGTTGCAGACGTTGAATACAGCCTGCACCGGTTTTACCGTCTGTCCTGACCGCGACATCGTTTGCGCGAAGGTTGAAAACGCTCCCACCGCGATTGCCTGTGCCAGCGGAAGTTCCGAGATCGCCAGCAACATAAACGGCAGGTTCATCGACATGCTGCTGTCGAACCCCGGCAGGGTTAACTTCAACCGCGCCGCGATCACCGCCAGTGCCAGCAGCAACAGGAATTTTCCATTCTCGGCCGAAAAGCGGGTCCCCACCGCGTATACCGTGACCACTGCGGCTATGAGCATTACAACGACGATGAACGTCTTTGCTCGATTCGGAATTTCACTCATAACGCGCCTCCTTTCTAGATTGCCTTGCCATAGTGATCACTCTTACTGTTGTAATTGCGGACAAGTGACGGCCCCGGTAACCGGATCCGCGAGGCAGTCGCCTGCGTCCCCATCATCCATCGCCTGGGTAGTCGAAGAGCCCCAAATTACGCTGGAACCCCAGATCACGCTGAACCCCGTGTCGATGTTGCTTCCCCAGATCACCGAACTGCCCCAGATTACGGAATTGCTGTTCACAACAAAAGCGTTGCTTCCCCAAATCACCGAACTTCCCCAGATTACCGACGATCCCCAAATTACCGACGATCCCCAAATCACCGAGGTCGCGTTCGGCACGGTTTGAACCAGCGAGACCGTATGATTCGCCGTGTTGAAGACGGCTGTCGGTGAAAGCGCATAGCCCGAACCCGCGTCCGTGTTGTTCAGAGCTGCGGCTACGTCGAGCAGACCCGCGCCGTACGTAAACAGATCGGCTTGGTTGCCATAGTTGTTGCCCAGAAAATCGAGGGTCGTGCTGTACATGGTAAGGGTCTTGAACGCGGTCTTCATCAAACGCGCCTTGACCAGGTCCGGCGTCAACGTTGGATCTTTCTGGATCAGCAGTGCGGCCGCGCCCGATACCACTGGGGTTGCCATGCTGGTACC
>PLWX01000265.1 GCA_003151155.1 Acidobacteriaceae bacterium
AGATCGCGATCAAGGCCTATCGCGCAGTCAAGCTTCGCGATTACGGACGCATCGATATGCGGGTCTCGAGCAAGGGTGAGGTCTATGTCATCGAAGCGAATCCGAATCCCTGGCTCTCCAGCGGGCAGGAATTTGCCATGGCCGCGAAGAAATCCGGCCTCTCCTACACCCAGATGATCGGGGAGATCGTGGACCTCGCGATGGTCCGGCACGCGAGAAAGACGGCAAAGAGTTCCGGAGAGTAGATCGACGACGAGGCAGGATGTGCTCGCGCCAGCGAAAGCGTTCGCACATCCTGTCTCCGTAAAGCGACGTGTTAGTTAACGGCGCTCCTTCTCTTCGCTGCAAGGTCATAACGATCAAGGTTCATGACCTTGCCCCAGGCAGCGACGAAGTCCTTCACAAAATTCTCTTTCGCGTCGGCACATGCATAGACTTCCGCGAGCGCACGAAGCTGCGAATGCGAGCCGAAAATAAGATCGGCGCGGGTCGCAGTCCACGTGACTTCGCCCGTTTTGCGATCGCGTCCCTCGTACACCCCGTCGGACCCCGAAGGCTGCCACTGAGTATTCATGTCCAGCAAGTTGACAAAGAAATCGTTGGTCAAAGTTTCTGGCTGCTTGGTGAAGACGCCGTGCTTGGATTGCCCGAAGTTGGTATTCAAAACACGCATGCCACCAACCAGAACCGTCATCTCGGGACCGGTCAGCCTCAGCAACTGCGTTTTATCCACGAGCATCTCCTCCGCCGGTCTTGGTTGTCCTTGGCGATAGTAGTTGCGGAATCCGTCCGCCACAGGCTCCATGACGACGAAGGAATGAACGTCGGTCTGTTCCTGCGAGGCGTCGGTGCGGCCCGGTGAGAACGGGACCTTGACGTCGTGGCCGGCCTTCTTCGCAGCTTCTTCGATGGCTGCGCATCCGCCCAGAATGATGACATCCGCGAGCGACACTTTTTTGCCGCCTGATTGCGAGCTGTTGAAGTCCTTCTGGATCTTCTCCAGTACGGGCAGGACCTTCGCCAGTTCGGCGGACTGGTTGACTTCCCAGTCCTTTTGCGGCGAAAGGCGAATGCGGGCGCCGTTGGCTCCGCCACGCTTGTCGGAACCGCGGAACGACGACGCCGATGCCCAGGCCGTCGTCGCCAGTTGCGAGATTGACAGTCCGGACTGCAGGATCTTACCCTTGAGAGCAGCCGCGTCTTGGTCGTCGATCAACGGATGATTCACGGCGGGCACAGGATCCTGCCAGAGCTGCGGTTCCTTGGGAACGAGCGGCCCAAGATAGCGCGGGAGTGGCCCCATATCGCGGTGCGTGAGCTTGTACCAAGCCTTGGCAAAGGCGTCCGCGAACTCCTGCGGATGTTCGTAGAAGCGCTTTGCAATCGGCGCGTAAATCGGATCGATCTTCAGCGCCAAGTCAGTCGTCGCCATCATGGGTGCGTGGCGCTTCGTTTTGTCGTGGGCGTCGGGAACGGTGTCTGCTCCGGCGCCGTTCTTGGGGGTCCATTGGTTCGCACCCGCTGGACTCTTGGTGAGTTCCCACTCGTATCCAAACAGGTTTTCGAAGAAATTGTTGTCCCACTTGATTGGGTTGGTGGTCCATGCGCCTTCCAAGCCGCTGGTGATGGTGTGGTATCCGTGGCCGCCGCCCAATTTGTTTTTCCAGCCCAGGCCTTGCTCTTCGATGCTCGAGGCTTCGGGTTCAGGGCCAACATATTCGGTGGGCACGCCGGCACCGTGAGTCTTGCCGAACGTGTGTCCGCCGGCAATGAGAGCGACGGTCTCTTCGTCATTCATGGCCATGCGGCCGAAGGTCTCGCGGATGTCCACTGCGGCCGCCGCTGGATCAGGCTTTCCGTTCGGACCTTCCGGATTCACATAGATGAGGCCCATCTGCACAGCGCCAAGTGGATTCTCTAGATCACGATCGCCGCTGTAGCGCTCGCCCGCCAGCCACTTGCCTTCGGGTCCCCAGTAAATGTCTTCGCCCGGCTCCCACACATCTTCGCGGCCGCCCGCGAAACCGAAGGTCTTGAAGCCCATCGACTCCAACGCCACGTTGCCGGCGAGAACCATCAGGTCTGCCCAGGAAATCTTCTGTCCATACTTTTGCTTGATCGGCCAGAGCAAGCGGCGGCCTTTATCGAGGTTCCCATTGTCGGGCCAACTATTGAGGGGAGCGAAGCGCTGTTCGCCCGAGCCTGCTCCACCGCGGCCATCGCCGATGCGGTAGGTGCCTGCACTATGCCAGGCCATACGAATGAAAAATGGCCCATAGTGGCCGTAATCGGCCGGCCACCACTCCTGCGACGACGTCATCAAGGCATGCAAATCCTTGATCACCGCATGCAGATCGAGACTCTGGAATTCTTCGGCGTAGTTAAACTCCTCGGGCATCGGATCGGATAACGATGAGTGCTGGTGGAGGATCTTCAGGTTGAGCTGGTTCGGCCACCAGCTTGCATTGTTCCGCGATCCCGCCAGGGTGTGCCGGGCGCCGCCCGCTACCGGACACTTCTCGGTCAAGGTGTTGGTTTGATTTCCAGGGACAGGTGCCTTCACTTTTTCGACGAGTTCATTTTCCATGACGCCCATATTCAGGTCTTATGCGCCAAAGGTAAAATATCTGTTTCCTATCCTTTCGATAGGATTCGCGTCTGATTCTTTCGCTTGGAGTTTTGATGGAAATTCACCAGCTTCGCTACTTCTGTGCTGTCGCCCGGGAAGGCACTTTTACCCGCGCCTCGGAAGTCGAACACGTTGCGCAGCCTTCTCTTTCCCAGCAGATTTTGAAACTGGAAGCGGAGCTTGGTGCGCGACTGTTTGATCGACTCCCGCGTTCGGCCAAGCTCACCGTCTTCGGAAAGGCCCTTCTGCCGAAGGCGAAACGTATCCTCCGCGAGTTGGAGGAAGCGAAAACCGAGATTCTCGAGATGTCAGGCAACGAGAAGGGAGAGGTTGTTGTCGGCATCATCCCCACGATCGCTGCCTATCTGCTGCCCCAGTTGCTGGACGGCCTCGCGACCCGGCATCCTCTCATCACCGTCAAAATTTACGAAGACATCACGCCTGTGCTCTTGCAACGCTTGCATGACGGCACTGTGGACATCGCCATCGCGGCGCTACCGATTTCAGGGATTGAACTCGTCAACGAAGAACTGTTCGAGGAGAAATTCTATGCTGTCCTCCCGGAGAAACACCGCAGCGCCTCACGCGCTAACATCAGCCTCACGGAATTGAACCGAGAACCGTTTCTCCTGCTGAAGGAGGGCCACTGCTTTCGCGACAGCCTGATCGCAGCCTGTCAAAAATCCAGGATGTCTCCCAGTGTCGTCTTCGAAAGCGGTCAATTCGCGACGGTACTCGCCATGGTATCGGCAGGAATGGGCGTATCTGCGGTGCCAGCCATGGCCGTGCAGCCACACCCGGGATGCAAGTTCATCCCGATCTCCGGCAAGCATAGCTCTCGCAAGGTGGGCATTGTCACCCTACGCCACCACTACCAGAGCCGCGCCCAGCGCATTCTCATGAAGCAAATGCGCGACGCCTGCGGAGCGCCGCGAAGGGCTTCCTAAACGGTTAATTGCTAATCCCCCTGGCCCTCGCGACCCGACCCCGCTTGGGATCGATTACGGGAGAATTTAAGCAGTAGGGGGCCTTATCTTCTTCGCCTCTTGTCGCCCTGCCTTCGCCAGCTTCAATCGCTCACCGTGAAATCCGCGACTGTTACCGGACAGAGGGCATAATTTTTCCGGACGCGCACCGCACCTTGGGCACGGATACTCGATCGCAGGCTTCGCATTCATGATTGCCGAACGGGACCTTGCTTACTTAGATGATTGCGCCCCCACCAAGTATTGTTGCGAAGTGGCGGGAGCGTCGAGCACATATGAAGGGAACCAAGAATGCGGAATCATGCATTGTGCA
The DNA here is from genome assembly GCA_003151155.1 of Acidobacteriaceae bacterium. Taxonomy (GTDB): domain Bacteria; phylum Acidobacteriota; class Terriglobia; order Terriglobales; family Acidobacteriaceae; genus Korobacter. The sequence goes on from PLWX01000265.1 coordinate 3,929, forward strand.
GTCTGAAAATCTCGTGAAAGCTACGGCTTAAATATTTTTTGCTACCGACGGACGTCGTGGTGAAGTGATCGCCTAGAAATGGGGAACGACCTGGCGGATGCGCTTTCAACGCTGGAATCAGAACCCAACCGTCATAGTTCGGACCTAGTGCCAGCAAGCGAGCGAAGGCCGCCTGGGCAAGGGTCGAGTCAATGAAGATTGTTTTCAGAGTGTTATGGTGCCGGGAGGGGGGGTTTATTTTTGGGCACCCCAATTTTTGCCATAATACTGGAAAAACCCTATTGCACCAATGGGTTAGCCATCGAGCGAACCCCCTATTTGGCGCCATCTGACCTGCTATTACTCACCAAAACTTTAGGGTTCTTTAGGGCAGAAACGCGAAAAAGTGATTGCCCTTTGGCTATTCTCTTCGCCCATAGCGCTTTCTGCGCGAGGCTGATCCGCTTGCGACAGATCGGGTCAAGCAAGTTTGCCCTCAACCCACTTACCTAAACCGAGCCGCACCACAAGCTCCGATACTCGATCACCTGTCCACAACTGCACCGGAAGGTCGGCAGGTGGTACGAGAGTGCCAATCGGAGAATGGACTGCAAATATCATTCGCTTGTAGTACATGATGCACCGGCTTCGCGAAGTTCTTGAGCCGCAGGATGACGGCACCAAGTTGGGCGGCAAGGGAAACGACGAAGGCCCGGTGGAAGTGGACGAGACTTTCGTCGGCGGACTCACCAAGAATATGCATCGCAAGCGTGCGAACAGCTACGTTAAGGGCTCTGCTCCGCATGGCGGCAAAACCATCGTGATGGGAATGCTAGATCGTGATCTGCGCCAGGTTCGCGCTACCGTGGTTCCGAACGTGAAGCGTGAGACCCTGCAAAACGAGATTCTCAAGAATGTGAAATATGGCAGCAAGGTTGTTACCGACGAATGGGTCGGCTATGACAAGCTCCACGCGAAATACGTGCATGACGTGGTGAACCTGCGACGATGAGTTGACACGGCCACCGAATCCGACTCGGATGATTGGGGGGGCAGAATGCAACTCTACAAACGCCTTCGAAGAGAATACGAACACGGGCTTGGAACCATCAGGGGTGTCGCCCAAAAATACAAAGTGCATCGTCGGACCGTTCGGGCGGCACTGAAGAACGCCGTGCCGCCGAGGCGGATATAAACAGACGCAGGAACGCATATGCGTTTGCCCTGCTCCGGGGGAACAGCCAGTGCAACGATGGTCAATTCCGCTCAGACCTCAGCAAGCCACGGGGCTACAAACAAGATAGCCCTCAAAGCCGCAATTCAAGCTTTGCGAGGACAGAGGAGAACTATGACAACCAGCACGGAAGACAAGATCAAGGGCAGATTGCACGAAGTAAAGGGAGCGATCAAAGAGGAAGCCGGAAAAGTTACGAACGACTGCTGTTTGGAAGCCAAAGGGAAAGTTGAAAAGAACGCGGGCAAGGTTCAACACCACGTAGGCGTTGCGGAAAAAGCCGTCGAAGAATTGAAGAAGTAGCTCGATCAAAAGCGCACAACGACTGGGCACGGTTTCACTATCCCGACAGGGTGGCTACTCCGTGGGCTTAGTGTCCAGTTCATTTAACTCGTGCGTAATCTGCGGAATTTGACTCGGGGCGTCAACGAGAACTAGTTTCCACTAGCGACGGACAGGCCATGCATGTGCTCTCCTTCTCAATCGGCAGTGGAGGTGGTCTTCAGCCACTTATTTATTATGATCACGCTTGCAACTGCCCCGGCAATGATTGCGGCGGCAAGCAACAGCCAGCCCCGGTATTGGTCAGGGTGTTGGATTAAGTGGGTGAAGCGACTTCCATAATGGTCTGCGAGAACGGCGAGGAACGAATAGCGCAAAGCCCGACAGAGCAAGATGATGGTGAAGTATTTCCGCATGCGGTAGTTAGAAGCACCTGCGGCGGCGAAGAACACACTGGCCGGAAAAAAGGGAAAGACAGTGGCGATGACCAGAGCCCCAGTGTCCCACCTCTCAAACAATCTCAAGATGATTGGCACTCGACCGCTACCGAATTTACTGTGCAGATATGCGAGACCTGCCCGGCGTGCCAGCCTGAAAGTGATGTACGCTCCAATAAGGGAACCCGCTGTCGCGATGACTGCGAATTCATACCATGGGCTGCGATGACTCGCGGCGAGAATAGCGATCAAGATGTCGGAGCCAGCGAATATTGGCAACGGCAAGCTGTCCAGAATGCCAAAGAAGAACAATCCGAACCCGCCTAAATGGAACAGCGTGGCAGTGATGCTCACGCTTCTGCTTTTCGTCCCGGACTGAATCAAGTTGATAAGCATCAGCACTGTGCGGGAATCCTCGGGGCACTACGGTTAATCTCGTCCATGGGTGAGAGGCTCACATGCTAGCGGCAGCTCCTCTCACCACTGGCTCCAGTGTCTCTAACTTTCCACCTGGTACAAAATTTGCCGGTCACGTCACTCTGACTCGTTGGTCTTCGCAAACTCAACTTATCAGAGACTCTCAGCCTTCTTCTTCCCGAAGGCGATCAACAAAGCGGAGCTAATTTGGACGAGACTGGATTTTTACCTAGACGCGGGCTGGCGCTCGTTGACGGCCTCCGATTCGGAGCGAGCGCTGGTCGGTGGCCGGGTGTCGCCCGAAGCATTCCTTGTTCTTGAGTGGGGTTGGTGGTACGGGTTCGGGAGAATCCAGACTAAATTCGTTACGGCGTAGTGTTTCATGCTGGGTCAAAGTTGATGAGGCCCCCACTCATCCGCGAAGGTCGCGAATGAGTGGGGCATCGGGCGGCTGGCCATCACCATTCAGCCTGCGCTTTTAATTCCAATACGGCTTGGCGCCGTAATAGTTGTAGACTTTGGCACCCCAGGTATGGTCAGCCATGTTCGGCCAATGAT